>JAIPJX010000042.1 GCA_021733945.1 Verrucomicrobiota bacterium | reverse complement strand
GTGCTGTTCGTCGGCGGAAAGCTCGCGGCATTTGGGTTTACTCATGCCGCGAGGGTAAAAAAGTTGAAAGAGGATGTCCCGAAAAATCGCCTAAAGACTTAACCCTCATACTCTGCCGGAGATAGGCAGACGCGTCCTAGAGAATTGACTAAGGGACAGGCTCAAAGTATTTGACACATCCCCTCTCCGGGTCGAGGTTTCCTGCATACCGAAAGGAGCCCTAAAACCGTCATGAGAACTCCCAGGTTTAAGCTTCCGCGTGAGACTTCCGCGGTCTACCACTGCATCTCCAGAATTGTTGCCGGCGAGTTCCTTCTCGCGCCCGACACCACGAAGGAACGGCTTCGAACCATGATGCGTCGCCAAGCGGCTTTTTGCGGGGTCCAGATCATCACTTACAGTCTCATGTCCAATCACTTCCACATCCTTACCCGCGTCCCTGCCCAACCGGACCTGACTGATCAGGACCTGCTCAAGCGGGTCGAGACGTTCTACGGTAAATCGGCTGCCGAATCCCGTTTCATTGCCGAATCACTCCGGATCACAGGTTCGATCCCGGAACTGGATAGGGTTCGATTGCTCAAACGAATGCACGATGTGTCGGTGTTCATGAAGGAACTGAAACAGCGCTTCAGCGTCTGGTACAACAAGCAACACAACAGGTTCGGCACCCTCTGGGCGGAACGGTTTCGCAGCATCCTGGTCGAGGATCGCCCGGAAGTAGTCCGAACAGTCGCAGCCTACATCGACCTGAACCCGGTGCGTGCCGGCATGGTCGCGGATCCGGCGGATTACCGGTTCTGCGGATACACCGACGCGGCGTCAGGCAATCTTTTGGCAATCAACGGCATCGAAAGCTTCGAAGGGCCCGAAGGCGGGGACTGGCGGAAGGTGGTCGGCAAATATCAGATCACCTTGTTCGGGAAAACCCGGTTCGCTGGCGCGGGTGCAGATCCCGATCTTGAGATCGAAAAGATCCGAGCTCTCTGGAAAGGAAAAGGCCGACTGAGCCATTTGCAGTCGCTAAGACTTCGGATTCGCTATTTCAACGACGGCGCCGTTCTGGGGTCACGCCTGTTTGTCGAGGAGATGTTCCGGAAACATCGGGATCGGTTCGGGCCCAAACGCACCAGCGGGGCACGACCGCTCCGGCGCCTGCCTTTCAAGGGCCTGAGAACCTTGCGGGCTCTCCGAAAATCCATTGTCGCGTGAATACCAACCCGCCGATCGATGTCCTGGGACTCGGGTGCGTCGCCGTGGATGACCTGGTGTATGTCGACAGCTATCCACCCGCGGATACCAAGGTGCCGGTCTCCCGAACGGAACGACAATGCGGCGGTCTCACCGCCACAGCTCTGGTGGCAGCGACTCGCCTCGGTGCGCGATGCGCGTATGCAGGCGTCACCGGCACGGACGAACTTTCGAGTTTTGCCCTGAACAGAATGGCCGCCGAAGGCGTCGCTCTGGACCATACGCAGCGATTGCCCGAAGCACGGGTGGTTCATTCGTTCATCGTGGTGGATTCAACCCAGAGAACCCGCACCATTTTCGCGAACCTGAATGGCGCGATCGGGGCCGGTCCCACCTGGCCTGATCCCGAGGTGATCCGCAACGCGCGCGTTCTGTTTGTCGATCAGTTCGGGCTCCCCGGAATGATCCGGGCAGCCACCATCGCCCGAGAGGCCGGCAAGCCGGTGGTGGGGGATCTGGAGAATCCGGATCAACCTGGATTTATGGAGCTCCTGAGCCTGGTCGATCACCTGATCGTATCCGAATCGTTCGCCCTTCGAATCACGAATCAACGAGACATTGCGCAGGCACTACACAAGTTGCAGTCGCAAACTAGATCTGTTGTCGTGATCACCGCGGGCGCAAGGGGATGCTGGTTCAGAGGCGAAGAAACCGACGGCCGCACACACCATCAGCCTGCTTTCCACGTGGAGGCGGTCGATACAACGGGCTGCGGGGATGTTTTTCATGGAGCTTACGCCGCGGGTATCGCCCTGGGGATTCCCTTGGAACAACGTATTCTCAGAGCAACCGCCGCAGCCGCCTTGAAGGCGACGCTTCGGGGCGGTCAGGCCGGAATTCCGGACGCAGCAGCCGTCGAAGCGTTTTTGACCTCCGGAACACAGCCGCTTTTTTCAGCCTGATTTTTTGCTGCATGCGGGCGGACTTCGATGCCATACTCCGTCAACTCATGAAAAAACTCAACGTTGGCATCATCGGATACGGCTGGGCGGCGAGCGCCCACATCGACGCGATCAATCAGGGTGGCAAGGCGCAGGTCAGTGCGGTTTATTCCACCCGCAAACTCGACTCGAGCGAAGTGTCCGCCAAACACGGTGGGACCATCACGGTTTACAACAGTCTCAAGGCGATGCTCGCCGACCCGAATCTCCAGGTGATTTCCGTGACGAGCTACCCATGGGAACACGCACGCCAGATCGTTGAAGTCGCCAAGGCCGGCAAACATATCATCGCCGAGAAACCGCTCGTGCTTTCCCTCAAAGACCTCCGAACCGTCGAAGCCGCGATCAAGAAGGCGAAGGTGAATTTCTGCATTTGTTTCGAAGCCCGGTTCTCGAGTCATTTCAAGGTCACCAAGTCGGTGATCGATCGAGGACTGCTTGGAAAGATTCATTACGGGGAAGTCGATTATTACCACGGGATCGGACCCTGGTATGGTCAATACCGGTGGAACGTCACACGCAAGGGCGGCGGCTCCAGCCTGCTGACAGCGGGTTGCCATGCTCTGGACGCCCTCCTCCTGTGCATGGGCAGCGAGGTCGAGGAAGTCACCAGTTACGACACCCAATCGGCTCATCCGGATTTCCAGAAATACGAATATCCAACCAGCAGTGTGACCATCCTGAAATTCAAGAGCGGTGCTGTTGGAAAATGCGCGGCTGTCGTGGATTGTTTTCAGCCCTATTACTTCCACACCCACCTGGTGGGAAGCGAAGGCAGCCTGCTTGACGACAAGTTTCACTCCAATCTTCTGGGTGCCAACAAAAACGGCTGGAGCAAACTTTCCATGTCACTGATGGATTCGGGCGATGTTTCGGATCACCCTTACCAGGCCGAATTCGACACACTCTTCGACGCGATCGCCCAGGGCCACCAGATGCCGCTTGCGGGACTGGCTGACGCGGTCGCCACGCATGAAGTTATTTTCGCCGCGGACCTCTCCGCCAAGCGCGGCAAACCGGTCCGGATGAAAGAAATCCGTGGAAAATAAAGTCGCCATCGCGATCGGCGCACACCCGGACGACATCGAGTTCCGAATGGCGGGCACGCTGCTGCTCCTGGCACGCCACGGCTGGGAGATTCATTATCTGAATCTCTCCCAAGGCAACTGTGGCAGTGTGCGCATGGGATCGACTGAAACGGCACGGCGCCGGCGCATCGAAGCCAAGAAAGCCGCCGCGATCCTCGGCGCTCACTGGCATCCGCCCTTCTGCAGGGATTTGGAGATCTTCTATGAACTAAAAACGATCCGGCGCGTCGCGGCGATCATCCGCGAGGTTGAACCCTCGGTCATCCTGACTCATCCCCCGGTCGATTACATGGAGGACCACACCAACACCTGCCGGTTGGTGGTCTCCGCCGCATTTGCGCACGGGATGCCGAATTTCAAAACGGTCCCCTCCCGTCCGCCCAGCCCGGCCGACATCACGATCTACCATTCGACACCCCACGGACTGCAGGGGCCGCTGAGGGATCCGATCCACCCGGAGCTCTACGTCAACACAGCCGCAGAACAAGCAAGAAAACTGGAAGCGCTTGCAGCGCACGAGAGCCAGCAGGACTGGCTCGACACCAGCCAGGGCATGAATTCCTACCTGAGCGCCATGGAGGAGATGTCGCTGCAAGTGGGCACCCTGTCCCGTCGCTTCAAACAGGCGGAGGGCTGGACCCGACACCTGCACCTGGGTTTTTCAAGCATCCAGCGCAATCCGATCCTCGACACTCTCGGACGAAATCTTTGTCATGCACCGCGAACCAAGATCAAGGTCCGGTGAGGATCGGATATTGCCTTGACGCCGGTGCCATCTCTGCAACGCTTGGATGAACTATGAAACACCCTTTTCGCCCGATCACACGGGCTCTCCTGATGCTGGCTGTGCTCGGTCTCTTTCACAGCACCACAACCCGCGCCCAACACGCGGAGCATCCGGACAGTTCAAGCTGGAAACCCCTGTTTTCTGAAGACCTCTCCAACGCGGCCGTTAAACCCGGTTCCTGGCACATCGACCATGGCGTTCTCTCCGCGAAGGATCACAGCGAGATATGGACCAAGGATTCCTACTCCGATTTCGTGCTCGACCTGGAGTTCAAGGTCGCCAAAGGCGCGAACAGCGGCGTCTTTCTTCGAGCTGGAAATCCAAAAAATGTCTTGTCCGCACTGGAAATCCAGGTGCACGAAACCACCGATGGCGGTCGCATCGGCATGGTGGGTGCCCTGTATGACGCCAAAGCGCCGAGCAAATCCCTTGCAAAACCCGCAGGCGAATGGAACCACTACACCATCACCTGCAAGGGCAGTCATTTGAAGCTCGTGTTCAACGGCGAAATTGCAATGGACATCGATCTGGATGACTGGAAAGAAGCCCACAAAAACCCGGACGGCACCCCGAACAAATTCGCCAAAGCGCTGAAGGATTTTTCACGCAAAGGCCCTATCGGATTCCAGGGCCTGCACGGAGCCGCCGAAGCTCCGGTCTGGTACCGCAATCTCCGGATTAAAACCCTGGATTGACGATGACCCATCAGGCGCACCCATTTCCAGCGCCTCGCCCTTCCGGTTTCCCAGGCCGGAGCCCACGCGGCTTCCGGCCGGGAAACACTCCTTCGCCAGTGTCTTCCAATAAACCCGCACTCCGGATCATCCGTTCGAAACGCGGCTGCCCCTCGAATGCTTCACCCACTTCGTCCGCCCACAAGCTCTTTCGATTATTTGGTGTCACTCTGTTTTGTTTCCTGCTGATTGGGAAATCCTCGCAAGCCGGGTCACCAGTCGATTTCAACCGCCAGATCCGTCCGATTCTTTCAGACAATTGTTTTCAATGTCATGGACCGGATGGGGCGCACCGCAAGGCGGATCTGCGTCTCGACCTTGAAGAACACGCAAAATCGGACACCCGCAAGGAACGCGTCATTGTCCCGGGCGAACCCGGCCGCAGCGCGATGATCGGACGGATCACCACCGAGAATCCCGAGGATCGGATGCCTCCACCTGATTCCGGCAAGGAGTTGTCGCCGGAAGAAATCTCCCTCCTGAAACGCTGGATTGCTGAAGGAGCTCCGTGGTCGCGCCACTGGGCTTACATATCACCCCGGCGACATCCCCTGCCTTCAGTCCGGAACACCGAATGGCCACTCACCCCAATCGACTTCTTCATCCTGGCTCAACTCGAAACCAGGAAACTCACACCCTCGCCGTCGGCAGACCCGGCAACACTGCTCCGCCGACTCAGTTTCGATCTCACCGGATTACCGCCCTCCCCCGAGGAGGCAGCCGCCTTTCTTGGCGACACCTCCGCCGACGCCTACGAGCGTCAGGTGGACCGGTTGCTCGGTTCATCGGCCTATGGCGAACGCATGGCCATGTACTGGCTGGATCTGGTGCGTTTTGCCGACACGGTCGGTTACCATGGAGATCAGGATCACAGCGTTTCCCCCTATCGGGACTGGGTGATCCATGCCTTCAACCAAAACATGCCGTTCGACCGATTCACCGCAGAACAACTCGCGGGAGATCTCATCCCCGGTTCGGGCATCGACCAGAAGGTCGCTTCGGCCTATAACCGCCTGCTTCAGACCTCGCACGAGGGCGGTGTACAGCTCAAGGAATACCTTGCGATGTACGCGGCGGATCGGGTTCGGAATCTTTCCAGTGTCTGGATGGGTGCGACCATGGGCTGCAGCCAGTGCCACGATCACAAGTTTGATCCCTACACTTCGCGCGATTTCTATTCCATGGCCGCATTCTTCGCGGACCTCGATGAAGCAGATCACCTCACCGGCGGAGCTGACAATTCGCTCCCAACCCAACGCAATCCGGAGATCACGGTTCTGCCCCCTTCGTACCGGGCGCGAGCCGCAGCCCTGGAAAGCCGGATTACCGCCCTGGAGACAGAGGGCACCGCAGGATCTTCAGGAGACTTGGCAACCGCGCAACTGTCCGATCGCATTCAAAGCGCGCGTGCCGAGCTGGAAGCCCTCCGCAAGACCGCGCGCCGCATCATGATCTCGGCCGCGGTCGAACCGCGCGTCACCCGGATACTGCCCCGTGGCAACTGGCTGGACGAAACGGGCCCGGTGGTTGAGCCCGCAGTTCCCACATTCCTGGGTTCCCTCGACGTGAAGGACCGTCGCGCCAATCGTCTCGACCTGGCACGCTGGCTCACCGATCCGCTGGAAGGCACGGGGCGATTGACCGCCCGCGTGTTCGCGAACCGGTTCTGGTATCTGGTGTTTGGAGCAGGCATTGCCGGTGATCTGGACGACTTCGGCGGACAGGGAGAACCGCCGACACACCCCGAATTACTCGATGCGCTGGCGCTCGACTTCGTCGAGTCCGGCTGGGACATCAAGCTGCTGATGAAACGACTGGTCATGAGCCGAACCTACCGTCAGTCGTCGCAGGTTTCAGAGGAGCTGTCCCGGGAAGATCCCTATAACCGATGGATGGCGCGGCAATCCCGGTTTCGACTGCCTGCGGAATTCATCCGGGACAACGCACTTGCGGTGAGCGGCCTGCTCGTCCGCGAGACCGGCGGTGCCAGCGTGCGCCCCTATCAGCCGGAGGGATACTACCGCCACCTGAATTTCCCGCCTCGGACCTACACAGCGGACACCGGGACGCAACAGTGGCGTCGCGGGCTGTATATGCACTGGCAAAGACAATTCCTGCATCCCATGCTCAAGGCCTTCGACGCACCGCGCCGCGAGGAGTGCACCGCCCAACGTCCACAATCCAACACCCCCCTCGCCGCGCTGGTCCTTCTGAACGATCCCACGTTTGTCGAAGCGGCCCGTGTGTTCGCAGAGAAAATTGTCACTCAGCCGGGGACAGATCCTTCCCGGATCGAGTTCGCGTTTCGGCGCGCTGTTTCCCGGGCTCCAGACGCGCTGGAGAGCCGGACCCTGGGCGGATTCCTGAGCTCCACCCGGAACCGATTCCAACACGACCGCGAGGCGGCCGTCAAACTGATCCGAACGGGAACGGCACCGGTTCGCGGCGATCTGGACCCGGTCGAACTGGCAGCCTGGACCGAGGTGGCCCGAGCCCTGCTGAACCTGAGCGAAACCATTACCCGCTATTAAACGATGCACACGCACCCGGCCGACCCCTCCGTCACCGAGATCAACCGCAGGACATTTCTCGCGCGGAGCGGCGTCGGTCTGGGGGCCCTCGCGCTGAGCTCCCTTGCTCGGGCGGATGGGACCAGCCAACGCACGCAGGCAACGCAGGCTGGTCTGGGACTTGCCGGCGGCCCGCATCACGCGCCACGGGCCAAGAGGGTCATCTTCCTCTGCATGGCGGGAGGGCCCTCCCATCTGGAAACCTTCGATTACAAACCGAAGCTGGAGGCGATGGACGGACAACCCATGCCGGAATCCTTCACCAGGGGACAACCCATCGCGCAGCTCCAGAACCAGACGCTGCGCTGTCAGGGGCCTCTGACGCAGTTCAGGGAATACGGGCAGAGCGGCCAGCTGATCAGCGATTTTCTGCCCTGGCACGGCAGAATGGCGGATGATCTCTGTGTGATCCGTTCGATGGTCACCGAACAGATCAATCACGATCCAGCCCACACGTTCATGAACACGGGCACAGCCCTCAACGGCCGTCCCTCGATGGGGTCCTGGGTGACCTACGGACTGGGAAGCGAGACACAGGATCTGCCGGGATTCGTCGTGCTGACGAGCACGGGCGGACGCAACCCCCAACCGATCGCTTCGCGGCAATGGTCGGCAGGATTTCTTCCAAGCCAGTTTCAGGGAGTCGAATTCAACGCAAGCGGGGACCCCGTCCACTACGTCAGGAGTCCGGCAGGCGTCTCTCCAACTCAGCAGCGGCAGTTGGTCGAGACCGTGCGAGCGTTGAACGTGCACCGAAATCAAAGCGTGCACCACGCAGAAATTTCAACGCGCATCGCCGCCTACGAGATGGCGTTCCGGATGCAAAAATCGGTTCCGGAGCTGATGGATGTGTCCAACGAACCCCGCCACATCCTGGACATGTACGGTGCCACACCGGGCGATGGATCATACGCCTCGAACTGCCTTTTGGCCCGGCGGCTGGTGGAGCGCGGTGTCCGGTTCGTGCATCTGTACCACCGGGGCTGGGATCACCACGGCGGACTCGTGCAGTACATGAACGTGTGCTGTCCCCTCACCGACAAGCCAACCTGGGCTCTGGTTCAGGACCTCAAACAACGGGGATTGCTGGAAGACACGTTGATCGTCTGGGGCGGAGAATTTGGGCGCACCCCGATGTCACAGGTCAAGGGCGGCAAAGGACGGGATCATCACATCAAGGGGTTTTCCATGTGGATGGCCGGGGGCGGCGTTCGGGGCGGCGTCTCCTACGGGGCAACGGACGAACTGGGCTATCACGCGGTTGAGAACATCGTGCACATCCGGGACCTGCACGCCACCATGCTGCATCTGCTTGGCATCGATCACAACCGGTTCAGCGTCCCGTTTCAGGGTCTGGACATGCGCCTGACCGGAGTGGAATCCTCTCGGGTTGTCACGGACATCCTGACATGACCTAAGAGCCGGTCTGAAAATTCTAATTTCATGGTAGGCGCCGAGGTGACGAGGCTCCAAATACTCTGGAAATTGACTGGTTTGGAAGCTGAGGAAGTGAGCCTTCTTACGTCGGCTCCTACTTTTCACACACGCTCTAACGCTTCGATGCGAGTGGGTCGATCCATTCCCGTGTGAACCAGTAGATCCTGCCATCCTCACATCCGGAGACGATGTCGAGCGTGCCATTGCCGTCCAGATCCACCACGACCGGAGCCGAAGTATGGCCCTGAAGTCGAATCTGACCCGAGGGCACCAGTTCACCACGCCACTCAAAAACAGCGCGGTTGGAAGGTTCCCGACGGATGCATTCCAAATAGGTGAAATTGCCGTGATTGTCCAGGTTGTGCAGCCCATCGGGTGTTCCGGCACTCCGGATCAGATCAAGATCTCCGTCCCCGTCCCAGTCCGCGAAACAGAATTTGATCCTGCCGTTGCGTCCGGGATTCGGGTGGGAACAGAACTGCAGCGGTTCTCCCGATGGATCACGAAACGGATATTCAGCGGGATGCAGCCCAAGGGATCCATCCGGACGACGAAAACGGGGGTAACACGCCAGAGCACCTTTGTGATCGATCGTGATGTAATCCGGCAAATGATCGCCGTTCCAGTCGAGCACCACCGGACGGCATCGTGTCTGGGTGATGAGCGTGTCGGGCTCGGGGGTGTACCGAATTCCGGCGGGAAGCACCGGCTGCCTGCCACCCCATTCCACTTCCAGCCTTCGGGCCGCCGCCAATCGCGGATGAATGCGAGAACCGGTGTTTTCGAAAAAGAGCTGTTCCCCGGTCACACACCCGACCAGCAAATCCAGGTCGCCGTCCAGATCCCAATCCGCCGTCTGCGGCGCGGCGTATCCCCAGCGGGCCTCCTCGGGTCCCTGGATCGATCCCAGTTCTCCAGCAAGAATCCGAACCTCGACGCCATCGGCCTGAAGCCGGCGAACCGGCAGGAACCCTCCCGCATCCGATTCGAAATACTCAAGGAATCCCGCAGCATTCCCCACGATCATGTCGACATCCCCGTCCCCATCCCAATCGCACAAGGTCGGCACGCTGGCGCATCCCGAATCGACATCCGGATCGAACTGTTCGATGTAAGACTCGGACAGAAGGGAACCCCCTTCGTTCTTTATGAATGTGATGTGCCCGCTCTCCTGGCCGATCAACAAATCCAGATCGCCGTCCGCGTCCCAGTCACAGGCAAACGGGCGAACAAACAAATCGGTCAAAAGATCGCTGCTTCCAGCCTTCAGAGATGCGGTTTGACCCGTCCGACCGTCGATCCATCGCAGCTGCCAGCGATCTTCAAGAAACCGGTCCGAAACACCGTCTTGGTTCCAGTCACAGACCTCCGGGTGCCGCCAGCCGGGGTCCTTCATCGGTTGAGCCGCCGCAAACGAAAGGCCGCCCGAAACCGATCGATTGAGAAAGAGCAGCCCGTTGCAGAGAATATCGGGTCGGCCATCCGAATTGGCATCGCCAACAAGCGGGACAGCACCCTTGATTTCAGCGTGAGCGGCCAGTTTGATACCCGCGTTCAAGACACCCTCCTGAGCGGAACCCACATTCGAATAAACGAACAGACCGCTGCAGGTGCCCATGGCACCGCCACCGATGCCGAACGTGACGACCAGATCGATGTCCTGATCCCCATCCAAATCGACCCCATTGACCCGCCCCCAGGCACCGCCACCGAAACGTCCACGGAACTCCGGGCCGCCCATTTTGAGAGTTCCAAATCCCGATGCAAGATCCTGCCGAACCCAAGCACCCGCCTGCGAGCTGGTGGCGAGGATCAACATACCCGAGAAAAAACTCCAGATCGCAGCCCGGACCACGCAGCGCACCGCCGCGTTCGAACGGTTGGCTTGGACAGTGAAAAACGCAGTGACTCGCTTTGGCATCCCGATATAGAAACGTGAAAGACCCATTCGATCCAGTCCCGAAACGATTGCAAATCTGCTTTCTTGAAATAGTCTGGCACTCTCAATTCGACACAACGCATGAAACCAACCCGCCCCCGAATCCTCCGACGCGCCACGATCCAGCTCGGCGTCGCCCTCGGTTTGAGCTTGCTCGCCGTTGTTCCGATCTTCTCGGCGCCTGTGCCGCCACCCAATATTCTTTTCATTTTTCTCGATGATTTCGGATGGCGCGATTCCGGATTCATGGGATCGGACTTTTATGAAACGCCACACATCGACAAACTCGCCAGGGAAGGAATCATCTTCACCGACGCCTACGCCGGGGCCGCCAACTGCGCTCCCTCGCGTGCCTGCCTGCTTTCCGGACAATACACGCCGCAGCACCGAATCTTCAACGTTGGCACCCGGGCGCGCGGGGACACCCGCCATCGCAGGCTGATGCACATCCCGGGCACGGACACTTTGAATCCCGGGATCGAAACCTGGGCTGAGCGTCTTCAGGCGGCCGGCTACCGGACTGGGATGTTCGGCAAATGGCATCTCGGAACGAGCGCGAAGGCACAGGGATTCGATGTCGAGGTCGAGCACCGGAAACTGCCGGGATTCAAGGGGCATCTGGGTCCCGATGGCAGTTATCTGGCCGACGTGCTGACCGACCATACGATCCGGTTTATTCAGGAATCACAGGAAAAGCCCTGGTGCGCGTATCTGGCCCATTTTGCCGTTCACACCCCGCTCCAACCGAAGCGGGAGCTCCTTGCGAAATACGAATCCAAAACGCCGGGTCGACTTCACCGGCATGTTGTCATGGCCACCATGATCCAGGCCGTGGACGACGGAGTTGGGCGGCTTGTTGCAGAGTTGCACCGGCTCAATCTCCACACGAACACGGTCATTGTGCTCACTTCGGACAACGGTGGTTTCGGCCCCGCGACCGACATGGATCCCCTGCAGGGCTACAAGGGGAACTATTACGAAGGCGGGATTCGGGAACCCTTCCTGATCCATTGGCCCGGCGTCGTTGCAGCGGGGAGCCGATCCTCAGTTCCGGTTCACAACGTCGATCTATACCCGACCCTGTGCGAGATAGCGGGTGCCGCACTCCCCGCAGGACAGCCAATCGATGGAGTCAGCCTTGTCCCCCTTTTGAAAGGCGAGACCGGGACGTGGCACGAGCGGCCATTGTTCTGGCATTTTCCGGCGTACCTCGAATCCTACAGCGTATTCAACGAACAGCGGGATCCCCTCTTCAGAACGCGCCCCTGCAGCATCATCCGCCTGGGGGATTGGAAACTGCATCAGTATTTTGAGGACGGAGCGCTGGAGCTGTATCATCTGAGGACCGATATTGGAGAAAGACGAAACCTCGCTCAAACCCACCCGGAAAAAACCGGCGAACTGCTGCGCGCCCTGGAGACCTGGCGTCGGGACGTAGACGCACCCGTGCCGTCCGAACCAAACCCTGAATTCGACGCCTCCGTTGAGGCACTGGCGATCCAGAAGGCTCGAAGCAATGCCCTCCCGTAGGGAATCGGGGCTATTCCACCGTCACCGATTTGGCCAGGTTCCGTGGTTTATCGACATCGCACCCGCGTGCCACCGCGATATGATACGCGAGCAACTGCAGTGGCAGGGCGGCCAGCAAGGGATTCAGAGGCTCAATCGTGGCGGGAATGTGGATCACTTCATCGGCTTTGGTGGCAATGCGATCGTTGCCCTCGGTGGCGATTGCGATGATCGGTCCTTTCCGGGCCTTGATCTCCTCGAGATTGCCGAAGGTTTTTTCGTAAAGCGAATCGGTCGGTATGACAAACACGGTTGGAGTTTTCTCGTCGATCATGGCGATCGGCCCATGCTTCATCTCCGCCGCCGGATAACCCTCGGCATGGACATAGGAGATCTCCTTCAACTTCAACGCGCCTTCGAGGGCAACCGGGAAATTGTACTGCCGCCCAAGAAAGAAAAAATCTTCACAACCGGCATACTTCAAGGCGATTCGCCGAACATGATCGTTCTGAGCCAGAATCCTTTCCATTTGGGACGGAATCGCCTCAAGCGCACGGATGATCTCCCTGCCGCGACTGCCGGACAACATGCGGATGCGTCCCAGCAAAACCGCCAGCAACGTCAACACCGTGACCTGTGAGGTAAATGCCTTGGTGGAAGCAACGCCGATCTCCGGACCGGCGTGGAGGTAAATCCCACCGTCCGCCTCCCGGGCAATGGTACTGCCCACCACGTTGCACATCGCGAGCACCTTGTGACCTCTTCTGCGTGACTCGCGCAGTCCGGCCAGAGTGTCCGCCGTTTCGCCGGATTGAGTGATCACCAGGACGAGTGTGTTCTTCTCAATCGGCGCATTCCGGTACCGGAACTCACTGGCATATTCGATCTCAGTTGGAAGGTGGGCCAACTCCTCGATCAAATACTCGCCGATCAGTGCGGCATGCCAACTGGTGCCGCAGGCCGGAATCACCACCCGATCAATGCCTCTGAGCTCAGCCGTGCTCATGTTCAACCCGCCAAACCGGGCCGTCGACTCCTCCAGATCAAGCCGACCGCGCAGCGCATTGCGCACTGTCTGGGGTTGCTCATGGATTTCCTTGAGCATGAAGTGGGGAAAGGCCCCCTTCTCAGCGGCCTCGGGACTGTACTCGATCCGGCTGATCTGTACTTTCGCCGTATCCGATCCGAGATTTTTGACGTCAAACCGATCCACCTGGACGGTTGCCACGTCGTAGTCGTTCAGGTAGGCGACCTGTCGCGTGTGAGCCACGATGGCACTCGCATCGCTGGCAATAAAATGTTCCCCCCTCCCACTCCAACGATCAAAGGGGAACCGCGCCGAGCTCCCACCATCAGCCCTGGAAAATCAGAACAGACCACCGCGATTCCGTAGGTTCCAATTACCTCGCGCAGCGCCGTCATAACCGCACGGGTCAAAGGATGAACTCCGTCCGAGCCGCCGTTTTGTTTTTCGTAGCACGCACCGATCAAATGCGCCAACACCTCCGTGTCCGTCTCCGACTTGAACTCATGCCCCTGGGCGGCGAGTTTTTCACGCAGAGACTCGAAGTTTTCGAGCACGCCGTTGTGAACGATCGAAATCCGCCCGGACTGATCGTGATGGGGGTGGGAGTTGCGGTCGGACGGCTCGCCATGAGTCGCCCATCGAGTATGCCCGACTCCAAGACAACCCATCAATGGCGTTTCGTCGAGCAGTTTTGAAAGCCCGTCGACAATTCGCCCCTTCCGTTTGCGGGTACTGAGTTGCCCGCCGTTGAGGACCGTCATGCCGGCACTGTCGTAACCTCGATATTCAAGATGGCGCAAACCGTCCAGAATGACGGGTGAGGCCTCCTTGGTCCCAACGTATCCAACAATGCCACACATAATCTTGATCGCATGGTTTCAAGAATGCACCCCGGACCCAAAAAACCCGGAGACCCCTCCGGGCTTTTTTTGAATTGCCTGGACCGACCGACTACTGGGCGGGACCGGCATCAAGCACACGATAGAATCGAAGTGCAAGGCCGGACGCATCCGGATCCTCGACATCCAACACACCCGTCACCGGTGCCGGTGTCAGATCCACCCAATCCACGAAATCGGTGCTGACCTGAACCAGGGCCTGGCGTCCTTCCGGCACACTCACCCGGAACCGAAACGCGTTCAAGCCCTGGTCGAATCCGGTCAAATTCTGGCTCAGATTCGAAACCACCTCGCGCACCGTCAGGATCGCCAGTTCACTGGCTGCTGTTCCGGCACCGTTGCTCACAATCACTGAATAACTTCCCGCGGCACCGACTCCGACCCCCGGCAGGATCAACTCCGGTGAGGTGGCACCTTCAAGCGACGTTCCATCAAGCAGCCACTGGTACTGCAGGGGCCCGGTTCCTCCGGCCACGACACTCAGCGTCACATTCGCACCGGCGTAGACCACCTGCCCGAGCGGCTGCACGGTGATGATCGGGAGCGAACTCACGCTCAGAACCGCCTCGGCGCTGGTGACCGATTGAGCACCGCTGGTGACCACGACGGCGTATCCGCCCTGATTGATCGCCTGCACGTCCGTCACGGCCAGACTCGAGCTCACCGCGCCGGGGATATCCTGGCTGTTCAGGCGCCACTGGTAAGCGAAGGGCCCGCTTCCGCTGGCCCGCACGTTGAAGATGGCGGTGCTGCCGGCCGGAAGTGTCTGGCTTTGGGGTTCCTCGACCAGAGCGAGCGGCACATTCACACTCACTGCGGCAACCTGGCTGATCACCGCTCCGGCTGTATTACCCACCACGACCGTGTAATTCCCTGCGCTGGCGGGATCCACATTGTCCAGAACGAGTGTTTCCGCCGTGGCACCCGCCACGTCCACACCATTCAAGCGCCACTGATAGCTCAGGGTGCCCGTGCCGGTTGCCGTCACCGCGAGGTTCACCTGGTCACCCACCGTTGCCGCAACGCCCACCGGTTGCACCGTGATGGTCGGCGTGGAGTCCAGAGTCACGGTCGCCGTTGCGCTGGTGACCGAGCCAACCGGATTGGTCACCACCACCGTGTAGGCACCCGCGTCGGCAGACTGAGCGGACGCCACCGAGTAGCTCGCCGCGGTCGCACCCGCGATGTCCGATCCGTTCAACTGCCATTGATAGGTGATCGGATCCGTTCCACTGGCGGCCACCGAGAGGTTCAGCGCGGCACCCACCGTCAATGCCTGGTCCACAGGTTGTGCCGAGATGGACAACGGCACGCTCACATCGAGCCGCACGGTTTCGCTGGTCGTTGATCCCGCGAAGTTCGACACGATCACGGCGTAATCTCCGGCGTCGGTCAAAGTCGCACTCACAAACGCCAGGTTGTTGGCTGTCTGCCCGGCGATTGCCAGGCCGTTCTTTGTCCATTGATACGTGGATACCACCGGCACCGCACCAGCCACGGGATCCGCCAAAGCGACCGTGAACACGACCTGTTCGCCCTGCCTCACCGAAACGCTCTTTGGCTGAGCCGCGATGGCGGGACCCTGGGCAAATTCGTAACCCAGCTTGACCGTCCCGCTCGCACCTCCCACCCCGTCCACTGCGACAAAGTAAGTGGTATCCTTGGTGACCTGGAGTGTGGCCACACTGGTGACCCCGTCCGTGCCGCTGTTGTTGTCGCATGCGACCAGAACCAGGTCGGCAAAGCTGGTCCCGGGTCCGGAATACACGGCGAGAACCGTATCAAAACTGCTGCCTTCCGTGCTTACCCGCACCACGCCCGTTTCCGGTGCCACGTAGGTAAACCATTGGGAAGCGCCACCCACCACATCGCAATGGTTTGGTTCACCCGGCTCCTTGGAGGCTCCGAAGGTGTTGAACACCTGGGATCCGGTGAACCCGCGGGCCACCGATCCACCCGCCTGAACGGAGGGGGGCCGAATCACAACCGACTGGAGAACCACTCCGCCGCTCAAACGCGGCGCGTTGAGGAACTTGTCCTCCGAGAGACTGTCCACCGTTCCCACGTGGAGCAAGGCGGGAAGACTCTCGACAGAAACCGGAGTCCCCGTCGTGCCGCTGGTCACGCGGACGGTATAGCTCAGAGCGTCGGTCTCCTGCACATTTTGCAGCGCCAGGCTCGCACCGGTGGCTCCGGCGATTGCCGTGCCGTTCCGGAGCCATTGATAGCTCAGGTCGGTCCCGGAAGCCACCACGCTGAAATTCACGGCGGCACCCACGATCGCAGAAACACTGGTGGGCGATGAACTCAACACCGGCAACCGCGCCTGGGTGGCGTTGAGGGTGAAGCTGACAATAAACTCACCCGACGCGCCGCCAAAGCCCTGAACATTGATCAGGTAGGAGGTTCCCTGCACCGCATTGAACTGAATCTCGGAGGCCAAGAATCCGCCACGATCGTCGTCCCGCGCGATTTGGGTCAGATTGGGGGCGGTTCCGGTGTAGGCTGCCAGCACGGTGTCAAACGTACTTCCTGCCGTGCTGAAGGTCACGATGCCGCTGCCGGGTGCCTGCCAGGCAAACCATCGGTCCGTCGCGGTGGACGGGGGTGCGTTTCGGCGGGCGCTAGCGGCGCCGTTGCCCGAGTTGTTGCCACCAAAGGTCCCCTGCGGGGCAACAATCGGTGCCGGAACATTGTTCGCCGTGTTACCGGTTGCCAATTGCGGCAGGATCAGACTCAGGGTTGCGGTGCTACTTGTCGCGGAACCTCCCGGATTCGTAACAACCACCGTGTAACTTCCCGCGTCCCTGGGTTGAGCATTCGGAATTGAGTAGGTCGCTGCGGTGGCCCCCGCGATGGTTCCACCGTTCAGCTGCCATTGGAACGAGAGCGGAGCATCGCCGGACGCCACAACACTGAAGTTCACGCTCGCCCCGAGGTCGACGTTCTGGCTCACCGGCTGGGTCTGGATGGAAGGCGGGATAATGACACCCAGGACCGCGTCGGCACTCGTGGCTGCATCGACCAGGTTCTGCACCACCACGCTGTAGGCACCGGCATTAGCCGGTTGCACATTGCCAACCGCGAGGCTGGCACTGGTGGCTCCCACAATATCCGTCCCGTTGAAGCGCCACTGATAGGTCAGTGGCGCTGTTCCCGTGGCAACGACGGTAAACCCGACATTGCTGCCGTTGGTCACACTCAGGCTCTGGGGCTGCTGAACGATGTTGACTCCCACGTTCACGGTCAATGGGGCGACAGCGCTCGTCACGGGGCCCGCAGGATTGCTGACCACCACCCGGTAGGCACCGGCGTGGCTGGCTGCGTTCACATTCGCGACCGTCAGGGTCGGGTTGGTCTCCCCGGGCATATCAACGCCCCGGAATTTCCACTGATAGGTCAGCGGCGCGCTTCCGGTGGCTGTCACACTGAAACTGGCGGTCCCCCCCGCGGCAACCGTCTGCCGCTGCGGCTGTGCCGTGATGACAACCGGTTCATTGACAGCAAGCGTTGCTGGGACACTTGTGACCGCCCCTCCCGGGTTCGACACGTCGACCGTATAATCACCGCCCTGGGCCGGCGTGACCCCCGTCAGAGCCAACGTCGCGCTGGTCGCTCCAGGGATTGCCGTGCCGTTCAGACTCCATTGGTAGGCCAGTGGGGGCGTTCCGCTCACAGTCACCGAGAAGGAGGCATCCCCTCCGGCGAGCACCTGCTTTGGCTGCGGCTGCCGTTTGATCACCGGAGGAGCCGCCACCACCAACTCTGCGGCACCGCTGCGCACGGAACCACCCGCGTTGCTGACAACCACACTGTAATTCCCGGAATCCTGCGGTTTCAAGTTCGTCAGCGCCAGAGTTG
This sequence comes from Verrucomicrobiota bacterium, assembly GCA_021733945.1. GTDB lineage: Bacteria > Verrucomicrobiota > Verrucomicrobiia > Limisphaerales > SIBE01 > JAIPJX01. The sequence continues at coordinate 15,700 of JAIPJX010000042.1, read as the reverse complement.
GAGCCGTTTCTCCGGAAATATCCCTCCCCTGGAACTGCCACTGATATCGAATGGGCTGCGATCCCGTGGCTACCACGGTGAAATCGGCAGCACCCCCTGCAGCCACCGTCTGCGGCTGCGGTTGACCGGTGATCACCACCGGCGCGATGACATCAAGCTGAGCCGGTTGGCTCTTGACCGATACGCCCGCGCTGCTCACGGTCACCACATAAGATCCCGCCACGATCGGATCGACGGCGTTCAAGACCAGATTCGCGCCTGTGGCGTTGGGAATATCCACTCCGTTGGCGGACCATTGGTAGGTGAGCTGTCCGGATCCCTCGGCAACAACCGCCAGAGTCACATTCCCGCCAGCGAGCACCTTCTGGCTCAGTGGCTGGCTCGTGATCCGCAGCGGAACCACGACCGCGAGCACCGCGTCCCGGCTCGTTACCGATGCCAGCGTATTGCCGACCACCACGGAATAGGTACCGGCCTCACTCGGCTTAACATTTTTAAGGAGCAGGACGGAGTTCCCGGCTCCGGGAATGTCCACATTATCGCGTTTCCACTGATAGGTCAGCGGTTTGCTACCGGTCGCCAGCACGCTAAACGTGACTTCGCTCCCGGCAACGGCCTGTTGATCCGCCGGCTGGCGGACGATTCCCGGAGGCAACGGAGCCACCCTCAGATCAAAGGCAGTGACCGCCTGGCCGCCCGCGGGTTCCTTGGCCGTCAACGTGATCGTGCTCGTGCCGCTCACATCCGGGAGAGGTTTGATCGACAAGGTCCGGTTCGAGCCGGTTCCTCCCACTACGATGTTGGCCGCCGGCACGAGGTCCGGATTCGACGAGGTAACGGTGTATTGATAGGCCGTCAACACGGTATCCGGATCGGTGATCGTAAACGCAATCAAGGGCACCGCCCCGTTTTCGGGGGCAGTCTGATTGCTGATGGGACTCATGGTCGGCGGGAGGTTCTCGCCCACGGTCGCTGTGAAACTGGTGGTGGCGCTCAGATTGCCCGGACCGTTGTCAGTCACGGACACAGTGATCACGCTCGAGCTGGCCGCCTGAGCCGCGCTGGGTGCCCAGGTCAGAACACCGGTGGCAGGATCCACCACCGCCCCTGTCGGCCCACTCACCAGGGCATATTGAAGCGTGTTGGCAGGCAGGTCTGCGTCCTTCGCAGCGATCTGAACCGTTACCGTGTTGCCAAGGGAAACGGTCACGTCAGGGATCGGACTGACCACCGGCGCGGTATTGATTTCGTTCACGACGATGGTTACGTCCTGAGCGGCACGGCCGATCGGCACCCCGCTGTCGGTCACACGCACACTCACCACGAAGGTGCCCGGCCCCTGCGCCTCGGTCGGCGTCCACCGGAACTCACCGGTTGTCGCATCGATGCTCGCTCCCGGCGGCACACCGAGCCCCAGACTGTAGCGGAGCGTCTGAGCTGGCAGATCGGTGTCCGATCCAGCTGCAACAAAACTCAAGGGTGTGCCTTCGTCCACCGTCTGGGCGGCGATCGCGGCCAGCACCGGCGGTGTGTTGACCTCGTTGACAACGACCTTAAACAAAGTCTGAGCGCTCAGGGCGGGAGTCCTGTTGTCTGTGACGACGATGGGGATATCGTAGGTCAATGGCCCCTGCGCCCGGTTGGGAGTCCAGGTGAAGACGCCGGAGGTTCGGTCGATGGCCGCGCCCTCGGGCGCATTTGCCCCCAGGGTGAAGACCAGGCTGTTGGCCGGAAGATCCGGGTCGGTTGCAACAACCGTGACCGTGACCAGTTCCCCTTCGTTTACCGTTGCGGGGTCTACGGGTGAGATCGTTGGCGGAAGATTCACTTCAGTGACCACGACGGTAAGATCCCTGGTGACACTCAGGGGCGGCGTCACCGAATCGCTGACACGCACTCCAATCAGAACGGTCCCGGGACCCTGAGCCTCGGTGGGCGTCCAGGTGAACACGCCGCTCACCCGATCCAGAACGGCACCCTCCGGGGCTCCGCTCACCATTTCATACACCAGGGGCTGCGCCGGCAAATCGGCATCGGCACCCTGAATTGTGAAGGAAAGCAGCTCGCCCTCGCGCACCGTTCGCCTGCCAAGCGGGGCCAGGGTCGGGGGAGTGTTCGATGAAGCCACGCTCACCGTGAAACTCTGAGTCGCATTCAGACTCGGAGTTCCATTGTCGGCGACCACCACCGTGAAGGAGACCGTGCTTAGTCCTTCAGCCGCCGTGGGCGTCCACGAAACCAAACCGGTTGCCGGGTCGATCGTGGCACTCGCCGGTGCCTGGGTGAGAGAATAGGTCAATGTATTCGCGGGGAGATCAGAATCCTTCGCGGTCACGCTCAGACTCAACGGACTGCCGACCACAAGGGTCTGGTTCAGGATCTGGTCCAGCACCGGAGCAGTGTTGACTTCATTCACCACAAGAGCGAACTCCTGTCGGGCCGTTGCAGCGGGAACGCCGTCGTCGCTCACCTGGACGACGATCTGATGCGTGGCGGGGCCATCCTGTTCCGTCGGGGTCCAGGAAATGATACCGGTAGCCGGGTCGATCACCATCCGGGGCGGAGCACCAGAAACAATCTCATAGGTCAGTTTCTGCGTCGGCACGTCGGGATCCGTTGCATTGATTTGCAGGGAAAAAGCAAGACCTTCATCGACGGTCCTGCTGCCGATCGCGGCGATCACCGGAGTCCGGTTGAGGGCCTCGACAACCACCTCAAACGACTGCGTTGCGCTCAGCGCGGGAGTGCCGTTGTCGGTCACGAGCACATTGACGAGTCGTGTAGCGGGTGGCGACGCAGGATCCGGCGTCCAGGAGAAGACCCCTGTGGAAGGATCAATGCTGGAGCCCGCGGGAGCGGCGGTTCCGAGGCTGAACCGAAGGGTGTTTGCCGGAAGATCGGGATCGGCTGCACTGAGCGGGACGGTGAGCGGGCTGCCCGCCAGTATTTGTTGCCGGGGGACAGGGGTGAGGGTGGGAACGCTGTTGACTTCGTTCACCGTGATCGAAACCGTCGTTGAAGCGGTGAGCGCAGGCGTGCCGTTGTCAACCGCTCGCACCGTGATCGAAACCACGGCGGGTCCCTGGGCTTCGGTGGGCGTCCAGGAAATCTGACCGGTCCCCGGATCGATGGAGGCTCCCGCCGGAGCTCCCGGCGCCAGGCTGTAGGTGAGGGTCTGCGCCGGGACATCGGAATCGGTGGCGAGCACGGAGAAACTCAAAGGCCTGCCTTCATCGACCGTTTGGTCGGCCACAACCGCAAAGGTGGGGACCTTGTTGGAGACGCTTACTGCGACCTTGAAGGTCTGGGACGCAGTCAAAGCGGGCGATCCGTTGTCCGAAACCTGAACCGTGACATTTGCAGTGGTATCACCCGCCGTCGTCGGGGGAGTCCAGGAAAACTGACCGGTCGTCGGGTTCACCTGGGCTCCGGTGGGTCCTGACGTCAGGCTGTAGGTCAGCGCATTGGCCGGAAGATCCGGATCGGTCCCGGAAAGATTCACAACGAGGGGTGTGCCGGCTTCGATGCTTTGATCGGACACAGGGGCAAGAGTCGGGGCGGCATTTACTTCAAAGACCCGGACCGAGAACGTTCGGGTTGCGCTGAGGTTTCCCGGACCATCATCCGTCACCTGAACCGTGACCGAGACGGTTGCCGGCCCCTGAACCTCGGTGGGGTTCCACTTAAACACGCCGGTGGAAGAATCGATGGTGGCCCCTGCAGGCGGACTCACCAGACTGTAAGTCAGGCGGTTGGGCGGCAAATCACCATCCGCAACCGCCGTTGGCACCGTCATCTCAGTCTCTTCAGCAACACCCTGATCGGATACCCCGGCAAGGACCGGGGCCTGATTGACTTCGTTGACCGTGACGGAAAAGCTTTGGGAAGCCGTCGGGTTGCCGGGACCACTGTCCGCAACGAGGATCGTGATTGGGAACGTACCCGGCCCCTGGGCTTCGGTCGGTGTCCATGAGAACACGCCGCTTGACGCGTCAATGGAGGCACCTACGGGAGCCCCAGCGCCAAGGCTGTAGGTGAAGGACTGGGCGGGCAGATCGGAGTCTGTGGCGGATGCCGAAAAGCTGAGGGTGCCGCCCTCGTCCACCGAGCGGTTTCCGATGGACGCAAGGATGGGGGCGTTGTTCACCTCGGTGACCGTGACAGAAAACGAACCAATCGCGCTGAACGCGCCGTCACTGACGGACACGGAGATGCTGTAGGTCCCGGGGCCATCGGACTCGGTGGGGGTCCAGCTAAACGTACCGCCACTGGAGATCGACGCACCGGCGGGAGCGCCGCTCCCCAGACTGAAGCTCACGCTGTTGGCGGGAAGGTCGGAGTCCGAGGCGCTCACACTGAAACTCAGCGTGTTTCCTTCGGCAATGGTCTGATCTGACACCGCATTCACCACGGGTCCGACATTGATCTCGTTGACGTTCACAACAAACGTGGTGGAACCGGTCAGGGGCGGAGTCGCGTTGTCGGTTGCCAAAACGGTGATGGTGGTGACAGCGGGCCCCTGGGCCTCGGTCGGGGTCCATGTAAACTGCCCGGTTGCCGAGTCGATCGCGGCTCCGAACGGAGCACCCGTCCCCAGGGAATACGTGATTCCGGTGGTGCCTGTTTCCGGATCGGTCGCGCTGATGTTCACCGTCAGGAGGTTCTGTTCATTGACGCTCTGATCAGGAATTGGAGCAAACGCGGGCGGATCATTGACGGGCGTGACGACCAAATCGAAACTGGTCGAGAACGTGTCCACTCCTCCAGAGGTCACTCCACCGGAGTCGACAACAAGAACAGTGATGGAAACCGCACCGTTGGCGTTCGGAGCCGGGGTAAAACCGAGAGTAACGACCTGGGTGGTGGAGTTGACGGACACCGTCGGATTCGGAACAATTGCTTCATTGCTGGAAATGGCTGTGAAACCCAGGCCCTGATTGCTCTCGTTCAATGGCCCGGGCGAGATTCCGGTCAGTGTAATCGTATGAACGCCGGAATCTTCAGCAACCGTTTGCGCAGGTATTGTCGCCAAGGTTGGCGGATCATTCACTGGCGTGACCGTAACGTCGAAGGTAACGCTCGCGGCATCAGTGCCTCCGTTGGCCACACCACCATTATCCTGAACAGTAAGCGTGATGGTCACAGTCCCGTTGGCGTTCGGAATGGGGGCATAGGTCAGCACTGCAGTCGCACTTCCAGCGACGTGCTGGACGATGGGATTGGGAACGATGGCAGGATTGCTGGACACTGCGGTGAAGGTGAGAGTCTGCTGCGCTTCGTCTGGCGGTCCCGGGGCAATGCCTCCGATCGCAACATTCTGAGGACCGGAATCTTCAAGTGTCGTCTGGGCGGTCACGGCTCCAATGGTGGGAGGGCGATTGAACTGGTTGACCGTGAGCACAAATGTGTCACTCGCCGTCCCCCCGTGTCCGTCGTCAACTGTCACGGTCACGTTGGCCGTCCCCTTCTGATCGGGGGCCGGGACGAGCTTGATGGTTCGGTTGTTCCCATCGCCCTTGAACACGATGTTGCTGGGCGAATTGGGAACCAAAGTCGGGTTGTCCGAAACGGCAGACACCGTGAGCGGCAAAACGCCGACGACGCGCGCCGCAAAGTTGGCGGGTGCAGCTGCACCGTTTCCGAGCGAGAAGTTCGACCAGGTACCGTCCAGATTCCTGACCCAGAAATCATCCAGGCTCGCTCCAACCGTCGCAGGACCGAACAACTCCAAACCGGCTTCTTCTCCGGAATCGATGCCATTGATGATGACACTCCAGGTGATGGACGGAGGAAGACTGCTCAGCAATAGATCCGGCTCTGAGATCAACTGATAGCCAGGCTTGAGAAGAACCGGGTTGCTGCTGTAAAGAACGGTTCCAGGAAGAGCCCCCTCGCCATCGTCGTTCTTTCGAAGAAACAGTTGAATTGTCTCGTTCCCGCTCGCATTGGCACTGAGAAAGGCCCGGAATTCAAAATCAGCAATCGTGCGCTCGTTTCCGCCGAAATAGATCTGATCCCCGAACTCAACACCATTGCCAGCCGCATAAATCTGACCGAGAGGATGCTGCGTGTTATCGTACAAAACCCCGCCGCCCTCACTCTCAAAATCCCGGACGGTGAAGATCTGTTCCAATCCCAGGCTGTTTTCGATGATGGTCTGGTCGGGAATCTCGGTGATGGAGGGAATATCGTTCACCGGAGTCACGACAACCTGGCGAATCAACTCATTGCTGTGCCTATGCTGTCCCAGGGCATCGATGACCTGGAATGCGATTTGTCTCGGGAGCGAACTTGGATTCTCACTCAGGTTCGAATACGTAACCGAACGAAGAACGGTCTGGTAACTCGCCACCGGGGCGGTCCCCACCAATTCCAGTTCACCCCGTGCCGCGTGGAATGCCCCGGTGATTCCACCGCTTGCAGTAAACTGAAGGTCATCCGCCCCCGGAAAGAAAGGCGGGACGAAATACACCCAGGCACCCGCCAGATTGCTGCTGTCCGAGTCGGTGATGGTGAGGGTGGAACTGACAACCTTGGCGGCATCGTTCTCGGTGTAGGCCAATGCGGTGGTCTCGATGCCAGCCAGAACCGGCGGCAGATTCGGAGGGTTGACGGTTACGGTGAATGTGGTGGTGATGCTGTGATTGCCGTTGCTGACCGTGAGCGTGATGATGGCAGAACCCGTGAGTCCCGGAACCGTTTTCACATTGACAACGCGCCCCGCCCCAGTCCCGGCGACAATGATGTTGTTATTCGGCACCAACGCCGTGTTCGAGGAGGTCCCGGTCACTGTGATGCTGGACAACGGCACATCGCCGTCGCCGACCGTGATTCCCGACACCACCGATTCGCCGGATTCAATGGTGGCGTTGGGCACGGGAGTAATTGTCAGCGATGGCGCGGAAATCGCCAGCGTCGCGGGCACAAAAGTAATATTGTAGTTGGGGCTCGTGGCGCCAGAGGGCGTGATGGTGTAGGTGCCAGCCAGGCTGTTGCGCGTGGCATCCGTTGTTAGCACCACAGGAGATGTTAGGTCCGCAACGGATTGTCCGGACAGGAACCCTGCCGACGTGGCGGTAAATGCAGGCAGCGGAGCACCAAACAGCTTTGTCTTGTTTTCAGCCGTGATGGTGAGCGGGAGTTTGTTCACGTCGATCGTCACCGTCGCGGTGGTCGGGGCGAATTCGGTCGTCAGATCCGGCGCAAACGCAACTGAAAGCGTCTGTAGCGCTCCCCCGTTCAGGATCGTTCCGACCGGGGGCGTGTAGGTGAACACCCCGGGCGTGTTCGCCGTCGCGTTCAGCTGCGTCGCACTGAGGGCCGTTCCGTAGTTGATCGCGGCGGGAGGAGCCCAGGTGATCACGGGAACCGTCTTGTCGATGACATGGAGCGTGCCGCTGACGTAAATGATGGCGTAGTTCGCCGAGGTCGCCCCGGAGACGGTGATGGGAAAATTGCCCAGAGTGGAAGTATTCTGCGCCGAAGTCGTGACGGTCGGCTGTGCGGTGAGTGCCGTTGAAGTTTCGCCGTTCACAAATCCCGAATAGGAGATGGTCAGCTGAGGCAGCGGCAGCCCCGTTTTGATCGTTTTATCGTCAGCAGTGATGGTCAACGGCACTTGGTTGACGACCAGCGTCACGTCCTTCGTGGCAGTTTTTACATTTGCCGCGTCCGTTGGAACGAACGTAGCGGTCAACGTATGACTCCCTGCCCCGAGCACGGTACCGACAGTTTGATTGTAAGTAATGGTTCCCGGCTGATCACTGGTGGCGTTGAGTTGTGTCGCACTCAGAGCCGTGCCGTAAGAAACGGCAACCGGAGTGCTCCAGGTGATCACCGGCGTGATCTTCTCAGCGATGGTCAGGGTACCATTGGCATGTGAAATGGTGTAATTGGACGAAGTGGCGCCGCTGACGGTAATCGGGAACGTGCCGGCCGTGTTCGAGTTCTGAGCAGTGTGCACCGCTGTCGCTGGAGTTGTCAGATTTGCCGGAGTCTCTCCGTTGACGAAACCGGTGTAGCTTGGGGCCACCGTGGGAAGCGCATCACCGACTCGGATGGAGGGACTGGTCGTGCCAATCGAGAGGGGGACCTTGTTCACGGTGAGGGTAACATCCTTGGTCCCGCTTTTGACGGTGTTCGGATCGGTGGGCGTGAAGGTCGCTGTCAAAGTGTGGGTACCAGCCCCCAGGAGGGCACCGACCGCCTGGTTGTAGGCAATGGTTCCGGCCTGATCACTGGTTGCATTGAGCTGGGTGGCACTGAGGGCGGTCCCGTAATCGATCGCAGCCGGAGTGGCCCAGGTGATGACAGGCGTCGCCTTGATCGTGCCAATGGTGACCGTACCGGACTGCACTTGGAGCTGTGATGTCAGCGAACCGGCCGTCACATCGGAAACCGCTTTGGTAATCGGGAGATCACCAAAAGCAACGGTGGCAAGCTGTCCGTCGACATTGGCGGCCGTGAAGCTGACGGTCACCAGCGAATAACTCCCGGCCGGGATCGGGATGCCCGAAAAGAGAGTGCTAACGGACCACTGAATCCCATATCTTCCCTGACGCTCCTCCGACGGAGTCAGAATGAGCGTATCGCCAGACCGAGCGGCCACCGCACCAGTGATCGTGATCAGATTGGGATCGTAGGAGAGACTAAAAGCAAGGCCACCCTCGTTTCCCTGCGCATCAAACCCAACCGTAAACGTCCCGCTTCCAGCTTGGGCGACAGTCGTGCTCACGATTCGGAGCGTCGACACAGCCCGGGTTGACGCAACCAGATTGCCAACCAGGAGGATCGCGACAACGGTGATGATCCACTGGTTCAAACGAGCCTGGAAAGACCGCGTCGGACCGACATTAGAGTTCGCGTTCATCGCTGCTTGCCTGTGTTTGGTTGTTCCCGAGTTTTCGTTCTTCATGTTCTCCGTTCTCCACTCAATCAATTTCAACGACCCATCCGAAGCCGCCCTTATACAATCCCCCGACCGCGAACTCAAGTCGACTCTTGCCTAATTGCTGGCCCGACCGACCTCTGAAGGTTCGAACTCCCGCAATCGATAATACCGCTGGCTATCGTTGGCATCCGATTCATCCTGAAAGCGAACGCTCCCGTCGGCTTCAGCTCTGCCGCTCCAAATTTCCCGCCACTCCAAAAGATTCGACGAGGCCTCGATCGACACGTGTGCGCCCGGAAGGGTGCGCAGCCCGAGCCGAATTCCAGATCCGGGGTCATTCTCGATCGAAAACACCTCCAAAGGCAGTGCAGCCACCCCCTCGATCTGAAACACACCGCCCAATTCTTCAGCCACACGGCTGGCGACAGCCATCTCAACCGGGAGGTTGGCGAACCGAATGCCGAAGGGATTCATAGTCAACCCCGTCGATTCCAGACGGATCACCACCAAATCCTGAACCCCACTCTGGAATGCGAGCCCGGGATGCTGTGCGACCAGCAAACCGACCCTCCCCTTCAGCGCATCGTGATTGTTCTGGACCAGCACCGCTTCCGAGGCCTCCCCTGCAAGTCCAACCCGGCCATAGGACCAACGGTCGGAATCCATCGCTACACTGAAACCGACAGCGGACACGTTTCCATCCGATTCGAGCGTCACGCGCAAGAGCGGTCCCTGGGCATCCCGTTCGATGAAGCCGGTCAGGCGCGCAGCGGGAATTGCTTCGGACGCACGGCCCGGCGTCCGCACCAGTCCGGCAGTCCCAAACGATCCCAGGGGTCCGCCGGCCGCCTGATTGGGATCAAGTTTGGCGGCGTATCGGCCCGTTTGAATCCAGTCGAACAAATCCACCTTTCCATCTCCCGAATCCGCCTTGGGAGCCGTGTCGGCTCTTTGGAACTCGGTGGCGCTCCCAACGGAGTCGAGTTTGGCGGCGAAACGGCCAGTCTGTATCCAATCGAACAGATCGACGTTTCCATTGCCGTTCGGCCTGGGAGACACATCCCCCTCAATTCCTGAAGTTAAAGTCACCGTACCGGACTGAAAGTCGGCATCCAATGCAATAGTCTCGCTAGTGGACAGGGATTTGGCAAAAGGCGTGTCGGCGAACGCAACCCCATAGGCTACGCCGCTTGCCGAACTCGCAGCCGTCATTGTAAGCTTCAGGATTTCCCTCTCGCCTACGGGAAACCCCTGCCCGGACTGAAAAGCCATGAGTACACCTACCAGCCCCTGGCTCGCCGAGGCCATATTCGAAATGAGAGTCACTCCAGCAGCATCGGCACCGGCAATAAGCCGGGGATTCGAAAAGACGGTAGGATCATATTTCAAGCTGAATTGAAGCCCAAACTCATTGCCCTGAGCGCTCAGACGGACAGGAATCTCCACATCCCCTCCGACCGGCCCACTCGCCGCAACGAAGTACAGCCGTCGCTTGGTCACCGTCACAGAGAATGTCTCTCTCGCCTCACCGAGATCCGTATCCTTCACCGTCAAAGTCACAAGGGTGGCCCCCTCGGTGCCAACGATCGGGGTAATACTCAATGTCTGATTTGCTCCCGTACCAGAGATCGCCAGGCTGGAAACGGGGATAACCCCCAGGTTCGACGATGTAACCGTGACGGCTAATTGATCAGCAGAAGTCTCAACGTCCCCTAACGTAAATGCCAAACTCGTCGAACCTCCATCCCAGATCACCTGATTTCCAATCGAAGTGATCGTGGGGGGATTGTTGGGAGCGCCGACTGTCAACTTGAAGCTGCGATTGGCTGGAAGCCCGCCACCATCGGTGAAAGTCAAACTGATGGTAGCAAATCCGGTCTTTCCAGCAACCGGCGTCACAGTGACGGCCAGGTTGCCCCCGGTTCCGGCAACAACGATGCCTGAGAGCGGGACCAGTTCAAGATTTGAAGAATCCTTCGAAAACTTAAGACTATCAACGGGCGTTTCGGCGTCAGAAACCGTAAAGCCAATCGCGGGTGTCGCGGTGCCCTGAGTCACCGTTTGATCGGCGATGGCGGTAATGGTCGGGGGAGTATTTGCGACAACCACCGCTTCCACCGTCACGGTGCCTTCGTCTCTGGTGGGAGGCACATCATCCACCAGGGTCGCGGTCGGGGAATCTACAAACCGGATCGCCGAACTGGTTCCGGTCGCTCCAATCACGTCAAACGCAACATTCACAACCACCGTTCCGTCCGCGACACTCTGGGCGCTTCCAGTCCGGGTCACCCAAGCCATGGATAATTGCCCCGCATCCACCCGAACCTGGGTGACGTTAAAATCCGTCAGATCCGCCTCGGGAAGTCCAAGCCCGGAAATCCCCGAATACCGCAGGACTGCCTGATCCCATTGGAGGGAGAACTGCATGGAGAGTTTGGATGAGAAACCACTCACGGTGACCGGCACGGTGACAGTCCCTCCGGTTGTCGCCCCTTTCCCAACGGTCCGAAGAGTCACTGCGGCCACTTCGCCGACAAAACTCGCGAACAACAGACAGAGCCCAAGGAGCGTTCTCATACTTTTCATGATTGCAGTTTCCCGATTATCCAGTTTTCAGACTCCAACCTCAACGTATTAGCAGGATCCACCTGCCTCAAATTCATCCGCGTTACGTCGGATTGGCAATCCCGTGACTGCAACCCCATGGGGGCCAATCATCCTCCAGGGATCAAACCAACGCAACAACGAATTTAACCGCATGGCAAGCAACGGCTTTCGTTCAAATCACTCTTCACGCACCCGATAAAACCGCCGCACACTTGCCGGACCGGGGTCACTCAACACCCGGACACCGCCGTCTCCCTGCACACTGTCAACGTCCTGCCAGATCAATGCATCGACCGATTCCGCAGATTCCAGGGAATAACTGTGTCCCGCGCGGGTTTGCAGCTCAAGTCTGAGACCTCCCCCAGCAGAGTTCCAACCCAGGACACGCACCCGGAGACCGGACTCAACATCCGACCCGGCACCCACCGAACCGTCCAGGGTGATCATTTGAACCACACTGCCCTGCACACCCACTTCCCGGGGTGTGGGATTGTCGGCAAATCGAACGAGGGCTGCCCCGCCCGCCTGAGTCAGCGGCTTGAAACCGATCGAGAACAGCCGCGAACCATCCGCGACCGTCGCGCCCACCCCCTGGGGATCATCCCAGGCGAAGGTCAGCTTGCCTTCGTTCACGAACCTGGATCCAAAATTCCCGGAGCCCAATCCACGCACGCCGAAGTCGGTCACATCCATGAATTCGAGTTCCTCCGGGTTCCACTGCACCGTGAACTGGGCGCTTGTCACATCCGCAAAATCAGACACGAGGATCGGCACGCTCAGGGTGCGGCTCCCTCCCGGAATCACGGATTTGCGTACCGACCCGCCTCCGGCACCGGAGTCGGTCAGCGTTGCCGCTCCCGGCGTGGCGGCGCCGATCTGGAATCGAACCGCCGTTCCGCCACCGGAAGCCGCCGAACGCGGGGACAAGGAGAACAATGAAACCGAACCACGCTCGTTTGAGGAAACACTTGCGGGTCCGACACTCGAGTCAGACGCCCAGGATCCATTGACATCTCCGAGTCGGATTCCAATAAAATCCTGAGCCAGGGCATCCGTGTTCAAGCCCACAAACTCACGGCGTCTCGGCGCGCTCCACGGACTTGCAGGATTCACAAACTGATGCTCCGCTGGAATAAATCTCCAGTCTCCGATGTCGAATCCGGTTCTCAGGCCGAGAACGACACTTCGAATCAGGCTGGCGTCCGCCATGGTCACTTTCGAGGAACCGTCCACGTCCGCCGCGAGGAGCTGGTAAGGTGAATCGATGCGCTTGGTGGAGAGAACATCCAGCTGGATCGGGATCACGTCCAAAATGGTCACCCCACGGGTTCCGGACTGCCCGGCGGGCACGTTCAGCTCGACGGCATAGTCGGCGCCAGCCCCCACAGCGAAGGAGAACGACCCCGATGTTCCGGTCGGCGCTGTGTCCAGCCTGCCACCGGAGAGGGCGACGTTGACGCCCGGAATGGAATTGCCTCCGTTGTAATAGGCAACCTTTCCGGTCAGGGAAACGCCCGTCTGAATCGTGAGGGCACCGCCCACCGGGATGGCGGCCACAGTTCCACTGGCGTTGTTCGCTTCGAGCAGGGTTGGCACCCCGTCGATCCGTACCGGGGAAACCTTCCCGCTGCCTCCGGTGAGTTTAAACCGCACACGATAAATCACGGCGTCATCCGGCAGGGTTACTCCCGTGCCGGTCCAGAGCGCCGTCAGGGTTCCGGAGGCAGCCTGGGAAACCCCAAACTTCGAACTGCTGAGACCGGTCAGGTTAAACTGTTCGACCGCCACGAACGTCGCCACGGATGGATCCCAGTGAATCGAGTACTGAAAACCGGTGATTCCGATGAAGTTCCTAACGCTTACGGGAACGGTGACCTCGGTGAACCGGGCACCGGAGACGTTCCCCACAACGAACCGGAGCTCAGTGCCGTTCACCACGGTCACCTGAAAGCTGGTATCCGCCACACGACCATCTGCGTCGGTTACCCGGATCACAATCCGTGCGACCCCCGTCTGACCCGACGCCGGCACCACGGCGATTGTCTGGTTGGCTCCGGATCCGGAAACAATCACGTTCGTCAACGGAATCAGGTCCGGATTGGAAGTGGACAACGGAGTGATGGTGAGGTTTTCCACGGGGGTCTCCGCGTCGCTGACGGTGACCGGGATGGGGCCAACGGCATTGCCCACCGAAGTGATTTGATCTTCGATCCTGGAGATGGAGGGCGGAGTTCCCTGAAGGGTGCGTTGCGGTTCGAACTGAACACTCACCTGCAGGTCCCGGAGCGTTTGGATCACGCCCTGCGCGGCGGATCCGGCGTTGATGTCGATGTTGTTCTCGCGAACATCCACAGAGGACAACGACGGCACATTCAGGAGCGGTTTGAGATCGGTCAACTGGTTACCCTGAAGATTCAACTCCTCGAGATTGGACAACACGGGAATGATATCCAGATTGTTGAGGTTGCCCGTTCTAATCGACAGCTTGGTCAGGTTCCGGAAGTTCTTGATCACCGAATAATCGATGATTGGATTGGCTCCCAGGAACAGCTCCTCGAGCCGGGTGAGGTTGGCAAGCGGGGAGATATTACTGATCCCGTTGTCGGTCAGGACCAGAAGCCGCAGGTTCGCCAGCGGGGCCAGCGCAGCGACGGCGGTGTCGGTCAGGTTGTTTCCGCTGAGGTTCAAACGGGTGAGGCCGGTGAAGCCACCCAGCGGGCTGTAATCTGTGAGTGTCGTGACCGAGACAAGGCTCAACGATTCGAGAGAAGTCAACTGAGCGAGCGGAGTGAGGCTGGTCAACGGATTACCACCTGCCCGCAGCTCGAACAGCCCGGTGAGGCCACCCAAAACCGAGAGGTCGGTAATGCCATTGCTTCGCACTCCCAGGCTCAGGAGGTTCCCAAACTGCGAGAGCAAGGAATAGTCGGTCACTTGGGTGCCGCTGATGTCGATCTGGACCAGGTTGTCCTTGATCGGCAGAAGGGGCGACAGATCGCTGATCGGATTGTCGTTCAGGATCGCCGAATTCAACAGAGGCAGAGTCGAGAGATCCGGGATCTGCGTCAGTCCCAGATTCCCCAGTCCCAGGAACCGCAGTTTGGCGAGGCTGTTCAACGGCGTAAAGACCGTTATTCCCGGATTGCTGGCAATTTCGAGGAACTCCAGGTTGACGGCCTTTTCGATCCCCTGAAGATTGGCGATTCCCTTGCCGACGAGCCAAAGGTCCGTCAGTTTCGCGAGGTCCTGGTCAGTGAGATCTCCGCTCGGTTTGCCCAGACGTTCCCGAATCGCCTTTTGCAGGTTGGCGTCGGGTATGGTGACCACCGGGCTCGTGGTTCCGCCGGTTGCCGTCCCCACCAGACGCACGTTGTCCAGTTGAAATTCAGCCGGTCCCGTAAACGATTCGGGGATCTGCCATTCGAAGCTCAGACGTATCCGTTTGCCGGCCACGGCAAACTGGGTCAGGTCGATTTCGGCGACGGAGGGACCTGTGTCGGACTTTTGACTTCCGGCAGTCGCGCGGAGGATTTCCTGCGTCAACAACGCCGTGCCTCCACCCTCGGACGCAATCTTCACCTGGAACAGCCGGTCCTTGGTTCCCCCGACCTGCCACCCGGCCCGGTATTCGAAGACGAGGAATGGAGCTTCCTGCTGGGGAAGAAACTCCTGCGCCAACCGAGCCACATCAGGGCCTTCCCCGTCAAAGCCGGTCGTCGCAGCGAACTGACCATCGGTCGGGGAGACCGAGATCTGGCCCAGTCCAATCCGGGCCCCGGATTGACTGACGGCCAGAGGCGAGAACGGCCCCTTCATGTCGTTGACGATCCAACCCGTAAAATCTCCCGTCTCGAAGCTTCCGTTGACCAAATTGCCCGCCGCTGCGCCGGACTCCACCTTCACCGTGAATGCGCCCGAGCTGGTCAACTGACCGTCGCTCACTTTGACGGTGACGGTCGCCACGCCGGTCTGCCCGGCACCAGGGGTGATGACGAGGCTCCGGGCCGCGCCCGTGCCGCCCAGGCCAAATCCGGTTTGGGGAATCAGTGAGGGATCAGCCGAGACGACTTCAACGGTCAGATCGGCCGCCTGGGTCTCCAGATCGCTGATCAGGAAGTTGATCGGAGGCGACGCAACGCCGGCCTCCAAAACCAGGTTTGGAATCGGGGAGATCCCTGGTGGAGTATTGACCGAGTCGGCAAC
>JAIPJX010000041.1 GCA_021733945.1 Verrucomicrobiota bacterium | reverse complement strand
CCCTCTGTGGTTGAACAGAACTGCAGATTATCCAACGCCTGAATCCCGCCCGATGCTCTGGGATGCTACCTGTTGAGACGTCCGGTCGGCCACCGCGCTCCGGATGTCTAGTGCCACGCTTTTTAACACGGAGCGCACAAAGAACACAGAGGGCCACAGAAAACATTATGGTTCAGATTCTGGTTTTCACCGACTTTTATTACACTACGGCCCGTCGTATAATCCGAGCCGGAGATTTTAGGCTCCCTTTGCTCCTAAGTTGTTCATTATCAAAGATACCGTTATTGAATACACGACCGCCAGTCGTATATCGGTGCGTTTTTGAATCAATGACCTTGGAAGCGATTGGATTACGCTATAAGAGATGCGGTCACTTTTCTATTTGGGTTTTTGTTATCGGTTTGCTGGCTTTCTTGTTCTGATTTTCCTCTCGGCGCCGACGGCGCTGAGCAGTTTTTTTCTTCCTTCGCTGAGCTACGATTTCCTGCCTCAAGCCTTTGTGAGCTTGATCGGGGGTGACGTAGTCGATGCCCGAATGGTAATGGTCGCCGTTGTACCAAGTAAAGTACGGAGTGAAATAGGCGATGGCTTGGCTGTCATCCAGGAATCGACCGGGATACTCCGGGGCTCGTTTCACAGTGCTGAAGGCCGATTCGATGTATGGATTGTCATTCGGAGTTCGAGGGCGGGCAAACAACTGAGGCATGTGGTGCTCCTCGAAGAGTTTCTGGATCGGCTTGGCTTTCATCTGGCGACCGCGGTCATTGATCACTTCGGGCCGCTGATCCTCAGGCAGGTCCAGAATGTTTTGAGCCACCAGACCTTCTTCAAGCAGATGCCCGGATTCCTGGGCCGTCTGCTGCCAACTGATGTGCCATTGAATGGCTTTGCGGGAGTATTCATCCAGCAGGAGGTAGAGGTAGAGATAGACCCCTTTCTCAAACGTCATCAGGTAACTGATGTCCCAACACCATCGCTGGTTGGGGCCGGTCAGAACTTTGCGAACCGGAGCCTTCGAGTTGCCGTTGTGCGCTCCCCCAGAACCTCGCGCCCCCATCAGGTTCCGCTCCTTGAGGACACGGTAAACGGTGGAGAAAGAGGCCTGGAACAGGCCTTTATCGCAAGCTGTGACCGCCAGAATGCGATGGGACAGATCGACGTATTCCTCGCTCTTGGCCATGGCGACAATCTGTTCGATCTCCTCGGGCAGAACGCGGTGCAAGGCCTCCTTGGGACCGGGTGTCACATTGGCCAGGCTTCGCCCGTCGCGGGCCTTCTTTTGCCAGCGAACGATGCGGCGCTCTTCGATCGCCAGGAGCAAACAACAGCGCCGCACCGAAACACCTTGTTGCCCGGAGGTCTCAATCACGGCGAGGATTTCCAGTTTGATTTGCGCATTGATCCACACTTTGGCTATCGGTCCCACGAAACCCCATTCGTTTTTTTTCGAAGGATCGCCAGTTCGACCGACAGATCCGCAAGCGCCCGTTCCTTCTCCTGGAGTTCGTGTTTGATTGCTTGATAGGCATCGGTGCTGACCTGGCCCTGCTTGCACCCAGGTTTGGCGCTGAGGCGCTGGAGCGCCCCTTCCTTGACGTGCAGACGGATCCGGGCCAGATCGGTCGAGTAGAGGCCCTCACGGCGCAGGATCTCACCAACGGGTTTGCTGACGTCCTGGGCTTCGAGATAGATCTGGAACTTTTTCTCAGCGGTCAGAAACCGCCGCTTCTTGACGGGGGATTTGTGGGGTGCATCGGATGAATTGCTGTTGCTCATGGTTCCGTTTCTGAATTGGATCGCGAGGGAGAGGGAATGGTTCCGGTCGCCCTCCGGGCTCCCTCCACCATTCCCTCCCTCTGCCTTGTAGCGTAATGATCCTCGGCTTTAAGGTCACGAACTCAGAAACGGCGGGACCTTGCCCGGCTCGGTCTGTTCCTCGGTCGTTGCTCCGGTATCACCTGCCACTTCGGTGTCCGTCCGTTTGGCCAGGCCAAAGTCGAGCACCTTGATCCGGCTCTGAGCATCCACGTGGATATTGGCCGGCTTGATGTCGCGGTGAACGACGCCCGCCTGATGCGCGGCATCCAGGGCGTCGGCGATTTGAATGGCCAAATCGACCAGTGCCTCGTTCTCCAAGGGCTTCTGCTTGGCGAAGGATTCGAGCGTCTGCCCCGGAAGATATTCCATGGCGATGAAGGGCTGTCCCCCTTCGGTTTCGCCCACTTCGTAGATCGTGCAGACATGGGGATGATTCAGGGCCGCCGCGGCTTTGGCTTCCCTGAGAAATCGTTTACGACGTTGCGGACTGTCGGCGATCTTCGGAGGCAGGATCTTGATCGCCACCTCGCGGTCGAGTTTCGTGTCGGTCGCCCGATAAACCGCTCCCATTCCACCCTGGCCGAGCTTGGCGGTGATCTGGTAGTGAGTGATGGTGGTTCCGATCATTCGTCGTCCCAGAGATTCGTGACGGGGACATTGGGAAAACCCAGGACTCGTTTAAGGCCCAGATCTTTAACGGGGCACGCCTGGAGGACTTCGACCAGTTTTTTTCGTTTTGGCTGAAGTTCTTTGTATTCGGCTACCGAGATAACCATGATGATCGGCTCGCCATGCCGAATGATGATTTCCGCGCCCTGGCTGACGGCGTTGTTCGCAACTCGACTGAAGCCGTTCTTGGCTATCTGAAGCTGCCAGACGTTTCTCATGGTCAAACGCTATTCGAAGACTTCTGGCCTGACCAGCCAGAATGATCGGTGATCAACCGAAAAACGGCGATCCAAAAACCAAAAACCACGGATGGATGATGAATGAGCAGACGTCGGATTGACCCCGTCGGTGAATTGCGGGAAGTTCACATGGGTGCATCGATACTGCTGCATCAACTGCCACAAAGATTGCTGACAATACTCTCCATGAACCGTTGGTTAAATGTAGCGCAGACTGGCAGTCTGCCGTATCGCGGATTGCCAATCCGCGGCACAGCCGATTACCAATCGGCGCTACAAGTGGGGGAGCGTTCAACGGTCTCGATTCGCATTCATTTCTTGGAGATCCTCGCCCATGAACCGCCAAACAGTTTGCCCCGGGTAGGGGCTGTCGCGCTGCGACAGGCCGGGTTGCCGCGGCGGGGGAATATCTCCGTCGGGTTCACGGCACCTATTCAGGTCAACTCGCTTGAGTGATTCACTTCCCCTGATCGCTGTTTGAAACGGTCTGTTTGGATGACGTTTTTAGGGCTGGAGGTTCATGCGGCGGAGCAGGTCGGCAAAGCGCGGGTCCGAGCGGAGCGGATCAAAGGCCGGGTGAAGCTTGACGTATGCGAACATACCCACACTGAGAATCGATCGGTCCTCGCAGGCCTTTTCGAGCCATTCAAATGCCATGTCTTTTTCTCCCAATGCCGCATAGATCATGGCAATGGACCCGGGGGGAACGTATGCCTCTTTCGGAAGGTTATCCAACTTGCGGAGCACACTCTGCGCCTCCTCTCTTTTGCCCGCCACAGCGCAGGCATATCCGAGTATCGACAGGGCATCCGTGCTCTCCGGGAACGCAGTCACGGCCTTTTCGATCTCTGCTATGCCTTGCTCATAGCTCGATTGCTGAAGATAGGAAAGGCAAAGAAACACATATCCCGGAACAAAAGTCGAGTCTGCCTCAATCAGTGTTCGTGCGTGTTTGATTGCTTGTTCAGTCCGCCCTTCGTAGAAGAGTTTTCTCCAACTACCCAAAGCCGCGCGCAGTGACAACGGATCAATGTCCAGTGCGCGATTTCGTTCCGGGACGGCGCTTTCGAGCCGCCCCATTTTCTCCAGCATGTTCGCATACAGCCCATGAGCCCAAAAATCGTTAGGATCGATTTCAATGGCCCGTTTCAATTCCTTCTCCCCTTCGTCCCACTCCCAGTCATAAACCGCCTTGATCCATCCGAGCATGGCACGAGCTTCGGAGAGTGTATCGTCCAGTTTGAGGGCTTTGAGCGCCGCTTCCCGGGCGCTCGATATGCCCTCTTTCGGGGGGATGAGAACAAAGCGTACCAGACTCTGGTAGCAGGCGGCTATGCCGGCGTAAGCCAGCGCGTATTTGGGATCCTTTGCGATGGCCTTTTGGAAATAATCGATGCCCTTTCTTAACGCCTCACCAGTTGGTTGGTTCAAAAAGTAGAGGCCTTGCAGATAATCCTGATAAGCGTCCGGATTCGCGGTGTAATTCTTCGTCACCCGCCTTTCTTCTTCGCCCGTCAGGTGCAGTCGCAACGCCATCGTCATTTCCCGGGCGAGTTCGCCCGGCAACGAGGGAATGTCCGAGGACTTGCTGGTGTATTCCTCGCCCCACAGACGGGTGTCGCTCTGGGTGTCGATCAGCTCGGCGCTGATGGCCAGCGTATCGCCCTGCTGGGTGATGCGGCCCTTGAAGATGGCCCGCACTCCCAGCTCGCGCCCGATGGTTTGCGAGTCGGTGTCCTTCCCCTTGTAGCGAAACGCCGAGTCCCGCGACTTTACCTCCAGATTCGGGGATTGAGACAGGCTGTTAATGAGGCTCTCGGTAATTCCGTCGCTGAGGTATTCGCGGTTGGGATCGCCGCTGGCGTTGGCGAAGGGCATCACCGCAACGGAATCAATCGCTTCCCACAGTTTGACGGTTTGATCCGGACCGCAGGAGGCGAGCATGCGGCCGTCCGGGCTGAACGCGACGTCGTACACGGACGCCGTGTGTCCGATGAACGTCCGCAGGGCTTCCCCGGTGTCCGCATTCCACAGGCGCACGACGTTGTCCATGCCGCAGGAGGCCAGACGTCGTCCGTTCGGGCTGAACTTTACCCCCAGAACGATCCCGCCATGCGCCCGGGGGATGTGCCGGAGCTTTTCGCCAGTCCCGACGTTGAGGATGAAAATTCCGTCGAACCCATCGCCCGTCGCCAGCCTTTGCCCATCCGGGCTGAAGCCAATGTGCGAGAACTCGCGCGTGGCGGACGGTGGTAGGAGTTGCAGACCGTCTTGCGTCTCGGTGAGGCGGGTGGCGTCCCAGCGCAGCGTCTCACCGTGATCACCGACGGAGACGAGGTAACGCCCTTTCGGACTGAATCTCAGGGTGTTAACATACGACTGATGTCCATGCTGAACTCCGCTCTGAGTTCCGGTCTTTCGATTCCAGACCAGGATTTCTCGATCGCAGGTTCCCCCCGCTACCCAATTCCCGTCCACGGAGATGTCCGCACTAAAAATGACGAAGTCCTTTTTCGTCGAGGTATGAACGATGTCGGGTGAGTTTCCGTCGCGGACCTCCACCCACATACGGTCCTCATCCGGGGGACTTGGCATTGGCGAGATCATGTGGCGTCCATCCCGACTGAAGGTGACGTCGAAGATGGCAGGGAAGCTGCCGACTAGAGCCTGTTCAACGATGTCCCAGACCAAACCCCGGTCCTCACCCACGGAAACCAGACGCCCGCTCCTATAGGGATCAAATGCCAACGAAAACACGCGATTCGTATGCCCGGTCAAGGTGAAGAGTTCCCGCCGCTCGGGCAGCGGCGACGTCTCCCAGACTTGCATGGTGCCATCCATACTTCCGGAAACTAGCCGTCCACCGGGAGTCACGGCGATGGCCGAGATGCTATTGGTGTGACCGACCAGCGAAAGGATTTCTCGTTCCTTGAAAGGTTCCCAGATCTTGATCTCCCGGTCGAGTCCCGCCGAGACCAGCCGGGTTCCGTCAGGAGTAAACGCCACCGAGTTGATCCAGGCGGTGTGTCCTTCAAGTGTCGCCGCAAGGTTCCAACTCGAGACCTCCCAGAGCTTGAGCGTAGTGTTGCCGCCACCGGCCAGCCATCCGCTGTCAGGGCTGAAAGCCAGTGCCTGGACTGGACTGGGATAACTCAACTTCTTTACCAGGTTTCCCGTAGACGACTCCCAGATCCAGATTTCACGTTCGCCGGCTCCAGAGGCGAGCCACCGGCCGTCAGGACTGTACGCGAGTGAGAAGCACATTCTCACCGTCGGGAGCGGCCGGATCAGTTTCCCGCTTGAGACGTCGAAGATGTTGATTGCCTGATCATCCCGCTTTGCGACTGCGATTTCCTTGCCGGACGGATAAATAGCAATGGCATCAATCGCATTCGTACTGCCCTGAAAAGAGCGAACGAGCGTGCGATCTTCCATATTCCACAGCTTTGCAATTCCATTCGTTGACGCCGCAGCCAGGAACTGGCCGTCGGCGCTGAAGGCGCACCATGGCATACTTTCGACAAAGGGAGGAGGCACCAATCCCAGCACCTGGCGCCGTTTCAAAGTGCCTGCGGCAGTCAGCTCGGCAACCTGCAACATTTGGTTCGAAATCAAGGCCACATGCCGCCCATTCGAACTGACGGCCATATAGTAGATGGGATCGGTAAACTGGGTGATTGGCTGTCCGGACGCGATGGAACGGTGGCGTACATGGTTCCATTCCCAACCCCGTAGATCCTCGGGACAATCATTCAGCAGCTTGAGTGCGTGGGCCGGTCGGTTGGCCGACATTTCTTCATACGCCAGTGCGATATTCTGGAAGTAATGGTTTACCTTCAAGGCCGTCGCACGGTCTTCCGCCTCCCGTTCACCGGCTTCGGCGCGTTGACCGGCCTCGATGGCTTTCTGTGCGCTGGCTTGCGCCCGGGCCCGTTGTTCCTTCTCCCCGTCCAATGCCTTGACCGCAATCTCCCTCTGCCTGGTTTGCTCCCTTTCAGCACGAGTGGCCCGAACGGCCTGAAAGCTGGCGAAGCCTGTGGCCAGGACGAGCAACCCGGCCACAGTCGCCGCCACGCGCATGTATTTCCGGTTCCTGCGGTAAAACTTGCTGAACTGGTAGCTGAAGGTGGGAGCGGCGGCGGAGACCGGTTCATTGTCAAGATGGCGGCGGATGTCGGCGACGAGTCCGTTGACCGTTTCGTAGCGATGCGTACGGTCCTTCTCCAGCGCCTTCATCACGATCCAGTCCAGATCCCCCTGGAACTGCTTGCGCAGGGCCACTCCCTCCGCGCTTCGCTTGTCGGCGGTGACGGTGAGCTCCTCGTGTTGCATCGTGCTCAACCGCGTGCTCGGCTTCGGCGGCTCCTTCTCCGCGATCACCTTCTGCATTTCGCCGTAACCCATGCTCAATAGTTCCTTTGAAGGAAACGGAGTGCTGCCGGTCAGCAATTCGTAGAGGAGAACACCGAGCGAATAGACGTCCGTCCGAGTGTCCACGTCCAGTCCGCTCATCTCCGCCTGTTCCGGACTCATGTAAGCCGGCGTCCCGATCATTTGCGCGTAGTTCGTGAACAGCGTCTTCTCGGTCAGCTTCTGGTTCGTGGCCTTGGCGATTCCAAAGTCGATCACTTTCGGAACGGCGTTGCCGTCATGCAACGTGACCATCACGTTGGAGGGCTTGATGTCGCGATGAATGATTCCTTTCTGGTGGGCATGCTGGATGGCCTGGCACACGGGAATGAACAGGTTGAGCCGTTCCAGGGTGGAGAGTTTGTTCTTGTCGCAGTATTCGGTGATGGGCACTCCGCGCACCAGCTCCATGACGAAATATGGGCGGCCGGTGTCCGTGGCTCCGGCGTCCAACACTTTCGCAATGTTGGGATGATCCATCATGGCCAGGGCCTGTCGCTCGGCTTCGAAACGGGCAACGACCTGTTTGGTGTCCATGCCCAGCTTGATGATCTTGAGCGCGACCTTGCGTGTCACGGGTTCGGTCTGTTCCGCCATGTAGACGACACCCATTCCACCCTCTCCGATCTGCTGGAGCAGCTTGTAGCGATCGATGACCGTGCCGGGGCTTTCAGAGAGCGGGGTCTCCTGGAGTGTGGTGGCACCGTCAAGGGCGGCTTCTTTCATGAAGCTATCCTGCCGGGCATGGCTCGCGAGCAGCTCTTCAATGCGGCGGCGCAGCTCTGGCTGGTTGAAGCAGGCACCGTCCAGAAAGTCGGAGCGTGCTTCTTTCGATGTCTTGCCCAAGGCTTCGAAGAACAGCTCCCGCTCTGACGGCGATGAGGCTGGATTTGATTCGTTCATGATTGGGATGCCTGACCTTTAATGGCGCAATCCGATCCTGAAACCCTTCAAAAAAGGTTTTCTTTTTTAACCCGAAGGAGCGTTCGCTCCGGAATCCCCCCGAACAGCGGTGCGCAGCCAGGCCTTTGCGAAAGACCAGTGCCGTTCAACTGTGCTCAATGACACATCGAGAGCTTCGGCAATCTCCGGGAGCGTCATCCCCACGAAGTACTTCAGTTTGACCACCTCGGCACTGACTGGTTCCTTTTTGGCCAGCTGGTCCAGCGCTTCGCTGACCGCGAGGATTTCGTCGGGGGGTGCGCGGAGTTCGATCCTGGATTCGTTGAGTTTCTCCAATTGAATCCCGTCGCCACGTTTTTGCGCCGTCCGGCGTCGCGCCTTGTCGATGAGGATTCGGCGCATGGCCTCGGCTGCGGCGCCGAAAAAGTGCGAACGTCCCCGCCACTGCTGTTGACTGGAACCAGCCAGCTTCACCCAGGCTTCATGGACGAGGGCTGTCGCCTGCAGGGTCTGCCCGGGTCGTTCATTGGCCATCTTGTGCGCCGCCAGTCGTCGAAGCTCCTCATATACCAGCGGCAGCAATTCCTCGGCTGCCTTCGGATCGCCGGATTCAATGGAACTGAGCAGTTGAGTCACGTCACTGGGCATGGGGTGGAGCATAACCCGTCGGGGTTGGATGACGAGGGATTATACGCCACGTACCAGGGCTCCACGACGCCTTGGATCCAGGGGTGCGGGATTTGAGTCGGATGGGTGTGCGTAGCGCCCATGAGTGTTCGCCTGCCAGACCTCGATACGAAACCCTTTCAGCGGTTCACCTTTCCGATTGAGCACACGTCCCATTAAAAAGTTTTGGTGAATGGTTTGGCGTCGAGTCACTTTCCGGCTGCTCGGAGGGATAGCCCCTCCGGCCACACCGCGCCTCGATTAATCCAGGCTCGGAGCCGCAGGGTCTCGTCCGTCGTCAACGCGGGATATTTCCCGCGCTTGTCCAACGGGGGCATCTCCATGTCCTCGACCTGATCTCGGACGAAGCGGACTAACGGACTGGCATCCGCCTTGCCGGGAATGACAACCGCATCGCCCCGCTTGCCGCCTTTGAGCAAGGCTGTCCGTCCGGTCACTTGGAAGCCGCCCTTGGGTTTTTCGCCGCTGTGACACGCCACACAGGAACGTTCGAGCAGAGGCTGGATGTCGCGGGTGAACTCCACTGCTCCCGCCACCTCAATAGACGCATTGGAAGCAGCGGATGGGGCTGGGGATTGGAACCAGGCAATCGCCGGGATTGTCGCCGGCACTTCGCTCGGATCCAGGGACATGGCGAGCGCCATCACCGCCCAGCAGGTCGCGGCGCACGAAATCCAGCCATCCTTGCCGTGAGGAAAACCGCTCTCCATCGACGGTTGGAACGGATGAGAGCGCGTCGCTACATACCAGGTGCCATCGTCGAGCTGGGTGCGAAGCAGAAACTCGATGCCCTTTCGCACGGCAGGGTGGCCGGCGCCGAGTCCGGCCACTTGCAATGAGTAGAGCGCCTGGCCGGTGGCGTAAGCATCACTGGAAAGTTTCGCCAGCTGCGACCATCCGCCGTCATCGCGTTGGTCCCGGATCAAGGCTTCCGCGAATGGCTTCAGTCGGTCGGGCCGTTCGCCGGCCCAGGCGAGCCCGAGGAGCTGAAAAGTGCGTTCCTCGTTCCCTTCCGGCTTTGCCTTCAACAGCCATGCCTGCGCGCGGCCCACCCGCTCGTTGATTTCATGCTTACGTCCCGGGGGGGCATAGGACTGGATCGCCTGCATTGCGAGCGCCGTAGCCACGATGTCACTCGACTGAATGGGAGGCCGCGGGAGATTCCACGCCCAGTGCCCGTCAGCTTGCTGCATAACGGTCAAGAAATGCACCTGTGAATCCGTGGACATTGAGGGAGTCTGCTCGTTTAGATGGCGCGCGAGCAGCGTGTAGCCATATTGAATGGCTGGCGCCGGGTGAAACGTTGCTTCCAGATTCAGTTCCTGATTCATGACAGCGAAGCGTCCAATATCAGCCATCATCTGGTTCAACGCCGTCTCATCCACTGCAAAATGTCGGCTCTGGGCCACGCCAATTGCGCTCAACGGGAGGGATTGCTGGTGACACGAAACACAATCCTGCCGACTCGCGTGCCGGAGATAAGTTGCCTTGGATTCGACCGCCGACTTCTGCAGCGGTGGAAGCGCGCGTCGTATCGCATCAATCATCGTGTCCGTGTCGGCGGAACTCACTGCAGTTCGTGCTGGTACGGCGTTAGGTTTTTTTGATAGTGGCTCAACCTCATGCGCGCCTGCCTTGCGCAGAGCGGCGACTATTGGCGTCTCCCCGCGCTTCAGGGCGAGCATCAACGGGGTTTGCGCCACACCAAGAAAGTTGTCGAGCGTTTGACCGCCCTCGGCGTTGACATCCGCGCCGCGCGCGAGCAGCAGTTGCACCAGCGTGGCATCGAATTTCTCTGAGGAGGCCGCCCAGTGCAGGGGCGTGTAGTTGGTCCTTCGGTCGCGTTGATCCACCGGCGCACCGGCGTCGAGCAGAACTCGGGCAATCTTGGGGTTCCCAGCCCACGCCGCCTGCTTAAGGGCACCGCCAATCAGCGTGGCTCCATTGACGTTCGCACCACGGGCGAGGAGCAGCCGAGTCAATTCTTCATTTCCGCGGAAAGCCGCCCACATTAAAGGCGAACGGCCGCCGCCAAAGAGAAAACCCTGGTTATTCATTTTGGGCCCGGCGTTCACATCGGCACCCTGGTCGAGCAACAGGCGAACGGATTGGGTGTCCTCTGCGGCCACCGCGGCCATCAACGCCGTTCCCCCGAACCCATTCGTCGCGTTGACCTCCACGCCGCGGTCCAGCAGCAGTTTCACGGTCCCGCTGTTGCCCGGCTTCCGCGCGGCGAGGATAAGCACGCCGTTGCCCAATTGAGAGCGCGCTTTGACATCGGCTCCCGCCGTGACGAGTAGCCGGGTCTTGTCCATGAACGTGGCCGCACGCAGCAACGCGCTGGCACCGGCCTGGTTGGTTGCGTTCACTTCGGCTCCGGCCTCGATGAGCAGTTTCAGCACGGCAACATCGGCGTTCAACGCCGCGGCGATCAGCGGAGTGTTGCCTTCGTCATCGCGGGCGTTGACGCCGGTCCCGGTTTTGATCAGGGACCGCACCGCGGCATGGTCACCGGCGCGGATGGCGTTAAAGAGGTTGTTGTTGTTGTTGGAAGATGGTGGGCCGGCTGCCATCGATGGAAGGCAGGTGAGCCATCCTGTGAGCACAAGTGTGATGAAGGTTTTCATGATTTTGGTTGGTGGTGTTTGGTTCGGAATGAGGTGCGGCTTGGATTCATCGCAAATTGCTTTCCGCTATCTCCTTCGCCTCGGCGGTGGCGATTTCCTCAAAGGACGGCGCGCGCCAAGACTGCCACGGTGGGCCGGTGATGATCACATCCCCGTCTAAGCTCCATCCGGCTTTATTCAGATAGGAACCGCGGCCCTCCAGAGTGAGCAGTTCCTGCCGGGTGCCAGCATCCCAGACTTTCACTGCCTCCCGCCCGATGGCCGTCGAAATCACCCGCCGGCCATCGGGTGAGAAGGCAATGCCAGCTGCCGCGTTTATATGGCCTCGAACGGATTCGATCTCCACCGCCTCGACCGGATCGAACCACCGAATCTGACCGCCTCCGGTAGCCATGACCACCAGTCTGCCATCGGGCGAGATCTTCAATGCGGAGGGGAATATCCTTCCGTTGAATCGACGCGGTTCCCTGTTAGTGTGAAGCAAATCATAGAACGTAACGTCGTGAATATCACCACGCCCTCCCCTTGCAACCACCAGCGTGCTGGCCCCCGCAAACCTCACGAGAGAAGATTCTGTATGGATGGACACCACTCTTCCGCCCGTTTCAACGTTCCAAACCAGCAGCGCGTCCTGGCTCGGGTTGTTGGCGGCAAGGTAGTTTCCATCCGGACTGAATCTTAAGGGACTCAATCCAAGAATATCACTTTTGAGTCCGATGCGGCGGTCCGGAGCCATGAGATTCACCAGATAAACCAATGATGAGTTCGTTCCTGCCGCCCATGCCAGCAATCTGCGACCGGCATGATAGGCCACCCCGGTCGGGCGTGCGCCTGAATCCACTGCGACGGCACCCTGCGGAACGAATTTAGATCCGCTCCATTGGCTAAGGAGGATCTGATTGGTCCCATCCCAGCGGCAGAAAACGTTGGTGCCAAACCTGCCGAGAAAGTTGCTGGAGGAACCGAGTTCCGGCAACGACATCGCCGGTGCGTTTTGCTTGAGATCAATCAACCGGGGAGGCTGTCCTTCGTCGGAAAGCGCCAGAACGCGCGAACCATCCACTCCCAGGACATCATCTGATTGGAGATCTCCTTCAAGAGGGACATAGGTCTCCGCCGCGGCCTCCCGGTCTGTTTTCCACAACATGAGGTCTCCACTTTTGCTGGCACTGGCCACGAGCCCGGCGGTATCCGAGATCGCGACGCCTTGAACCTCGTCGGTGTTCCCCCGGAGTACCCTGGTTTCAGTCCAGGTTTTCGTGTCCCAGAACCGGATGGTTTGATCACTGCCGGCGGAGATCAAAGCACGTCCGTCCCTGCTGAACACCAGCTCCATAACGTAGGCGGAGTGTCCCTCGAGTTTGCGCGAGTGCCCTCCGGTTTCCGCATCCCAGATGTGGATATCCGTATCTTCAAATCCAGAACTCGATGCGATCGAGTGTCCGTCGGGTGAGACTGCCAATGCGGTCAATGCCGATTCCGGTTGCGCGTCTGGCAGAGGAATGCTTGGCCAGATTTCCCGGCCGGTGGTGAGGTCAATACACTGAATGCCGGGAGGACGCGAGGCGCTGTCACGCGCTGCCAGGTAGAGACGCCGATTGTCGGGAGACAGCCGGGTGGCCAGCGAAAACTGATCGAGCCAGCTGGGAATGGGCTGTTCAATCTTCCCGGTGGAAACATCCACAACCCAGGCAAATCCACTCGATCCAAAGGCAGTCCCCGCTGTGAAGACCACCTTCGAACCATCCTGCGAGAAAGCCAGATCATTGATGATCCAGCGGCTTTTGTCGGGCCTCTGCCAAAGAATGGATTCCCGGCCGGAGTCCATGTCATAAAGGGAAACAACGTTGACTCCCAATGTGGCGGCCAGAAGATTGCTCACTGGTGAAAAGACGGCACGCGCGCGACCTGAGTTTTCGGATGCTGGAACCGTGAGAGACCGGATCAATCGTCGCCCTGCAACGTCCCAAAGATCGACCTGCCCATTCCACCAGCCCACGGCCAGGCGAGTGCCGTCCGGCGAAAAGCTGACACTACCTCCACGGGTCGGACGGTTCGTGAGTGTGGTGAGGGCACTGCTGCGGGTCAGTTGCCAGAGATAGCGCCACTCCCAGCCGCGCAGATCCTCCTCGCCCAACTGGGGTCGGTGCCGTTCCAGCAACCGGCGCGCACGACCGAGATTATTCATCTTGAGAGATTGCTGGGCGAGGCTCATGTCGGCCGCGTAGAGCTGCCGGCGCGATTGCCGCTGACTCTTGGTGGCGAGCCTCAACGCGGTATCTGCGCGTTGCTGCTCGGCTTCCGCCTTGGCATGTTGTTCCTTTTCCCCATCCAATGCCTTGAGCGCGATCTCTCTCTGTTTGGTCTGCGCCCTTTCGGCTCGCGTGGCCCGCACTGCCTGAAAGGTGGCGAAGCCGGTGGCCAGCACCAGCATCCCGGCCACTGCCGCGGCCACTCTCACGTACCGCTTGTTCCGTCGGGCGAACTTCTGGAGCTGATACCGGAAAGTGGGCGCGGCGGCGCTCACTGGTTCGTTGTTCAAGTGCCGTTTGATGTCGGCGGCGAGCCCATTGACCGTTTCGTAGCGGTGCGTCCGATCCTTTTCCAAGGCCTTCATCACGATCCAGTCCAGATCCCCCTGGAACAACTTGCCTAACGCACTTACCTCCATGCTCCGGTTCTTCGCCACCACCGTCCGGGTCTCGTTTTCCATCGTGCTCATGCGTGTCGATGGCTTCGGCGGTTCTCTCTCGGCAATGACCTTCTGCATCTCCCCGTAGCCCATGCTCAGCAGCTCCTTCGAGGGAAACGGCGTCGTGCCGGTCAACAGTTCGTAAAGCAGTACGCCCAGCGAATACACGTCCGTCCGGGTGTCCACATCCAGTTTGCTCATCTCCGCCTGCTCGGGGCTCATGTAGGCGGGCGTCCCGATCATCTGGGCGTAGTTGGTGAAGAGCGTCTTCTCGGTCAGTTTCTGGTTTGTCGCCTTGGCGATGCCAAAATCGATCACCATCGGATGCGGCACGCCGTCATTCAGGGTGACCATCACGTTGCTGGGTTTGATGTCGCGGTGAATGATGCCCTTCTGGTGGGCGTGCTGGATTGCGTTGCAGACGGGGATGAACAGGTTCAACCGTTCCTGGGTGGAGAGCTTGTTCTTGTCGCAGTATTCGGTGATGGGCACGCCCCGGACCAGTTCCATGACGAAGTAAGGCCGGCCCGTATCCGTCGCTCCGGCATCGAGGACCTTGGCGATATTGGGATGATTCATCATCGCCAATGCCTGGCGCTCGGCCTCGAATCTTGCGATCACCTGTTTGGTGTCCATCCCCAGCTTGATGATCTTGAGGGCCACCTTGCGGGTGACCGGCTCGGTCTGTTCGGCCATGTAAACCACGCCCATCCCGCCCTCGCCGACTTTCTGCAGGAGCTTGTAGCGGCCGACCACCGTCCCCGGCCCTTCGGACAACGGGGTCCCCTGCAGCGTGGTAATGCCTTCCACGGCCGGTTCCTCCAGAAAGCTGTCCTGCCGGGCATGGCTGGCTAGCAGTTCCTCAATCCGGCGGCGTAGCTCCGGCTGGTTGAAGCAGGCACCGTCCAGAAAAATCGACCGCTCTTCTTTCGATGTCTTGCCCAGGGCTTCGAAGAACAGCTCCCGCTCTGACGGCGATGAGGCTGGATTTGATTCGTTCATGATTGGGATGCCTGAACTTTAATGGCGCAATCCGATCCTGAAACCCTTCAAAAAAGTTTTCTCTTTTCAACAGGATGTTACTTCAAAAGTTACCACCGAGGACGTGCGACGCATTGAATCCGAAGGACCACTCTTTCTGGCCGGATCAACTGCCTCTCGCCGAAGCGATTGCGTTCGCCGGGCTGCGGCTTGTAGGGCATCAACAAGTAACCGATGCGTATCTGCTGGGTCTGGCCCTTAGCCGGGGTGGTGTGCTAGCCACGCTCGATCAAGGCATCGCCGCGCTGCTCGAGCCGAAGTCGCCCGAGCGCAAGGCGCTCGAGTTTGTTGCTTAGCGTCTGGACCGCCGCGAAGTCTCGAACTTCCACCGGTCTCTTGTATTGGGTCAATGGAATGCCGCGCACCAGTTCCATGACGAAGAAGGGACGACCTGCGGGAATGGCTTGTAGTCCCGGCTTGAGCCGGTCCGGACCGCCTGAAGGCGGGACTCCATGAAAAAGAAGTTCTTCACGAGAGGAGTTCATGCGGCATTAGATTAAGGATGGCAGCGCGGTCGTTGACAATAGATAGCATCTATTCCAAGATGCCCGCCGTGAACATCGCCTTGACGAAGCACTTCGAGGAACTGATCGAGCGGCTGGTTGCCAGTGGCCGTTACAACAATTCCAGCGAGGTTGTGCGCGCCGGCTTGCGGATCCTGGACGCCGAGGAGCGGACGTTATCATCCGCCATCTTTCCGCCGGGTTCCTTGAAACATCTCTACAAGCAGGCGGAGAATCGAGCCGAGCGGCGCACTGCCAGAGCGTCCACCCTTCAGGTCGAGACTGAATGAAGCAATGGGAGATCTGGACGTGCGACTTCGCCGATGCCGGACCGCATCCGGCGGTCATCGTGAGCCATCCGGACCGTGTTGCGCGTGCACCGCTGGTGAACGTATTGATCGGATCCAGCCAGCGTGCGAACCGTCCAGCGCGGGAGAATGAGGTCATGCTCAACGGCGCCGATGGAGTGGACTGGGAAACGCTGGTCAAGTGCGATCTGATGTATCTCGTGGAGAAGGAGCAGCTGTACCGGCGTCGAGGATCGGTGACGACGGCACGTCGCAGGGCGTTGGTCCAACGTATCAATGCCTGTTTCGGTTTCACGCTCGTGTAACCTGATTTTTCCAGCGCCATCGCAAACAGGGCTTCTACGCGGTTTACGTTCATCGCTCTTTGCCCTCCGCTTTCTCCCTGACCTCGGTGACCGCGATTTCCTCGAGTGAAGGCGCACGCCAGAGATGCACGTAGCCATCCAGCGAACTGGCGGCAAGGCACGAGCCGTCCGAGGAGAACAAGACTTCGCCCGCTTCGCCGCTGAATCGTGTGAGTGTCAGCATCTCCTGCTGTGTTTCGATGTTCCAAAGCTTCACCCGACTGTCCCCGCAACTGGCGAGGGTCCTTCCATCGGGAGAGAACGACAGGCCCCAAGGCCCGGCGACGTGACCACGAAGAATCCCAAGCTCCTTTCCGGTATTCGGATCCCAGAGATAGATCGGATTTCCTCCAGTGCCTGCCGCCAGGAGTTTTCCATCCGGAGAAAAAGCCAGACTCATGACCATGCCTACTTGAGCGCGGAAAAGGATCTTTTGGGAAGCGAGATCAATGACCGTTGCGCCAGAATTATCCGCCAGAGCCAGACGCGAACCGTCCGGTGAAAAGGCCAATCGCCAGACTTGACTGGAGATCGAGTCGCCGAGTAGTTCGGAGGACCAGTCGGTGGTATCCCATAATCGAACGGGCGATCCTTTTCCAGCGACAGCCAGGTGTTTGCCGTCCTCCGAAAACGCGACGCTTTCGATCAGAACGGGTGAGTTCGTGAGAACTGTCTCGCGGTCGCCGGAAAGAGTATTCCATACCAGCCATTCACGGCCGTCTCCCAGCATGGCTGCCGCTCGGGTCCCATCCGGTGAATGTGACAATT
The DNA here is from genome assembly GCA_021733945.1 of Verrucomicrobiota bacterium. Classification (GTDB taxonomy): domain Bacteria; phylum Verrucomicrobiota; class Verrucomicrobiia; order Limisphaerales; family SIBE01; genus JAIPJX01. The sequence continues at coordinate 17,382 of JAIPJX010000041.1, read as the reverse complement.
GAAGGCCCTTCGCAATGTCAATGTCGGATGGTATCAAGGAAGCAGGTGCGCTTGCCATCGGTTGGATGATTCCCGTCCTGACATCCACCCGGGCCAAACCCAGCTTCTGGGACGCGCAAATCAAAGAGCGGTTCGAGTCAACAAAGCGGAGTGGCACCGAAATCTTGATTTGATTTCGTCCCTGCAATTTCTCGGTCGCATCCCACAGACGCACTGATCGATCCCGTCGACTCCCCGAGACCAACCAATGACCGTCATGGGAAAACTGGAGCGCCAGAATCTCGCCAAGGTGACCATTGAAACGGCGGGAAAGTTTTTTACTCCCGGTTTCGTAAAGACGGATGTTCTGGTCAGCGCTGGCAGAGGCGAGAAAGGTGCCGTCCGGAGAAAACACCACGCTGCTGACCCAAGCCAGATGGTCCTCAAACTCATGCAGCAGTCGGCGGGTCTCGAAGTCCCAAAGCGTCACCTGTCCGTTCCAGTGCGCGACAGCTAACAGACCCTGGGGAGACACCGCCAGAGAAGTTGCCCACCCTCCCGGTGAATAGCTCATCGGCTCCAGTTGGATCCGGGTTTTAAGATCCCATGAACGAATAGTGCCGGAATCATCCGCAAACACGGTGTTTCCATCCAGGGACACGGTCAGGGCTTGAGAATGGGTGCCGAACGTAATGGTGCCGGGAAGGTCTGCGGTTTTCGCGCCGTTTTCAGTGTTCCATATTGACAGGTGATCGCCTTGCCGCGCCACAATGAGGCGTCCATTTTGCGCGAACACAAAGGGGGAGGTCACTCCGGACACCTCCGCCTCTTCCTTCCAAGTGCGCGTGCTCCAAAGAACGAGCTTACCGCTCCGAACCCTCGCCAGAAACCGGCCGTCCGGAGAAAAGTGGATTGACCCGTCTCCGGTGTTTGTCAGCGGCAAGAGAAAGTCAGAGTTTTGGAAGGATCGAATTTCAATACCTCGCGGGGCTGCACTCGCCAGGTAGTTACCATCCGGCGAAACCGCCAGCTCACCCGTGCCTCCATCATATTCACCAAGTTTCCTCTCCTCGTCGCTTTTTGCCTGCTCCCAAAGGTAACGCCACTCGAACCCGCGAATGTCCTCCTCGCCCGCGTTCGGGCGGTTGCGTTCGAGGAGGTTTCTGGCGCGGGCCAGATTCCCTTCTTCGATGGCTTGCTGGACCAGCGTCATGTCACCCACATAAGCCCGGCGGCGAACCATTTGCCTCTGCTCTTCCGCCTTGGCTTGAGCGGTCAGCGCTTCTTGGGCTTTCTGGTCGGCATCGTTTTGAGCCAGGACCGCCTTCTCCTTTTCCTGGGTCGCTCTTAGGGCCTGGGTGATGCTCACGCCGAGGCCCAGGCTCAGCGCGAACGTCACCGCAATGGTCGCCGTATAGACCACCTTGTTCCGCCGCCAAGCTTTCTGGAGCTTGTAGGCGGCACTCGGAGGTCGGGCGACGACGGGTTCGTTGGTCAGGTGCCGTTTGATGTCGGCGGCTAGTCCGTTGGCTGTTTCGTAACGGCGGGCGCGGTCTTTCTCCAGGCACTTCATCACGATCCAATCCAGATCGCCTTTCAGCAGGTTTGCCAGTTTGGACGTTTCCACCGACCGCCGTTTCGCGGTCGTCGTCAGGTCTTCTCCCTGAAGTGTGGCGAGCTTGGTGGATGGCCTTGCCGGTTCCTTCTCCCGGATGGTCCTGCGCATCGCGTCGATGCCCATCGACATCAGCTCTTTCCCGTCGAAGGGTGGGGCCCCGGTGAGCAGCTCATACAGGAGCACGCCCAGGGCGTAGATGTCCGATCGAGTGTCCACGTCCAAGCCGCTCATCTCCGCCTGTTCCGGACTCATGTAAGCCGGGGTGCCGATGAACTGGTGCAGCTGCGTGTAAACCGTGTTGTCCGTCAGCCGGCCTTCCGTGGCCTTGGCGATGCCGAAGTCGATCACCTTTGGCACGGGCACACCGTCGTGCAGCGTCACGAGGATGTTCGAGGGCTTGATGTCCCGATGGATGATCCCCTTCTGGTGCGCGTGCTGGATGGCATGACAAACCTTAATGAACAGATCGAGTCGTTCCCTGGTGCTGAGATTGGCCTGGTCGCAGTAATGGGTCACTGGAATGCCGCGGACCAGTTCCATGACGAAGAAGGGACGACCTGCGGGAATGGCTTGTAGTCCCGGCTTGAGCCGGTCCGGACCGCCTGAAGGCGGGACTCCATGCGAAGGCTCGGTGGTTCCCGCATCGAGCACCTTGGCGATGTTGGGATGATCCATCATCGCCAGCGCCTGGCGCTCGGCTTCGAACCGGGCGACGACCTGCTTCGTGTCCATGCCCAGTTTGATGACCTTGAGCGCGACGCGACGCCGCACCGGCTCGGTCTGTTCGGCGACATAGACCACGCCGCAGCCGCCCTCACCGATTTGCTCCAGCAACTTGTACCGTCCGATGGTCTGGCCGACAGCTTCGTCGAGATCTCGAATCCCCTCGTTGTTTTTTACAGTGGTCTCGGAATCGTTGCCCAATTCCGGTGCGGGTTGTTCATGCGCGGCCAGCAACGCTTCGAGTCGTTGGCGGAGAGCGGGTTCGCCATGACACGCGCCATCGAGAAAGGCGGTTCTCTCTTCAGCGGCCCGGTCCAGAGCCGCAGCGAAAAGGGCCTGTTCCCGGAGGTGCTTTTGATCGTCGTTTTTCGATGAATTGCCGTCCATACGCTCTATCATGCGGATTCCAACAGCAAAAAGTATGGAGGAAACTTCAAAAAAGTTTGCTGTTCCCGCCGAGTTCTACCGAAAGCCAGGCACGGGCGTAGGCCCACCATTGCTTGGCGGTCGGCACGGCAATGCCCAATGCCGCGGCCGCTTCGTCGAAGTTCATGCCAACGAAATAGCGGAGCTTGACCAGCTCCGACTTGCGCGGATCGACGGCGGCCAGCTTCTCGAGCGCTTCATGGACGCGCAGCAAGCTGTCATCGTCGTTTGTGAGAGTGGGGATGTTGATATCGTCCAGGTCCACGCGTTGTGTGCCGCCACCGCGTTTTGCGGCAAGTCGTTTCCGGGCACGGTCAACGAGAATGCGGCGCATCGCCTCGGCCGCCGCTGCAAAGAAATGACAGCGGTTTTTCCAGTCAGGCTGGACGTCCCCGCCTATTCGGAGCCAGGCTTCGTGAACCAGGTCGGTGGGTTGCAGCGTGTGCCCGGCATGTTCCTGCGCCATGCGCGCGCCCGCCAGTCGTCGAAGCTCCCCATAGACCAACGGGGGGGGCTGCGGTTGGGGCGGCTCAGCGGGGACGCTTCGCCCTACCGATATTCGGAATGGGAGAAGGGGGAAGGTGGCGCGAACCGTCCCGGTGAGCATCGGGCCGCAGATGGGGAAAAAGAACGTCTGCGTCAACAATTCCTCTGCGGCCTTTGGATCGCCTGCATCAATGGCAGTGAGCAATTGGGTCACATTGGCGGGCATCGGGGGAGGATGTGGTGCCCTCGCGGGAATGGCGAGCCGGAAAATGTGGGTGGGGGTCAGCGAATCACTCACCGTTCAGACATGGGCAACGGAGGCCATGAAGCACATTGACCTGGAAGGTGCCTCCGCGCCCACTCCATTAACTGGTTAAATGTAGCGCAGACTGGTAGTCTGCCGTATCGCGGATTGCCAATCGGCGCTACAGGTGGGGGAGCGTTCAACGGTCCCGATTCGCATTCATTTCTTGGAGATCCTCGCCCATGAACCGCCAAACAGTTTCCGGGTAAGGTCTGTCGCGCTGCGACAGACCGTATTGTCGCGGGGGGGGCAGGGCGGTAAAGCGAGGATCCGAGCGCCGCATCAATCACATTGCCGATGTAGCGACCTGTTCCGGATTGGTTTCGAACGTAAACTATTGGGGAAGAATGGTGCGCGATACTGGGTTCGAACCAGTGACCCCTACCGTGTCAAGGTAATGCTCTACCACTGAGCTAACCGCGCATAAACAGACGAATCTCGATCGACGGGTTCTGCGGAGGTCACCGGACCCCTCTTCGAACCATCGTGCGCATACTATGCGTTAGACAAAAAGAGGGGCAAGCAATTTCGTTCTTTTGGGTTTAATCTCCGCTGAGCACTTCCAAGGCGGCAAGGGTGGCTGGGTTTCGGCCTTCGACTCCGAGTTTCTCAAAAACGTGGGTCAGATGCTTTTTGACCGTTTTTTCGGCCATGCCGAGAATCACGGCGATATCCCCGTTGCTCTTGCCCTGGCTTACCCAGAGAAGCACTTCCGCTTCGCGGGGCGTGAGCTTGAACCGGTCGACCAGGGGTTGGGGTGAGCTGAAATCCGGTCGGAATGCCTTTTGACGGTCCCGGGGGGGCTGTTGCGCGAGTTGGCGAGCGAACCGGGCGACGATGGTCTCGAGCAACGATTCCCGGGACACTGGTTTCGTGAGGTAATCATCCGCGCCGAGGTTCATTCCCCGGCGCATGTCGGTGCTTTCGGCCAGTGCGGTCATGAAGATGAACGGTGTGGATTCCAGGCCGCTGGTGGCGCGGAGTTCCCTGAGCAGGTCGTATCCGTTCATCTCCGGCATCATGACATCCGACAGGATGAGGTCCGGGTTGTGTTCGCGAGCCATTTGCAGACCGGCGCGTCCGTGACTCGCGGTCAGGACCCGATACCCCTCCATTTCGAGAATGGTCTGAATGCTTTCAAGCATCTCGATCTGGTCTTCCACTACCAACACAGATTTCATAATTCCTTCAACGATTGCCCCGGGCTCTCCCCGGATGGAAAGAGTGGGATACGAATCACAACCCGGGTGCCGCGGTCCTGATTCTTCACGATCCGCATTTCACCATCATGCTGATGGGCGCTGTTTCGCGCAATAGCCAGGCCCAGCCCCAGCCCGGGAAGCGTTTCCACATCGGGCGACCTGAAAAAAGGTTCAAACACCTGTTCCAGATGTTCCTCGGGAATGCCGCTGCCGGAGTCGGAGATTTCGAAGACCGCAAACGGATCCTCCTGTCGCACCCGGAGCCCGATCGGCGAGTCGGCGGCCGAAAATACAATTGCATTGGTCAGGGGCGGTTTGAGGATCTGGCGAAGCAACACCGGATCTCCGGTCGCCTCCGGCAGTCCGGCGGAGAGTTCCAGATCGACCGGATTGCGGTGTTCGGTCTCGGTCAGCACTTCCTCGACGAGGCTTCGGCAAAATCGGCCCAAATCCATGCGGGATCTGTTGACGGCGGCCTTTGATTCGCTCGTCTTCTGAATCAACCCCACCTGATCGAGCAGGGTGCCGATTCGTTTGGTTGCCCTGACCAGGGTGCGCAGATGGGCCTGGCGTTTGGCTTCCGGGAGCCGTTCGAAATAGGCTTCGAGGATTTCGGATGTCGAGAGGATGATTGCCAGGGGGGTTCGGAACTCGTGGGATACCAGACAGAGGAACCGGCTCTTGAGTTGGATGAAATCGTGTTCCGGGTGCACCGGCTCGCGGTGTCCGGGCGCGGCCGGCGCGCTATTGGAGGGAAGCCGGAACTGGGCGGTGAGAAGCGGTGTCGGATCCTTGGTCTCAAACCGGGTAAGCACCATTTCCAAATCAAGGCGACTGCCGGTCGATCCCTCCGCGGTGATCCGGGAGACGCGACCCGGGGGTGCAGGGGACACGCGATCCAGAGATTTCCGGAGAATCGATGTGAATCGGGTTCGATCGTGTTCCGGAACCAGCAATTCGGTGATGGGTTTGCCCAGTGCAGATGGTCGCGAGTGCCCGAACAATCGGGTCGCGGCCGGATTCCATCCCAGGATGATGCCGTCCGCATCCAGTGTCAGGATCGCCTCGGTGGCGGAGCTGGTGATTCCGTCCAGCCGGGTGGCCAGGGACTCGCCCGGTGAGGAGGTGTTCCGGGTTGGTGCACGGCCTGGTTTGGTGGATCCGGGTCTCACGCGCTTTGGAGCGGCTGACATGGGTGCCATTGCTATCAAATCGCGATTCACCTGCCCAGCACAATTGCCGGGGTGCGGCGCTCGGAGGCCTTGTGCCACCGCGGTTGTTTCCCCTGTGCATGCCCTGAATCTGCGGGCGGTCGATCGCTTCTGCTTTCCAAATCCGGGCTCGATGGTATGAATGCGGCGTGATTCGAAACGGAACCCAGTTCAACCCGGCGGACGGTGTCATAGCCATTCACGGAGCGCGTGAACATAATCTCAAGAACATTTCGCTGGATATTCCGCGGGGAAAGTTTGTGGTGATCACCGGGGTGAGCGGTTCGGGAAAGAGCACCCTGGCGTTTGATCTTTTGTTTGCCGAAGGACAGAGGCGGTTCCTGGATTCGATGAGCGCCTACGCGCGGCAGTTTGTCGAGCAGCTTGCCAGGCCGGATGTCGATCTGGTGACCGGGATTCCGCCAACCGTGAGCATTGAACAGCGGAATTCAACCGGCGGCGGCAAAAGCACGGTGGCCACGGTTACGGAGGTGTACCATTTCATCCGCCTGCTCTTTGCCCGGTTGGGCACCCAGTTTTGTCCTCAGTGCCAGCTGGCGGTGGAGGCCCAGACCCGCGACGGCGTGTCCGAGTCTCTCCGGAAGGATCTCAAACGGCGGGGCGATCTGCTGCTCCTGGCTCCGGTTGTAAAAAGTCGCAAGGGCTTTCACACGGAAGTGGCGGCGTGGGCGGCCAAACGGGGGTACGCCGAGATTCGCGCCGACGGTAAAATCGTGTCCACCGCCGAACGACTCCGGCTCGATCGGTTCCGGGAGCATACGATTGAGATTGTCACCGGCGTGCTCGATGCGGACCCCGGGCGCGCCTCCAGCGAGGGCAAGACGGCCCAGCAGTTGATCGACGAAACGATCCAGCTCGGGCACGGCACCCTGCTCGCCCTGGATAATCACGGGAAAACCTCCATTCACTCGACGCTCCGGGCGTGTCCCGGGTGCGGGCAATCGTTTGAACCGCTCGATCCGAAGGATTTTAGTTACAACTCGTCCCAGGGTTGGTGTACGTCCTGTCGCGGTTTCGGGGAACTGTTCTATTTGCCCGATGTCGACCGTGGCGCGCGGGCCGATGCCATCGAGGAGTCGTGGTTTGGCTGGCAGGAAGGGGAGCGCGAGCCTTGCACGGATTGCGGTGGGAGTCGTTTGAACAAGGTGGCGCGTGCCGTTCGCCTGCGATTGGATGCCCCCGCACCGCAGGTACGGCCTGAAGGCCGGGGTTCGAAGGTCTCCGCGCTGGGATCGGATCAGGCGATGACCGTGGAGATACTCGGGAACGCTTCGGTGGACGCAGCGTTCGATTATTTTGCAGGGCTCAGGCTGCAGCGACGCGACGCCGAGATCGCGCGGGACATCATCCCCGAGATCCGGGAGCGTCTCCGGTTTCTTCGGCAGGTGGGCCTGGGGTATCTCCAGTTGGGACGCGGCGCGACCACGCTTTCCGGAGGCGAGGCACAACGCATCCGGCTCGCGGCCCAGCTGGGTTCGAATCTCTGCGGTGTGCTCTATGTGCTGGACGAACCCACCATCGGTTTGCATGCGCGCGATAACGCGCAACTTCTCGAAGCCCTGAAGATACTCAAAGACCGCGGCAATACCCTGGTCGTTGTGGAGCACGACGAACAGACCATGCGTTGTGCGGACTACATCATTGACCTCGGGCCGGGGGCGGGAGTGCACGGCGGGCAGGTGGTCGCCGGCGGTACGCTGGAGGAGTTGTCGCGGCACCCGGATTCGATCACCGGCAAATGCCTGCGCGAGCATCGGGTGTTTCCTCATGGGCGCACGAGGCGACCGGTGGTCTTGCCGGGTGGGTCGAAGTCCGGACGAAGTGCGGTGGATGCCTCAGCCGGCCTGACACTGACCGGTGTTTCAAAAAACAACCTGCGGAAGGTCGACGTGTTTTTTCCATTAAACCGCCTGGTGGTGGTGACCGGCGTGAGTGGTTCCGGAAAAAGCACCCTGGTGCGGGAATGCCTTTTTCCGAAGGTGAAGGCAGCCCTGCAGCGGGGCGGTCCGAAAAACACCGCTTCGGCCGGCGGACAGCTCTCGGGCCACGAAACACTTCGGGCGGTGTACGAAGTCGATCAATCACCGATCGGCAGGACGCCGCGGTCGATTCCGGCGACGTATGTCGGATTTTTTGATGAGATCCGGCGCTTGTTTTCGCAGACCCCGGAGGCGCGGCTGAGGGGCTATTCGCCCAGCCGTTTCTCGTTCAACAGCAAGCAGGGGCGATGTCCGGAATGTGAAGGCACGGGCACGATCAAGCTGGAACTGAGTTTTATGCCGCCGGCGTTTGTGCGTTGTGAGTCGTGCGACGGTACAAGGTTCAACCGCGAGACCCTCGACATCGAGCTTCGGGAAAAGAACATTGCCCAGGTGCTGGAACTGAGTGTTGACGAGGCACTCCAGTATTTTGATCCGTTCAAGAAAATTGCCCGGCCGTTGGAGGCTCTCCGGGACACCGGTCTGGATTACCTGAAGCTCGGGCAGATCAGCCCCACGTTGAGCGGCGGTGAAGCGCAACGGCTCAAGCTGGTGACGCATCTCCTGGCGGGGTTGAGTGACGCTTCGGCCCGGATTCGACCCGATTCCAGGAAGAACCTGTTCATCCTGGAAGAACCCACCATCGGGCTGCATATCGCCGATGTGCAGCGGTTGGTCGATGTGCTGCACCGGTTGGTGGACGCCGGACACTCGGTGATCGTGATCGAGCACAATCTGGAATTGATCGCCGAGGCCGACTGGGTGATCGACCTCGGTCCCGAAGGGGGCGGGGGCGGCGGGCGTGTCGTTGCCGAAGGAACCCCGGAGCAGGTCGCGAAGATTAAGCGCTCGCACACGGGGCGGTTTCTTCATACGCTCCTTTCTCATCCATGTCCGAGGCCTACGAAGAAATCGTAAACGGGGAAACGCTGCTGAGATCGCCTCCCGACCTGCGTCACGAATTGGTTTGTGAACGGCTGCACTCGGTGGTGGCAAGGGGAGTGTCCCGCGCGGTCACGAGCCGCCTCCTGCCGCCCCGATCGATCGTGCAGATCGCGCCGGGGACTTTCGTCCGTCCCGACCTGGCGCTGGTCACCGCCGCCAACAGCCGGTTGTGGCTGGTGGCCGAAATCATCGACGCCAAGGATCACGGGACCGACACGGTCATCAAAAAGGCAATTTACGAGAAGCTCAATCTCCCGCGACTCTGGATGGTGGATCCCCGGTACGACAATGTGGAGGTGTACCACAGCAGCCCTTACGGACTGGCGTTGCGGGGGATTCTCGCCTGTCGTGAGGTGCTGCAGGAGGCTCTGCTTCCGTCGTTCGAAATCAGCATGCAGGCGTTGTTCGAATCGTGAGGCGGAGATTGCGAATGCGTCCATCCGGTTGTTTGTGAAATGATTTATTCTCCGAAAAACATTGTGAACCCAAGGCCGTCTGAACTGCCGCTGCATCGGTCGACGAGCCGGTGGATCGTCTGGGTTGTCTCGGGGCTGATTGGGTGCTGGGTTTTTCCAGCGAACGGTTTGGATTGGGTGTCCATCGATGGGGCACGCAGCGCGCCGCTCGTGGTCGGGCCCGGAGGGATGGCCGGATTTTCGAGATTGCCCGGAGCGATCACCGGCCTGCAGTTTACAAACCGGGTGCCGGAGTCGCGTCATCTCACCAACCAGATTTACCTGAACGGATCGGGTGTTGCCGCCGGGGATGTGGACGGCGATGGCTGGTGCGACCTGTATTTCAGTGCGCTTCACGAACCCAACCGTTTGTTTCGGAATCTGGGCGGCTGGAAATTCGAGGAGGTTGCCCGGAGCGCCGGCGTGGATTGTTCCGGCATCGCTTCGACCGGAGTGGCGCTGGCGGATCTGGACGGCGACAGGGACCTGGATCTGGTGGTCAATTCGATCGGAGGCGGCACCCGGATCTTTTACAATCAGGGTGGTTTTCGATTCACTCCGGGACCGGTCCTCAACGTCGGCAAGGGGGGCATGTCTCTGGCATTGGCCGACACGGACGGCGATGGTTTGCTGGATCTGTATGTCACCAACTACCGGACCTCGGCCCTGATGGATATTCCGAACGCCCGGGCGACGTTCAAACGGATCGGAGACCGAATCGAGCTGGACCGGCTGAATGGCCGGCCGGTCACCGAACCGGATTTGCAGAATCGGTTCATCGTGTCGCAACGTCGGGGTGTCGAGGAACTGGGTGAACCGGATGCGTTCTATCGCAATCAGGGCGGCACCAACTTTGTGTTCGTGCCGTTCACCGGGGGCGGTTTTCTGGACGCCGCGGGGGCTCCTCTCCAGGAGCCGTTGTTTGAATGGGGCCTGGACGCCATGTTCCGCGACATGAACGGGGACACGTTTCCCGATCTTTACGTCTGCAATGATTTTTACACCGAAGACAGGATCTGGTTCAACGATGGGAAGGGTCGGTTTCGGGCGGCACCGCCGTTGACCGTTCGCAAAACCAGTCTGTTCTCCATGGGCATCGATTTCGCGGATATCAACCGGGATGGCCTGGATGATTTTTTCGTGGTCGACATGCTCAGCCGCAACCACCGGGAACGCATGACGCAGATGGGTGACACGGCCCCTCCGCTGCTTGCGATCGGAGAGATTCAGGACCGGCCCCAGTATGGTCGGAACACCCTGTTCCTGAACCGGGGGGACGGCACCTACGCGGAGATCGCGGCGCTCAGCGGATTGGAGGCTTCGGATTGGTCCTGGATGCCCCTTTTTCTCGATGTGGATCTGGACGGCTGGGAGGATGTGTTGATCTCAAACGGCAACGAACGGGCCGCGCGCGACCTGGATGTGGCAGCTCAGCTCAAGGCTATGCGCGCCCGCAAGGCGATGAGCGATGCCGAGGTGTTTGAGGCGCGTCGACTGTTTCCGCGTCTGGCACCACCCAACCTCGCGTTTCGGAATCGGGGGGATCTCACGTTCGAAGAAGTCGGTACCCAATGGGGTGTCGGAACTGAAGGTGTGTCCCACGGCATGGCGGTGGCGGATCTCGACAACGACGGGGATCTCGATCTCGTGATCAACAATTTCAACAGCGAAGCCGGTCTCTACCGAAACAACAGTTCCGCGCCGCGCGTGGGCGTGCGGCTCAAGGGGAGCGGCGTCAATACCCGCGGCATTGGTGCCCGCGTCACGGTCCGCGGCGGAGCGGTTCCGTTGCAGAGCCAGGAGATCATGGCGGGCGGACGTTATCTTTCTTCGGATGATGCGATGCGCGTGTTCGCGGCCGGGTCCCCAACCAATCGACTGTCTCTGGAAGTGGCATGGCGCAGCGGCCGCGTCAGCGTTGTGCCCGAGGCCGGGCCGAACCGGATTTATGAGCTTGATGAAGCCGGAGCGGCACTGCCGGACCAATCGACCAGGGCTTCGGCCGCGGGTTCCCGATCCGTCCACGGAGCCGCGGCGCCCATGTTCCAGGATGTCAGTGCCTGGGTGGATCACCGGCATCCTGAAGAGCCGTTCGATGATTTTGCGCGGCAGCCGCTGCTTCCGCGTCGATTGAGTCAGTTGGGCCCCGGGCTCGGCTGGCACGACTTGGACGGCGATGGCTGGGAGGATCTCATGATCGGCAGTGGCAAGGGCGGGGCGATGGGTGTTTTTCATAATGACTCGGGTGCCGGTTTTACTCCGTGGTCCCGGCCGCCCTTCACGCAGCCCGTGACCCGGGATCAAACCAGTGTGATCGCGGCTTACCTTGCGCCCGGAGAGATCGTCATTCTGTCCGGCTCCTCGAATCACGAGGACGGTCTTCCCATCGGTGCCCAGGTGCGAGCGTATGACCCGACCCAGACCGCGCCTTTGGAAATGACTCCGGGGGATGTCTCGAGCGCCGGACCGCTTGCGCTGGCCGATGTGGACGGTGACGGGGACCTCGATCTTTTTGTCGGTGGGCGGGCTGTTCCGGCGCGTTACCCGGCCGCGGCCGCTTCGGGACTGTTCCGGAACGAAGCAGGAGAGCTGAAGCCCGGTGGTGGTTCCCAGCCGTTCGCCGGGGTCGGGTTGGTGAGTGGTGCGGTCTTCAGCGATCTGGATGGGGATTCGGATCCGGATCTGGTGCTGGCGTGTGAATGGGGGCCGGTAAGGGTTTTTCGCAACGAATCCGGACAGTTCGTGGAAGCGACAGCGTCGCTCGGATTGGATGTTTACCGCGGTTGGTGGAACGGAGTGACCACCGGTGATTTCGATGGCGACGGCAGGCTCGATATCGTTGCTTCGAATTGGGGTCGGAACGAGGCCTCCCGGAATCGTCGTGCCGGGCCGCTGCGGATCTACCACGGCGATTTCGACGGGGACGGCAGCTTCGATCTCGTCGAGACGTCCTTCGACGCGGCATCGGGCAAACCCGTTCCCGAGCTTCAACTCCCGCGAATGGCGCGGGCGCTCCCGTTTCTCGGCGAACGGTTTGGCTCCAATGCGGCCTATGCCGACGCAGGCATCGAAGAGATTCTGGGGGATCGGTTAACCAAGGCCGCGGTTTGGGAAGCGGACTGGTTTGAATCGACGGTGTTTCTGAATCGCGGGGATCGCTTTGAACCGAAGGTCCTGCCGGTCGAAGCTCAGATGGCTCCGGCGTTTGGAGTGAGCTGCGCGGATCTGGACGGTGATGGGCATGAAGATCTGGTGCTGAGCCAGAACTTCTTCGCCCTGCAACCCGATACGCCCCGGCAGGACGCCGGACTCGGGCTTGTGTTGACCGGGGATGGGAAGGGCGGTTTCCGCGCCCTGGGTCCGAACGAAAGTGGTGTTCGCTGTTACGGGGAGCAACGGGCGAGTGGTCTGGCGGACTTCGACAGGGACGGACGGGTCGATGTGGCAATCGGCCAGAACGGGGGCGTGACGAGATTGTTCCGAAACGCGACCTCCAAACCGGGACTGCGGATTCGGCTGCTGGGGGAGGACGCAAATCCGCTCGCCATCGGTGCCACGATCCGGATGCTTGGCGGTGAGGAAGAAGGCCCGGTGCGCGAGATTCATGCCGGAAGCGGGTATTGGTCGCAGGACAGCGCCCTTCAGGTTTTGTCCCGATTGCGGGAGCCGCACCGGATCCGTGTGCGTTGGCCCAAGGGCGACGTCCTCGAATATGCCGTCCCCGGTGAAGCTTCCGAGGTGCGGATCCGATTGGGCGGTGGTTTGGAGGTTGTGCGATAGTTGGGTTTAAAATCGGGCGGGGTGCCGGGAATACGCTTCCGGGGCCCGAAGGTTATTGGAGCGAGATGCAAATTGATTGTGGAATTGATCGACGAAGGCATGGGATGTGTGATTTGAAGAAATCGATCGGGCGGATGATCACCGGGGGATTTTGTTTGTGGCTGCGGTGTCGATCGGCGAGGGTCTTTGTGCTTCTGGCGTTCGCTTTGGCGCGGACCGGGAATGCGGCTCAAGCCGCCCGGCATGAAGAGCCGGGGTTTCGCTGGGCATCGATCGAAGTGCCGGCTGCCGGTCGTATCGGGTTTACGCCGCTTTCGGCCGGGGCAACGGGGCTTTCGTTCACGAATGTTCTGAGCGAATCCTCAATCGCCGCGAACCGGGTTCTGGCCAACGGATCGGGTGTTGCGGTGGGGGATTTCGACAACGACGGATTGCCGGACATCTACCTGTGCGGCCTCGAATCTCCGAACGCTCTTTATAAGAATCTGGGCAACTGGAAGTTCGTAAATGTGGCTGCGCAAGGGAACGTCGAGTGCGCGGGCAAACTCTGCCGGGGAGCGGTGTTCGCCGATATCAACGGCGATCGTGCCCTCGATCTGCTGGTCTCCACGGTGAATGACGGCGTGCTGTGTTTCGTGAACGATGGCACAGGAACGTTTTCGGACGCCACCACCCAGGCGGGTATGCGCAGTTCGTACGCGGCCATGACCATGACGTTGGCGGACATTGATGGGAACGGGACGCTCGATTTGTATGTTTCCAACAATCGGCCCGATGACATCCGGGATTTGGGCCGGGTACGGATGTCGGTGGTGAATGGCAAACCGGCGATTCCGGCTCAATTCCGGAACCGCCTGCTTTTTCACGAGGGACGCGTGGCCGAATACGGGCAACCGGATCAGTTGTATCTCAACGACGGCAAGGGCCGGTTTGATCCGGTGGAATGGAGCACGGGGGCTTTTGTTGATGAACTCGGAAAGCCGCTTTCGGCCGCGCCGCTCGACTGGGGGCTCGCGGCTGCGTTTCGCGATGTCAACGGGGATTCGGCACCCGACCTCTATGTGTGCAATGATTTCTGGACGCCGGACCGGTTCTGGATCAATGACGGTCATGGCCGGTTTCGCGCGATCGCTCCGCTGGCGCAGCGCAAAACCAGCGCCAGCTCCATGGGCGTCGATTTCGCGGATCTCGATCGCGACGGCCATGTTGATTTCTTTGTGGTCGACATGTTGAGCCGTGACCCGGCCATGCGGAAGCGGCAGGGCATGGCCGATCAACCCGAGACCACTCCGATCGGAGTCATCGACAACCGTCCCCAGGTGATGCGGAATACGCTCTTTCAAAACCGCGGTGACGGGACGTTCGCCGAGGTCGCCGCGGCGGCTGGACTCACGGCGGCCGACTGGGCCTGGTCGCCCAATTTCCTGGATGTGGACCTGGATGGATTCGAGGATCTGCTGATCTCGGCCGGGCATTTCCGGGATGTACAGGACATGGACGCCGAGATGCAGATCAAGGCACAACAGCATTCCTGGGCGGGCTTTAAAAACGAAGCCGAACGTCAAAAAGCGTTCACTCAGGAATTGCTCGGGCACAACCGTCTCTACCCCCTTCTGCGCATGCCGATCGTTGCGTTTCGAAATTCGCGAGACTGGACGTTTCAGGAGACGACGAAGGATTGGGGATTCGATCGGGAACAGGTCTGGCACGGCATGGCTCTGGCTGATTTCGACGGCGACGGCGATTTGGATCTGGTGGCCAATTCGCTGAATGATGCCGCCGGGCTTTTCAGGAATGAAGCTTCCGGCGGGCGGGTCGTGGTCCGGTTGAAGGGCCGGGTGCCGAACACCATGGGGATCGGCGCGACGGTCCGGCTCTTGGGAGGCGCGGTGCCTGTTCAGGTGACGGAGATGGTCTCGGGCGGCCGTTATCTTTCGGGCTCCGAAGCGAGGGTTGTGTTCGCGTCCGGCAAAGCCAGCGGCGGGATGAGCCTTGAGATTCTCTGGCGATCCGGTCTTCGGAGTGTCGTTTCAGGCGTGCTGCCGAACCGGATCTACGAGATGGATGAGCCTGCGGCGAAGGCACCGCTTGAGTCGGGTGCCCCCGGGGCGGTTTCGACGCAATCGGCGTTTTTCGAGGATGTGAGCGCGAACGTGGGACATCGCCATGTCGACGGGCCCTTCGATGATTTTGAGCGGCAACCGCTGCTTCCCTTCCGGCTGAGCCGGCAGGGTCCGGGCGTTGGTTGGTTTGATCTGGATGCCGATGGGCATGAGGACTTGATCGTGGGTGCAGGGAACGGCGGAGTTCCCGCGGTGTTCCTGTCCGATGGTGCCGGGCGGTTCAGGAATGTTCCTGGATTCGCACCGGTCACGAGCGACACGTCCGGGATCGCCGCGTGGAACGGGGCGGGTGGCAAGGGTGCGGTTCTGGTGGGGATGAGCGGATACGAGGTTCCAGCGGCCCAGGGAGCAATGACTTTCGAACTGGACCGGGGACGGGCGCGTGCCGGTGAGCCTGTTGCCGCGGAGATGACGGGCGGGAGTGCGGTTGCCGTGGGAGATCCCAATGGGGACGGGCGGATGGTCTTGTTTGTGGGTGGAGGGGTTGTTCCGGGCGGGTACCCGTTGGGTGCTCCCTCGAAGCTTTACCGGTTTGTTGGTGATCGATGGCAGCTTGATTCGCGGAACAGCGGTTTGTTCGACCGACTTGGAGTTGTGAACGGCGCGGTCTGGAGCGATCTGACCGGTGACGGTCGTTCCGAGCTGGTGCTCGCCTGCGAATGGGGACCGATACGGGTGTTTCAGAGTCGCGATGGATTGTTTTTTGATTTAACCCGGGATCTTGGTTTGGCCGGGGAAACCGGCTGGTGGAAAGGAGTTGCGACGGGGGATTTCGATGGCGATGGCCGTCTGGATATCGTTGCTTCGAACTGGGGTTGGAACAGCCCCTACCGTGCTTCGCATGAGCGACCTTTGGTCTTTACTTACGGCCAGCTGGCGAGGCCCGGGGTGACGGACGTGGTCGAGACGGCTTACGACTTGGAAGGGCGATTGACCCCGCGTCATTCCATCACAACGCTGGCGTCCTCCCTTCCGTTCCTCTTTGAGCAGTTCGCCAACCACCGCGCGTACAGCGAAGCGAGTCTCGATCTGGTGCTCGGAGCGCGCAAGGCGCTTGGGCGCACGGTTGAAATCACGACGCTCTCTTCGACCTTGTTCATGAACCGTGGCACCCGGTTCGAGGGCCGGGCTCTCCCCGCCGTGGCGCAGAACGCGCCTGCGTTTGGAGTCAATGTCGGTGATCTGGATGGCGACGGGCATGAAGATGTGTTTCTGAGCCAGAATTTTTTCGCGACCCGGCCTGAAATGCCGCGCATGGATGCCGGGCTGGGGCTCTGGCTCCGCGGCGATGGCGCGGGCGGGTTGACCGAGGTGTTCGCTTCGGAATCCGGGATCCGGGTTTACGGAGAGGGGCGCGGGTCCGCCTTCGGGGATTTCGACAGGGACGGCCGGGTCGATCTGGCGGTCACTCAGAATGGCGCCGACACTCGGGTTTTCAGGAATGTGGGCGCGAAGCCCGGGCTGAGTGTGCGACTGAAGGGGGCACCGTCGAATCCCTTTGGCGTCGGAGCGGTGATTCGATTGCAGTTCGGGGACGCCTTCGGTCCGGCCAGGGAAGTGCACGCAGGTTCGGGGTACTGGTCGCAGGACAGTTTGATTCAGGTGCTTGGATATGCCACCCGGCCCTCGGCGGTCTGGGTTCGGTGGCCGGGCGGTAAAACAACATCCACGCCGGTGCCCGCAGGGATTCGGTCCCTGACGATCGACGCCGAAGGAAGGGCCGTGGAGTCCAGATAAAAGGTCCCGGCTACCCTCGATGGTCCGGTGTCCGGATTGTTGCGACTGTTTGGATTGAAAATTCCGGAGGTTTGACAGCGCAAAGTTGAGTTCCCCGTTGGGTGTTTTCGTGAGTGAGCCTTAACCCGAGGGACGGCAGTTGTCGCAGGATTACCGCAAAAAATTGATAAAATGTCGGAATTTGGCCCGGAAATCACAATTTTACCTTGGGTTTTCCGGCGTTATAAGTTGACTTTCGTGCCTCATTTCGAGACAACTTCAGACCACCAGATCTCTACGGGATTGGGAGAGGGCAAAGGTCGAGAAATACAGGGGTTTTGCGGGTTGGATGGGTTGAGGGGGCCGGAAGTGTTTTTGATACCGGTTTTGGCAGCGGGAGGGTGGATCAGAGAG
>JAIPJX010000040.1 GCA_021733945.1 Verrucomicrobiota bacterium | reverse complement strand
GTCCCCGATCTTCCACATCACATCGAACATGCCCCCGGTTCTGATCTATCACGGAGACGCCGACACACTGACCCCGCTCGATCAGTCGCAGCGGTTCCAGGCCGAGGCGTTCCGCTCCGGACGGACTGTGGAACTCGTGGTGCACCCGGGAGGTTCCCACGGGTGGCTGACCATGATCTGGGACATTCGGAAGTTCGCCGACTGGTTCGACCGGCATCTTGCACCCTGACCCGGCAATCGCCGACTCCACGAGCTGGCGCATCATTCCAGCGCACCTCGAAATTCGCGAAGCGTCATGGAGTGCGGCAGTCCCCTGCCGCTTTTTTCCCATGCGCGCAATTCGAAACGTCCCGATCAAAGGAGGCAATGCAACGTTTCCGAGGGGAAAAGCGCCAGAGGACTGGCGCACTCCACGAGCTGGCGCATCATTCCAGCGCACCTCGAAATTCGCGAAGCGTCATGGAGTACGGCAGTCCCCTGCCGCTTTCCGACCGGTCCGAGTTGTCTTCCAGACACATCGCTCCGACAAGACAATCATGCGATTCCATCGCAATAGCGCCCTGAGATATTAACTTCACGTTCCCGGGCCACCGGAAACCTGCCTTGAAGAATGAGGAATCGGCATCTTTCCAGGTTCCGGCATGAAAATGTCGCCGAGAGACAATAAATGTCGCCCACAGACAATGATGTGTCCTTGAACGTCGAAAGGGATCGGGTGATCTTGGATCATCCTAAGGATGCATCGGATGTCATCAGGGGTTTTCCCAAAGGAGCACAATTCATCCCTGACGGTTCGAGCACGATGGAAACTACGAGGAGACAAATCAAACACGACCAGTTGAAAGGATTCCAGATGAAACTCGATAATCAAATCAAGCAGTCCATATCCTTGTTCGCATTGCTTGCCCTGGTAAGCAGCACTTCTGTCAGCGTGATCCCACAACAGCAGGAGACCTGTTACGAAGCAGTTTTTATATCCTATACAGCCCCAGATTCCTGTTCATGTTCGGAGCATTTCAGACTCTGGGAGTCAGCAGATTCTTGGTGTCCCGGAAGCAGCCAAGGCACGATTGCATATTGGCGGTGCGTCCCTGCAACCCCGAACTCAGGAAGGACCAGATGCGAAAGTGTGTATGGTGTCATTGGTGAGTTATTCCAATGCAAGGGAAGGAACAACGCACGGATGCCCTTCTGTGCAATCTTTTGGTCGGCGGCTATTGTCGCATGCATCACATCAGGAGGTTGGACATGCGGGGGGCTTCTGGCTGGGGCACCTGTTTCATGTATGCCGTGTGACACTATTAAGTGCTATCGCTCGAATATTTTCGCTGGGAATGTCTTTGGTTTGCATTTTAGCAAGTGGGGTTCTGGTTCAGTGACATGTCCGCCCGCCGGAGCCTGAATTCATTTTCCGCCAAAAGCGCATTTATAGACTTCAGCAAAAAGTTCGTGTTGGCAGTGAAATCGGCACCCCAAAAAAGCCATTTTTCCGCCGAAATAATTGTAACACCGGAACCCGACATGGGGACCCCATCCAGAATCTTTATCATGGAAACAACAAGACGCCTTTTCAGGACATTTTTAGTGTTCAGCCTGTTCAGCGGACTGTTCCAAAACTCTCGTACAGCGCTTCGCGGCGGTTTGCCATCGGAAGGGCAGGTTCGAAGACTTGTGGATGCTGCTTTGAAGGACCCTCCACCAAAAATCAGGTTGGTCGTATCAAGTGAACTGAGCCGACGAGTTCGGAGTGAACAAAGCATTCGTGATTCGGTGGAATGGATTTACCGGAAAACGGCCATCGCAAGACCACCCCAAACCGAGGAAGAGAGACGACAAGCGGTTGATGGGGAGGTCGCTCGACTCATGGACGAACAACGAAACCCTCTCTTGCTGCGCCGACAATTCTTTCACTCGAAACACCAGTATCGTCTCGATCAAGTGATCAGATTTACCGGCATAAAACCAGAGCCGGAGACTCCTTTCGAAAGGAGATTTGTAATAACGGGAGATACGACTGCAGGTGATTACGGGCATTTCGAACTCAATTACCAAAACAAGGTTGCAACGCTCGATGACAAGGAATCCAGCATGTTTGCGCAGGAGGACCTCTGGTTGGCTGGAGGTCTGGGATATGAATGCAGCCTCATCGTCCGGGGTGCGGTCATGAACAACGATTTCATCCTGCTCTCAATGGGACGTTACGAAGTGGACCCCAGGAAAATCAAAGCCCTGTCTGACGGAACGCATGAGACTTATCTCTTGTCCGTAACATCAACAAACCTGGGTGATGTCCCTGTCGATCGATTCGAGCTCTTTGTCCGAAATCGCGAGGATCAACCGTTCCTGGTAATGGTTTGTGATCGTAGCGACTATGCACGAGCTCATCGAATCATAATCCGGGATCCGCACAGCGGCAAACTGACGAAGATGGAGGAGAGAAGCCGTTTTGACGCTGCGGGTTTTCCTCGCCGGTGGATTTTGGAGGAATATTCGGACAACGGAACCAAACATACCGACGAACACATTTTTGAGGAAGTCGACCTGGCACCAGACTTCCCGGACGAAGAAATCTTCGGCCTCAAGGTTCCGGAAGACTGGGTATTGATCGACAATCGTCCTGACCCTCCCGTAATAACGATGGGAGGTAAACCGGTCAAAACGATGTTGATTCCCGGCGGCGAATCGAAACAGCGTGGCGGTCGAAAAAGCATTCTCTTAAGTCTCGCGATAACCCTGTCCGTAATGAGTTTGGGTTTCCTCATCCGGAAATCGAAAACCATTTCGGGAAAGCCTTAATAGGGTGTCTGAAAAGTAGGAGCCGACGTAAGAAGGTCCACTTCTTCAACTGCCAAACCGGGCGATTTCCCGGGCATTCGGAGCCTCGTCACCTCGGCGCCAGCTATGATTAGAGTCTTCAGACAGGCTCTAAAGCCGCCGAAACGCCCTGCGACACGAGTTCCAGGGCGGTTTGAACCAGTCGCCGATTGCGAATCACCCAATCCATCCACCTCTCGGATTCGCATGGGGCACCGTCGGCAAACAATGACAAAAAGAGCCGCCTGCACAGCCGGCTCTTTTCGAATCTGATGATTGGGAATGCGGGCGGACTATCTGCGAAGGCGCCTGGAAAACGTCCCGAGACCCGCGAGGGCGATTCCGAGAAGGGCGACACTCGATCCGGCATCCGGAACGTTGCCGTCGAACGCGCCGGAGGCGGTGCCGCCATTGACGTTGACGCGCATGTGGGTCTGAGCCTGTAGATCGCCGGAACTGTTGTATGCCTGCAGCGCAAAGTCGTAGGAACCGGCCATTGTGTTGTCGTAGCCCGGAATTCCAACAAGAGGCCACCGGACATTCTCCGAGTTCTGAGCATACTGGGAGCCCAAATCACTCGGACCGTAAGGGGCGGAAGGATTCGCATTGTCAGGTATCAATTTGGGATCGAACACCGTCCACGTTTGGCCCGCGCCGGGATCCGAATCAATATACAGTTTAAAGACAAAATCACCGATGGTGTCCGGGGTTCCGGCCACATTGATGGAAAAGTCGTAGTTCCACGAAGACCGATTCTCGGCTCCGTTGTAGCCGGTTGTATCCGCCCATGCATAGGTTCCATCCCCGCCGCTGTTGAAGATGTTGGCAGGTGATGGGTAGCGCCGATGGGTACGCAGGCCCAGTTCGATGCCGTTGGCCGTGTCCACCGTCCAGCCGCCATTGGCGTTGCCGGAACCGAACTACACACCCGGGGTCACGTTCGCGTCGAAACTCACCGCCCAACCAGATGACGCCAAGGTCGATAAAACAAGCGCTGTCAGTGTTTTTTTCATTGTTTGTAGGATTATAAGATCATTGAATCACGAGTCTTATTCTATTGGATCGCATACCAAGCAACTTCCGTTCCTCATCGCCATGCCGCCGCGGAAGGCCGCCCTCACCCAAGTCACAACTCGTTCTCTAACAACATTACGCATACAGAATCAACAGGCTGTGTTTTCCGCACCCGGTTCATCCGGACAGCCTGCTCCCGGTGCCAAGTGTAAAGTATCCCCGCCGGTTCTGGTGCCGGTTGAGGTCCTGGAAACTCCGATCCGCCACACAACCCATTGTTAAACAGGAACATGAACAACGCGCGCGCCGTGCGGCGGGAGTGTAAGTTCCCTCGACGCGCCTGGGACGTTGCCTTACCGGTGTGGCAATCCCTCAACTATGGCCCCCCTTTATCGCCCCCTGCACGTTCAAAGGCGCGAGAGGGCTGGCGCTTTTCCCCTCGGAAGCGCAGCATTGCCCCCCCTCGGAACGGATGGTTCGGAATACCACGAGCTCCGGCAGAAAAGCGGTAGAGGACTACCGCACTCCATGACGCTTCGCGATCGTCGAGGCGCGTTGGAATGGTGCGCCAGCTCTTGGAGTGCGCCTGCCCTCTGGCGCTTTTCCCCTCGGAACCAGAGCTCCGGAACTTCGCACGCTCCGGCGGGAAAGCGGCAGAGCACTCCCCTCCTCCACCGCGTGCCGACCATCAACAAATCAACAAATCTTCGTCAAAAAATCTTCGTTGCTTTTCCTTTCCCGGGCAGGCAACTTGTTCGTCCTGGTTCGGGGCGTAGCGTAGCTTGGTAGCGCGCGTGTTTCGGGTACACGAGGTCGTGAGTTCAAATCTCACCGCCCCGACCATCTCTTTTTAGCCGCTTTCGTGGCAGGAATCTCCTTGCGGTCCCCGCTCAAAGCAAGTTAGCTTTTCCTTCCATTGTCCGATGGTGTAAGGGTAGCACACGGCCCTTTGAAGGCCTTAGTCTTGGTTCGAATCCAAGTCGGACAACCATTTTCCAGAAATGGGCGGGTTATGCAGAGCCCCCCCCCCTTCAGTCGATCCCTTTACATTCCCGACTCCGGGATTACCTTTCTCGAGGCGAAACAACCGACGTCGGAGATCGCAGGATTGAGGTTCGCGAGACAGGGCCACCGCGACGGAGCCCGGCCCGAACCGAGCGGAAGAAGCGGTGTCCGGCTCTGCAAATCGAAAGGTGTGATTATGCTCGCAAGACGTCTCAAGGAATTCCTCGATAAACAGAACACCAAATACATCAGCATTCAACATTCCCCGGCGTACACCGCCCAGGAAGTGGCCGCTTCCAGCCATGTGCCCGGCCGGGACTTTGCCAAGACCGTCGTGGTGAAGATTGAAGATGAGTTTGCCATGTTGGTGCTGCCGGCCAACCGGAAGGTGGTTTTATCCGACCTTCGCGAGATGCTGGACGTGGAGAAGGCCAGACTGGCCACGGAGGAAGAGTTTCAGCGAATGTTTCCAGACTGCGAAGTGGGTGCCATGCCTCCGTTCGGCAATCTGTACGGAATCGACGTTTACGTGGCCCCCAATCTGGCCGCAGAAAAGGAAATTGCCTTCAACGCCGGCACCCATACGGATGTCATCAAAATGGCGTTCGAAGATTTCGAACGTCTCGTGCAGCCGAGGGTCCTCAGTTTTACGACATAGCCAGGGTCAGAGGGTGGCATTCGCAGCGAGGGGCAGGCACGCGCTGTAAGGGCTTCCTTCGCCCGAAGCGGTGTTGTAGTTTCGGGGCATGAAACCCTTTCACGGATTTGCCGCGTGCGGGATGGCCCTCTGGTTGCTTCTCTTCCATCCATCGATCCTTCAGGCCGCTCCGCCATTAAAACTGGGAGTTGCCCGCATCGACGTGACCCCGGACTACCCGGTTCGTCTGAGCGGATTCGGGTTCCGGCGCGAAGAATCCGAGGGCGTCACCCAACGCATCTGGGCAAAAGCATTGGCGATTGATGACCCTGCCAACGGTCCCGCCGTGGTGATCACCGTGGACAACCTGGGCATTCCCGCCACCATGACCCAGGAGGTGGCGCGACGGCTTCAGGCGGCCACGGCATTTAATCCCCCACGCCTCGCCATCACCGCCAGTCACACACACACCGCCCCGATGCTCACTCCGGTGGCCCCCACACTCTTCGGTGTTCCGATCCCAACGGGTCACCAACTACGAATCGACCGTTACACCCGGGAACTGACCGACCACCTCGAACACGTCGCGCTGGCAGCTCTCAGGGATCTCCAGCCCGGACGCCTGGAATGGACCACTGGCCAGGTGGGGTTCGCCAAAAACAGGCGCACCGCCGGCGGGCCCGTGGATCATGATCTGCCGCTCATGGTGGTGCGTGGAGAGAACGACACCGTTCGTGCCCTCTGGTTCAGCTACGCCTGCCATTGCGTGACCTTGTCCAACAACCGAATTTCCGGCGACTGGGCGGGCTCGGCTCAGCTCGAACTCGAACGGCGTTATCCCGGTGCGGTGGTCCTCGCCTCAATCGGCTGCGGTGCCGATCAGAATCCGGATTCCGGCGTCACCGGAGATCGTGTGGAAGTCGCGGATTCCCAGGGAAAACAGATCGCGGACGAAGTGGATCGGTTGCTGGGCGCTCCGTTGAACCCGCTGACCGGGCCGCTCGCCATCCGGCTGGAAGGCATTGCTCTGCAATTCGATGCGCCCAGGGAACGCGCGGAATGGGAGGATCGCGCGAAAGGGAACGACGCCATCGGGCATCATGCACGGGTGAACCTGGCCCGACTGGATCGGGGTGAGACCCTGCCCGATCGCATCGATTACCCCATCCAGACCTGGATCTTCGGCGATGCGCTGGCCATGATTTTTCTCCCGGGCGAAGTGGTCGTCGACTATTCACTTCGGTTAAAACAGGAGTTCGACGCCGCCCGCCTCTGGATCAACGCCTACGCGAATGCAGCCCCCTGCTACATTCCGAGCGAACGTATTCTCCGGGAGGGCGGCTATGAAAGCGGTGGTGCCATGATCTACTACGACCAGCCCACCCGTTTTGCGCCCGGGCTTGAGCAGCGGATCATGGACACGATCCACGGACAAGTCCCCAGGGAATTCATCACGCCAAGGGGAACCGACGGTTCCAAACCATTGTCTCCGGAAGCTTCGCTCCGTTCGTTGACCGTGCAGCCGGGAATGGAGATTGAACTGGTGGCGAGCGAACCGCTCGTGATCGACCCCGTCGCGATTGACTGGGGGCCGGACGGTCGTTTGTGGGTCGTGGAAATGAACGATTATCCGCTGGGCATGCAGGGCGGTTACGAATCCGGCGGGCGCATTCGAATCCTCACGGACACCGACGGCGACGGGCGGTATGATCGATCCACCGTGTTTCTCGACGGGCTTGCCTTCCCCACCGGTGTGACCGTATGGGGCAGGGGGGCCTTGATCTCAACCGCGCCGGACCTCCTCTACGCGGAGGACACGGACGGCGACGGCCGGGCGGACAAACGTCAGACCCTGTTCACCGGGTTCGCCACGGTAAACTATCAGGCACGGCTGAACAGCATCTCCCTGGGGCTGGACAACTGGTGGTACGGTGCCAATGGATTGATCGGAGGAGACATTCACGCGGTCGGATTCGGAGGTGGCGCCGAAGCAGCCCAACGCACCGTACCGATTCGGAATCATGATTTTCGTTTTGATCCCCGCACCGGTGCCTTTGAGACCGTGACCGGACTCACCCAGCAGGGCCGGGTGAGGGACGATTGGGGAAACTGGTTCGGCTGCGACAACGGTTCGTTGGTCTACCATTTCCCCACCGACCAGCAGCAGCTTCGCCGGAATTCGTTTTTCATCCCACCGCCGGAACGGAACTTCACCTGGCGGGAACAGGATCCCAACCGATTGTTTCCCATCAGCACCCCCCTGGCCCGCTTCAATGACCCCGACCACCTGAACCGCGTGACCTCGGCTTGCGGACTGGGCATTTACCGCGACGATTTTCTCGGGCCCGGGTATTCAGGAAACGCCTTCACCTGCGAACCGGTTCATAATCTGGTCCGTCGAACAGTCCTCACCCGGGAGGGCAATACGTTCACGGGTCAGCGGGCCGAAACCGAAAGAGGCACCGAGTTCCTGGCCGGCACTGATCCCTGGTTCCGCCCGGTGCAGGTGCGCACAGGGCCCGACGGCGCGCTCTGGATCGTGGACATGTATCGGTTTCTGATGGAGCATCCCATCTGGATCCGGCCGGCCCGGTTGACGGAACTCGATCCACGAGCGGGTGATCGCATGGGCCGCATTTATCGGGTGCATCCGGCCGGTCGTCGCCCCAACCTTTTCCGTGGATTCGCAGACGCCAAACCTGCCACGGCCGGGAACACACCGCCCGAAAAGCAGGACCAGATCTCCACCCGCGAATGGATCACCGCCATTTCAAGTGCCAACGGCACCCGCCGGGATCTCGCGCATCAATACCTGCTGGAAAACCGGGATCCATCCGCGGTTGCCGAACTCGTCCGGCTCGCGCTGAACCACGAGAATGCCGCCGTGCGCGTCCAATGTTTATCGGTTCTGGACGGCCTCAAGGCACTGACCCCGCCGATGCTGGAACGAACGCTCCTGGACAACCACCCGGAGGTGCGTCGTCACGCGGCCCGGTTGACAGGGCAGTTTGTCGGAACAACACCCGGGCTGGCGCGAGCGTTGATCAAAATGCTTGAGGATCCTGACGCCGGGGTCCGCAGCCGGGCGGCCGGCGCCCTGCATGACGCGGAGGGCAGGGAAATCGCGGAGGCACTCGGGCGATACCTGCTCAACCATGCCCGGGATCCCTTCGCAACGGCCGCTGCCTGGAGCTCGGCCCTGCCTCATCTGGACGGGATCGCCGACGTGCTTTTGTCTGCCGAAACCGGATCGCACCAAGCGGCGGACACGGTGCTGCCGGTCCTGATCCGGATCGCCGCAGGGGCGGGACGCGAAACCGTAACGACACGGATCGCCATCCATCTCAGCCACGCCGACCGCAACGATCCGCAGCGTCGGATCCGGCTTCTCGCCGACCTTGCGGAAGCTCTCGACATCGGAGCGATGGCGCGATGGCTGGATCCCGACCACCCGACGGCCCTGCCGGCGCCCGCTCGCCAGGGAATCAAGCGGATCCTGGCAGACGCCCGGCAGGCGGCCGGACAATCGTCCGCCCAACCCGGGAACCGCGTGACCGCGCTCCGGCTCCTGGGTCGGGATCGGGAAGCGGACTCCTCGGATCTGGAGCTGCTTTTGGGAATGCTCGATGAACCGCTCGGGCCGGATCTCCAGCTCGGCGTGTTCAACGCACTCGGTCGTTTCGACACCGACCGCATCGCAGATCACCTGTTCGCCCGGTGGGATCGGGCCACGCCCGGCATCCGGCGTGCGATGATCGCCCTGCTCGTGCAACGCCCGGCCTGGACCCGGGCCCTGCTCGCCCATGCGGCCAATCACCCCGGTCTATGGCGGGAGATTCCTTCCACACGACGGAATGCATTGCTGCGCCACACCGCCGAATCCATCCGGCAGCTGGCGAATCAACTTCAGAACAACGCAACCCCGGACGGACGCGCGGATGCCATCGCCGCGTTTCTACCCGCCGCCCGGCTGACAGGGAACATCGAGCGCGGACGCGCGCTGTTCTCGCAGCGCTGCGCCCCGTGCCATCTGCTTGAGGGAGTGGGACGCAGTGTCGGGCCGGATTTGCTCGAATTGACGGACAAATCACCCGATGCCCTGATGATCTCGATCCTGGATCCCAACCGGGCTGTTCTGGACCAATACACCGTGTACGAGCTCGAAACGAATGACGGCCGGTCCCTGGCCGGAATGATCGCGGAGGAATCGGCGGCGGCTCTGACGCTCAAGAACGCGACCGGGGACACCGACGTGATTGGCCGCGACAGGATCGCATCCGTTCGGGCGACCGGTTTGTCCCTGATGCCCGAAGGACTCGGGGACGGCATGTCGCATCAGGCGCTTGCCGATCTGGTGACATTTGTGGCAGAAGCCAGACCCGAGGGCGAACCGCCCCCCAGAGACCCGGGAGTCATCGCGGCCTACCTGCTGGACGACACCGTGTCGATTGAAGAACGCGACGCCGCCGTCAAAGTCCATTACATGCTCGCGCCCGAGCTGCTGCGCGAAATGGTGCGGACGATGCCGGTTGGCACCACCGAGGAATACCGCCGCATCCCCTGGATCTGGCGGGTCGCGATCCATGCGGGCCGGGGCAACGACACGGACCGGATCCGGCACCTGCTTGATCTCAGTCTTCCACAGCCGGGCGAACCCCTGAGGGAATGGCAGGCGGTGGTTGTGGGCGGGGGGCTGATCAACGGTCTTTCCCAGATCAACGTCTGGCCGAACGAACGATTGCGGGAGATCGCCCGGGAGACCCCGTCACTGGCGGCAAGATTCACGGACGCTTTGTCGCAGTCGGTCGGAATGGCGGATGATCCAAGGGTCCCGGCCGGCACCCGGTATGACGCCTTGAGAATGGTGGCCCTTGGGGATCCAGACGCCGCGCTGGAACAACTGGAGCGTTACCTGGCCCCCGGGGTGGACGCCGAACTGCAGATGGGAGCGGTCAGCGGGTTGGCTGACCTGCCTCATCCCCGGTCACTGGCACTCCTGCAAACGGCCCTGGGTCACCTCGAAAGCGGGAATCGGAGGCTTGCCCAGTACGCCGTCAAGCGCCTGCGCGGGGCGCCCACCAGGTGACGGGGTTGGAGGGTGGTATCGCAGCAACCGGGAATGGTGACCGAAGGGTTTTTCGATTGTGGATCCGCCGACCGGGGGATAATGTGCGGCCAGACTTGAGCGAGGGTTTCCAAAAAACATCCTCTGCAAGACGAAGCACCGGGCAAAGGAACGAATACCGAACCCCGAAGAATCCCTATGATTGGCCAAACGATCGCGCATTACGAGGTCCTCGAACAGATCGGGACCGGAGGCATGGGAGCCGTCTATCGCGCTTTTGACAAAAAGCTCCGGCGCGATGTCGCCATCAAGGTCCTGCCCGCGGAACTGGCTTCGAACCCAGAACGCCTCGAACGCTTCAAACGCGAAGCGCTCGCCGTGGCTTCGTTGAACCACCCGAATATCGTCACCATCTTTTCGGTCGAAGAAAGCGGCGATCAATCGTTCATCGTGATGGAGCTGGTTCAGGGACGCGCCCTGAACGCGGCCATTCCAAAGGGCGGCTTTCAGGTGGAGCGTTTCCTGGAGATCGCGACCGCCCTTGCGGAAGCTTTGGCGGCAGCCCATGAAAAAGGAATCACCCACCGGGATCTCAAACCCGGCAACGTGATGATCGAGGACTCCGGCCGTGTCAAGGTCATCGACTTCGGACTTGCCAAACTGGCCCCATTCCAGGCCCCGAGCGGGACCGGCGCACTCTCGCAGCTTCCAACCGTGGCCGCGACCCTGGAGGGACGGGTTCTCGGCACGCCCTCCTACATGAGCCCGGAGCAGGTGGATGGCAAAACGGTGGATCATCGGTCCGACATTTTTTCGCTCGGCATTTTGTTCCATGAAATGCTCACGAACCAGCGGCCGTTCAAGGGTGAATCGAACATGTCCATCATGTCCTCGATCCTCAAGGACTCTGCGGAGTCCGTGTCCGAGGTGCGCCCCGAGATCCCCACCGAGATTTCCAGGCTCATCCGGCGCTGCCTTCACAAAAACCCCTCCGAACGTTTCCAGACGATTCTGGATGTGCGGAACGAACTGCGTGGCATCCAGAGGGACCTGTTGACCGGATCCATCACATCCCTCAGAAACATCGCGCCCAAACGGCCCGCAAGCCGGAAGCCCGCCTTGGTCGCCACCGCCGCAATCCTCGTGATCGCGCTGGGCTTTGCAGCTTACTTCCTGATCGGCGGTAACACGAAAAACCACCCTTCACCCGCATCGGCTTCGAATGTCTCGCGGTCCGCGCCCGCGGGCGCACCCCAACCGATCACCTACGAAACAGGTGCCGAAGAATGGCCGTCGTGGTCCTGGGACGACACTCACATCGTTTATTCAGCACCCGGAGAAGCCGATGTCCGGGACATCTACCTCCGTTCCAGTTCCGGTTCCGAGCCGGTCCGGCGCCTGACCACAACCGATACCGACGAATTCCAGGCGGTTCTTTCCCCGGACAACAACACGGTTTTCTTCGTGCGGCTCGAGCAGGCCGGAGAACGAAAAGAAATGTCCGACGCGATTTACGGGGTCTTTTCGGCGGACAAGGACGAGAAGGTCGGCATCTGGAAACGGAATCTGAGCACGGGAGAAGAAAAACAACTCGTCTACGGTGCCTTTCACCCATCGATCTCGAAAAGCGGCCGCCTGGCCTACGAAATGCCCTATTCGGACGGCAATATGTACGCCCGCATCTGGATCAGCAACGCCGACGGGCGCAACACATCGATTGTATCCCGTGAAAAGGAGTTTCAGAACGTGCTGCACATCGAACCCGCCTGGTCACCCGACGAAAAGTGGATCGCCTTTCAGCGGCGGGGCGGCGGTTTCGGCAAGGCAAAAATCTATGTGCTGAACGTGGACACTCAGGAGATGCATCCCGTGACCGGGGAGGATGACATGTACGAGATTGATCCCACCTGGTCCGGGTCCGGTCGTTACATCTATTACTCGGGCCAACGGCATGGCGCCATCAACATCTGGCGTGTGGCTTTGGACAAAGACGCAAAACCTTTGGGCCCTCCGGAGCCTGTGACCTCCGGCGGCGGAAACGATATCCAGGGAGCGGGGGCGCATCTCTCCGACCGGCTGGTCTACGCCCAGCAGAAATACAATTCGGACATCTGGAGTCTACCCGTCAACCCAGTTACGGGAAAAGCCACGGGCGAACCAAAACGCCTTGTGAAAACAGACCGCGAGGACAGCCGCGGGGCGATCGCCAAGCATCACCGATGGATTGCTTTTAACTCCAACCGCGATGGATCGATGAACATTTGGATTCAGCATCTGGACACCGGAAAAAGCTGGCCGGTGACCCGCGGGCCAAGGGACGGCGAGATCGGCGGAGACTATCAGCCGAACTGGTCACCCGACGACCGGTCGCTGGTGTTCTTTTCGTTCCGGTCGGGAAGCGGCGACATCTACCGGATCGACCTCGATGCCGACGGGCAACCGGCCGGAGATCCGATGAAACCGCAGCAGCTGACCACGCATGCCTCGAACAATCTCAATCCGTTTTATTCGCAGGATGGAACACGGATTGTCTACATGTCCGATCGCAGCGGTTTGTACGAAACCTTCCTGATCAACCCGGACGGATCCAACGAACGGCGGTTGAGTGACAAGAGAACGGGGGGACATTTCCTGCCCTGGATCCGGGGAGGCGTTTTGCAGGGGAGTCTCATCGACGAAAAACCGTTTTGGGTCGCGCTCCACGAGGACCGATCGCCCGTCACGATCGCACCCGTCCTGGCGAAAGTGGGTGGTCATACCTCGTTTAATCCAAGCGAGACCATGGCGATCGACCTGGAATCCCACAAGACGATGAGGGTGATCGATCTTGCCACGGGAGCCGCTGAATCGCTCTTCGAGTTTCCAGACAAGGGGACCCGCATCGATTATCCCGTCTGGTCTCCGGACGGAACCCAGGTTACTTTCGATCGAGCCGACCCCGAAGGCGGAGACCTCTGGCTTCTGGAATAATCCCTGCCGGGTCCGATTATTTGGCCAACGCAATCAGGTAGCCCTGGAGCCGGATCGCTTCCTGGTCGGCGTCCAGTTCCTTGTAGATATGATGGAGGTTGGAACAGACCCGCAACAGGGTTCGCCTGGGGCTGATCGGAGCGAGGTAGGCCTCAAGAAACCCGTGGTTTGAGCTCGTGAGATGTTTCACGCAATCCGCCTTGCTCAGGATCCGTCCGCCATTGAATGCGTCCACAAATACCGCGCCTGTGGAGAATTGAAAACGGAGCAGGAAATGACCCGGCATTCCAATCCCAACCGCCGGAAGTTTTAAGCGTCGTGCCACGAACAGGTAAATCAGACAAAGGCTGACGGGGTTACCCGTCCGCCGGTCCATCACACTGTTCAGGTAGCTGTTTTCCGGATCATAATACTCCTCCTCGTTCCCGAAGAATCCCTGTCGCTCAAAAAGATAGTTGTTGATGGTGGCCAGAATTCCCTCGGCACCGGAAGCGGGATCAATCTCTCTCTGAAGATCCGCCGCAAAACTGTCGATCACCGCCTGGTATCCTGCGGTATTGATTTCCGGATGCCGCGTTCTCGCGAGCAGCCACTCACCCTGTTCAATGTCGAGGTCCTCGCCTGAGCCGATACAGAACGAGAGGAACTCCGTATCGGCCGCTTTCCGGCCGAGTTCATGGACAACCTGCCGGACCCGGCTCCGCACCCGGGGATCGTTGTCGAGCAGATAGGGCTCCAGCCAACTCTGGGCTCCCGCTCCGTAAGAGAAAATGGTGTCACGGATCGATTGCACAACCGATTCGTCATCATCGCCGAGAAGCTTTACCAGCGCGGCCTGCTGACTCCGGCTGAGCGCTGTCCTGGGACCTTTGGTGCTCTGCTGGTTCATTGGATCTTCCGTCAGTAAAACCCAAACATCCGGGCAACTCAAGCCGCAAGAGCCTCAGGACGCGCGTTTCGATCCCGATCCCTGGGTCTTCAGAATCGCCCGCACGGCGCGGATCAGGCTCTCGATTTCGGACTGACTGCCAATGGTGATCCGCAGATCGTTTCTCATCCGCGGCACATCAAACCAGCGGACCAGGATCCTGCGATCCCGCAGCTTCCCGAGCCATTCCTTTGCCGTGCCGACAGGCGGACGCACCAGGAGAAAATTGGTTTCGCTCGGGTTCACACGGAAACCAACACGCTCCAGCTCCCGGGCCAGATGGGTGCGGGTCTGAATGATGCGGCGAAAGTTTGCGCGGTAATAATCCAGATCCTCCAGGGTCGCCAACGCCGCAACCTGCCCCAGGCCATTCACGTTGTAGCTGTCCCGAACCTTGTCGAGCGCGCCAATCAACTCGGCGGGTCCGACAA
Organism: Verrucomicrobiota bacterium; assembly: GCA_021733945.1. Classification (GTDB taxonomy): domain Bacteria; phylum Verrucomicrobiota; class Verrucomicrobiia; order Limisphaerales; family SIBE01; genus JAIPJX01. Next base: position 19,757 of record JAIPJX010000040.1, on the reverse strand, counting down.
AATAGCCCACACGCTGGAAGCAGAGGGAGTAGGCTTTTGAAAACGTGCGGGACACCAGAACCTGGGGCAATTCCAGCGCGAGCCGAAGAGCATCCTGGGCCGCAAAATCGACATAGGCTTCGTCAAGCACCACCACCCCGCGCTGGGCCCGGCAGATGCCCTCCAGGCGGGAGGTCGCATAGCCCCGGCCCGTCGGCGCGTTGGGCGTGGTGATGAAACTCAGCGCCGCCTCATGATCCCAGTCCGTGGACGCGCCTTCCCCGTCCAAGGCAGGCAGATCGAACCCGGGTGCCAGGGGAATCTTTTGGAAACGCGCCCCGTGAATCGCCGCCAACACCGGATACAACGAATAGCTCGGGTCAAACGCCTGAATCGTGCTCCTGGATCGGGCCGGAGCTGTTTCCGGATTCGCCTTCGAAGATCGGCCCTCCTGAACCGGCTCCACAAATGCCCGGGTGGCCAAAGCCAGCAGATCGTCCGAACCGTTTCCGATGATGATGTTCTCCGCCCCGCATCCGTGCAACCGGGCCAGCGCCTCCCGCAACGGTTGAGCGGCAGGGTTGGGATACAGCCGCAACCGGCCATCCACAGCCGCTTTCACCGACTCCAGGACATGGGGCGAAGGAGGGTACGGATTCTCGTTGGTGTTGAGCTTGATCAACCCCTTGATCCGTGGCTGTTCGCCAGGGACGTAGGCATGCAGCTTTCGAACAATCGGCCGCACCAGATTTTTGGGAGCTTTGGTCTTCAATGTCATCTCGGGAACACGTTTACCGTCCGAGCGGGGTCCGAGTCAGCGGCGGTTTGATTTCGGTGCCAACCGGATCGCGGCCGATTGACCGTGGGCGGAGAGCCCCTCGAGTTCCGCAAACTTCAGAACACTCGGCAGCGCCTTTTTCAGCGCCGGTTTGTCGTAACGCACAACACTGGTCCGGCGCTGGAACTGGTCCACCGTCAGACCCGCAAACGATGCTCCGGCACCACCGGTCGGAAGCGTATGGCTCGGTCCCGCGACATAATCACCCAAAACCGTGGGGGAATAGGACCCCAAAAAGATCGCGCCAGCCGTAACAATTTTTTCAGCCACACGCGCGGGTTGCCGCGTCATGATCTCGCAATGTTCCGGAGCGATGCGATTGGCCAGAACGACACCTTCGTCCAGATTCTTCACATGAATCATCCAGCCATTGGCTTCGAGCGCGCGCTGCACAAACCCGGACCTCGAAAGCGTTTTGAGCTGCCTGGTCATTTCCCGCTCCACCGCCTTGAGCAACGGTTTGGAGGTGCTGATCAGCCAGACCCGTTCGTGGCCGGACCCGTGTTCTGCCTGAGCCAGCATGTCGGCTGCAATGAACCTCGGTTCCGCGGTTTCGTCAGCCAGGACCAGGACTTCGCTCGGGCCGGGCAACAAATCGACCGCGACATGGCCGAACAACAGCCTCTTGGCAGCCACCACATAGGCGTTGCCAGGGCCGAATATCTTCTGCACCCGCCCGATCGTGCCGGTGCCAAGGGCCATCGCGGCAATTGCCTGGGCACCCCCCACACGGTAGATCTCCGTTGCCCCGGCCGAATGCACCGCATACAGCAGGGCCGGGTTGATCGTGCCGTCCGCACCACACGGCGTGCAGACCACGATCTCGGGACACCCAGCCACCTTGGCCAGCAACACCGTCATCAGCGCGGTGGACACCAGGGGTGCCGTGCCTCCCGGAATGTAGAGGCCCACCCTTTGGAACGGGTCAAACTTCTCACCCACCTCCGCGCCCTGGGCGTTCTTTCCAGACCAATTCCTGCGCAGCGACTTGCGACTGAACGCAGTGATGTTCCGGCTTGCCACCGCCACGGCCCTGCGCACCTCCGGATCTGCCTTCAATCCGGCACCCACCAACTCGGCTTTCGTGAGTGCAAACTGCGACGGCGTGAGTTTCGCGCGATCGAACTGTTCCGTAAAACGCGCCACCGCTCCATCGCCCTCGGCCTGCACCGCAGCCACAATGTCGCGTGTCCTCTGCTCAATCCCCGGATCAAACAGGCTGGACGGCGCTGTCAGCTCCATCAATCGATCTGCGTAGTCGGCGTCTTTGTGGCCGATGATATTCATAGCGGCAGGACGCTAAGAGAACCCCGCCCAAAAGTCAAAGCGGACGGTGACTCCCCTGCTCCCCGGATTCGCGCCCGACCTCCGGGGACGAGCCCCCCGCAACTCTCCTTCCGGGCCCGTTCCGGCCATTGCGATCCGGTTTGGGAGGGAGTGAGGCTGCCGGAAACCCGCCATGTCCTGGGGGTTTTTCAACGGTTTAAGCGCGACCGCCTGCCCTTGTCGGGCCTTAACCCGGCAGCCCTCCGACGCTCAGACACAGATCAGCAGGATCGCCACGATCACGGCATACAAGAGCCCCCCGAGCACGGTCATCAGGGGAGACTCCGGCTCCGGCTCTTCGTTCTTTCCGTTCGCTTTGAATGGTCCGTTGATCGAATACAAGTTCATATGCGGAGAACGTTACGCGCCACCCTCAGACAAAGACTGTCCAAGGCCACCGATTCCACGAAATAATCTGGGCGGGGGATCCATGCGCGAGTAGGGTGGCCGTGCGCAACCACGCGCCTGGAAGAAACATGAAACCAACATCGTTCCTCGCCCGGGCTCCCGGCCATCCCGGACGCACGCTCCCGAACTTCAACACCCTGACCGTTTTCTGGTTCCTCGGACTGACCCTGCTTCTCGTGAAGCCTGTGCATCCCCACGCGGCCGAAATCCCGGATGTCGAAGGTCAACCGCTGGCAGCCAACGCACTGCGCGTGGCGCAAGCCCTTGACTTCCTCGGGGCACCGCTTTCCCAACCGGATCTCGACCGCCTCGATAAATCCGCCCGGGCCCGGGACGCAGCGGGTGTTCAACAGGTGATGGACGAGCACGTCCTCATGATTGCCGAGATCAACCCCGAGGCGCGTGTCAAGGTCTCGCGGGGTGCCGCACCCGCCAGGTTGCAGCAGGGTGCCTTCGAGGCAATCCTGATCAAGGTGATCAACCGAAGCACGAGCACGCGTCGGTTGCGAATTGGGAGTGCCCAGGCCGGTCCGTCCTATGCCGGAGTGGCGCGACTGAGCATGGAGCGACAGCATCAACAACCGCTGCGTGAGAACGAAAACACGGCGAACCGGACCGACCGATTCCTCGAACTGCTGATGTTCCAAGACCCTCCCATGACCCCGAACCTGAGTGGACTGGAGGTCGAATACGCCATCGCACTCATCTACAGCAGCGAGGATGGAAAACGCGAAGCCACGCTCGAACTGAACATCGGGGAGGGAACCCAGGATCTTGGATTTCGTGCCGAATTACCCATCCTCTTCGACATCCGGAGAGCGGTCAAAGTCAGCCTGTCGGTGCGCGACGCCGACGGTCGCCCAACGACGGGTCGATTGCTCTTCATGGATTCCGCAGGTCATGTGCATCCGCCTCAGGCCCGACGGCTGGCACCCGATCTTTTCTTCCAGAAACAGATCTACCGCCACGACGGCGAAGTCGTGTGGCTGCCTCCCGGACAGTTCACGATGTTTTCCGGACGCGGCCCGGAATATCGTTGGCAAGAACGCGTGGTCGAGATTCCAAGCAACCCCGAACACAGGCTGGCAATCCGACTCCAGCGGTGGGTTGATCCCAGGCGGTATGGCTTTTATTCGGGCGACCATCACATTCACGCGGCTGGGTGCGCGCACTATGAATCGCCAACCCAGGGCGTGACCGCCCCGGACATGTTCCGTCAGGTATCAGGAGAGGGATTAAACGTCGGGTGCATCCTGACCTGGGGTCCGTGTTTCAATTTCCAGAAGAATTTTTTTGCGCCCCAGATCGATCCGATCAGCCAGCCCTTCACGCTGATGAAATACGACATCGAGGTCAGTGGGTTCGGCTCCCAGGCCCTGGGCCATGTCTGCCTGCTCAACCTGAAGGAACAGATTTACCCCGGCGCGGACGGCAGCAGCGGCTGGCCCACCTGGACCACGCCGGTTTTGCGCTGGGCAAAACAGCAGGGAGCGGTGACAGGCTACGCGCACTCCGGCAGCGGTCTTCAGGTGAGCCCCGAGGCAGCTGCCCACCGACTGATCTCCGGACTGGATCGGGACGGCACCCAATCAGTGTCCGCAGCGGAATCCGCAGGCAAACTGCTCCCCGAACCCCGGGAGCGCATCGACACCAATCGGGATGGTGTGCTTTCCGAGGAAGAGCTGCGCCAAAGCATCAACCGGGTGGCTGATCAGCTTCCCAATCTGGCGATCCCGGAGCTCAACAGTGTGGGTGCCCAGGAGATCTTTGTGACAACGGCTCTCGGTCTGTGCGATTTCATCAGTACGATGGACACGGCACGACTGCTCGAGTGGAATTGTTGGTTCAGCAGTATCTGATTCAAGTGCCAACAAGTGTTTGTAAACCCCTTGTAAACACTTGTTTCTGTTGCACTTGTTACATAGCAAAGGCATAGTTGGGCATACTTATGGCAAGCCTCTACAAGCAAAAGAAATCCTCTTACTGGTGGATTAAATTCAGGGATTCCAAAACAGGGAAGACCACCCGGAAATCCACCAAGCTCAGAATCGGGATCCGATCCGCATACCGAGCAGCACAGGAGTTGGTTGCCAACTACACCCTGAAGGAACGCCAAACGTGGGTCGGGGCGGATAGCAGCTGGCAAACATGGGTTCCAGACTACATTGAACAGATCCACGCAACATCCCCCGGCACCCTTGGTCGATACCGTCGCGCCTGGGGCATGCTCCTCGACTACCTGACAGAGCTCGAAATCAAAAACCCACGGATGCTCACACGAGCCGCCTGCATCGGATACGTGAGCTGGAGGAAAAAGAGAGGCAGCCTTAGAGGGAAATCCAAACCGGTTTCCACAAACACCGCGCTGGTTGAACTCCGGATCCTTTCCAGCTTTGTGAATGAAGCCGTGCGCCGCGAATACATCCCCGCCAACCCTGTTACAAGGCTCGGAATCAAAGGCGCACAAGTCATCGAGAAATCCGAAATGTCGGACCACCACATCACCGTAATCCGCGAGGAAATATCCCGAAGGCTGGCCAACGCCAGAACCCCGCAGGAAGCGGCCGGAGCTCACTTCCTGAACGTCTCGTTTGAGTTCGCCCTGCACCAAGGATGCCGAATGAGTGAAACCTTTCTGCCCCTGGCCGACATCGACATCACCGCCATGACGATCCGATTCGGAAACCCAAAGGGAGGGCAAGCCTACACCACCGCCCTCAATCCTGCCCTCGTTCCGATGATCACAGAACTCCGGAAACACGGAAGAACCACCACCTACGATCGCCCCGCGAACCCATCCCTTTGCTGGTGGAACTTCTTTGACACCATACGTGGACAGCACGCCGGGTTCGATCGCGTCTCCTTCCACTCCACGCGAGTGACGTGCATATCCCGACTCGAACGCGCCGGCGCGCCGGAGGTTGTGGTGTGTCGCCTGGTGAACCATGCTTCGTCAGCTATTCACCGGATTTATCGCCGCACAACAACTGCCGAGCTTCAGTCCTATTGGACGGCTGCGGCTTACCCACCACCCTCCGAGGGTAAACTTTAGACGTGGAGAAATCTGGATTGCTCTTCATCCAGTCCATCACTGTCTCCACGTCCGTCAACCGCCCGTGGGAAAATACGAGTCCGGCCTTTTTCATTGCCTGGATCTTGTTACGACTGATGAACCCGAGATAACGGGCTAGTCCAACCGCTGTGTAGAGTTGAGGTTTCATGTTTTGGTATTTGATATATCCCGTATAATTTTCTTTTCGTCAATGGCGTTCTGTTCTTTTCTGAACAATATATTCCATAACTAAACCATGCTTTGCATTTTCCTTTTAGGATCTGCCGTTTGACAAATACGCATCAATAGCCGATTTTCAGTGCAAGATGAGTCGAAAATCTCAAAACAAGGTAAACGATAAAAAATCTAACGTAGTCAGCGCTGGCGTGGATGACGCTATGTATTCCAGAATTCTCTCCCTGGCAGACGAAGACGAACGGACGGTGGCAAGTATCCTCATGCTGTGCATCAAGCATTACTTGCCAGTGCTGGAGCGAGGTGTCCAACTCAAGAGGCAAGCAAGTCCTACGACCCTGCCCCCGACAGGAAAACAAAAATGAACCGCCAGCAAGCCCAACCTTCACGGACTTGGCATCACGATTGGAGGTTTGGAGCATCACTGATACTCGCCATCATCGGAATACCATTCCTGTTTCAAGACAGCCTGGAACGATCACTCAACGACGAAGTTCTTCAAACTCGGATAGGAGTGGAGGTGGCCCTTCAGTCATCCCGCCATCTCCGCCGATCGGAACAGTGAAGCGCGGATCAATCCCTGAACTCGAAGAAGGAATAAAAGACCTAGAAGAAGCGCGGACGCTCCTCCTTTACAACGGCGAACTCGCCGACACCATCCAGAATCTGAACAGATCCACCCATTGGCCACCAAGCGCATGGCCTGCCTCACCCTCGCCTGGGGGTCTTCCCTCTCCCTCCTCATTACCGCCGTCCGAGCCAACCGGCGGAGCTAGCCCGTTCCCAAGTCGGCCGGAGTGGCGGGCACAGGAACCCCCTTCACCCCAGCCCAAACGCTGTTACGCAATTTGCGGAGACTGACCGTAACAGGCTTGCTATAACTGCAAAGCACTATCAACCAGCACTTTACATTTGCGAAGAATGGATTTGCTGGTTACGCCAGACCGTAACAATGCAACTTGTTGGCGCTGTTGATATTGTGATAATTGTTACGCTGTTACGCTGTTTTCCGGGTGTGCCCATATATACATACTCTCCTGCGTGCGGGTGGTGGGTGGCTGACCGAGGGTGGTGACATCCGGTTCTGATGATAAAAAAATAAAACAAGAGGGTATGCTTTTTGAGCGTAACAGCGTAACAGCGTAACAGTCACCCTTTCTCTATATCTATTTATTAGTACAATTACTTAATAATAAAATAGTTAAGAGAGAATGGCCGACGCTTCCGGTTTGTTACGCCGCCTGTTACGCTAAAATCGAAGCGTAACAGCCAGGATCCCGCGCGCCGCACCCCGGCAGACCATCCCGCGCCCGCCCATGTTCCGCCAGCGGTCAAGCATTCCGAGAGCGCGCCGCACCCCGGCCAGCGATCCTGAGTGCCCATCCAGGAGAACCTGGACTCATGCGCACAACCCCGCGCCCCGGCTCCTGGTGGGCCACTCCTCCCGCGTCCTCCGCCAATGGGCCGGAGTTCAGGCACCGCCCGAGTGCTCGCCGCCCTGACCGCCGCCGGTGCGCGGATGTGGAGCACCCTACCCATGAACTCGATAAGGGAATTTTTTTTTCCAAAACCGACCCCCCTATTGGCGCTTAGGCGGCCGGTTGCGCGTCGTCGTTTTTTGTTTTTGCAGCGCAATGGGTTACGGGCGCGGAAACGGACTGAAAAAGGCGTTCGGAAAGGTCCATTCCGGCGCGTGCGGGCGGCTAAATAGCGCCACGGAACGGCGGGCGGCGGTGAGCGGGCACAAAGCAAGCTCGGGCGGCGCGCCAGACACGGAAGGATTGAACGATGAACGCCAAACAGGTACGGACTCGGGGAACCGGGGAGAATAAGAACAAAGGGGCGCGGGGCGCGGGGAAGGAAGGGGACAAGTCGAGCGCGCGGAGCGCGGGGAGAGTAGAGGGACAACCGGGCGCGGCCGTCGGATCCGGCGCGGCCGGAGTGGCGGCGGTGGCACGGGCGCGGGGCGTGCCTGCGTTGCTCCTTCAGGCTCCAGCGCGGGCGGTGGCGGCGCTGTCGCGGGTTAGCTTGGCCGCAGGGGAGCGGCGGCGGTTGGCGCGGTTGGCAATTGGTCAGCTCGAGCGGGCACGGGCGCGGGCGCGGCGCGCCGGGTTGGCGGCGCCGTTGCTCCTTCAGGCTCCGGCGCGGGAGGCGGTGGGCGGGCGTTATGGGTTGGCGGCGGCGGGCGTTCTCGGTTCATCGCGCATCGGGGACGTGACCGGCGCGGGGACGGGCGGCGCGGCCGCAAGCGCGGGGCTTTCGGCGCTGGGCGTGCATCTCAAGTTTCGCAAATGGATTGGAGAGGGGCCAGACAAAGTAGCGGCGGCGGCGGATAAGGCGGCGGCGCTCCAGGGGGCGGGTTATGCGCAGTGGTGGGTGGTGGAGTTGGAGGAACGGCCGGGTCGGCGCTTGTTGGCGGTCGCGGATAGGATGGCGCGGGTCGCGGCCGATTACTCGGTTGCGCATCGCGCGGAACGGCGCGCATCGGTCCACGTTACCGCGTCGAATTCGGCAAAGCTCTATTCGGATCCGGGGGCGGGCGCTTGGTCGGCCGGGGTGGAGATTGTCACAACGTCCGGCGTTCGGTGGGTTGGGCGCGGGTTGCCTCCTTCTGAGTCTTCCATTGATGAAGCAAGGGCGGAAGGGGCGGCGGCGCTGGTGGCGGCGGTTGATAAGTACTGGCGGCGGCGCGGTGTCGAGGGCGTCAATTTTGAGTCTGTCAACGTGCGGCGATTTCTCGGTTCCGTAGCCTGGCGGGCGGCGCGGCGTTCCCTCACCGAGCTGGGCGGCGGGTTCACCGGCCGACGGGATGCCGGGGCGCGATATGCTACGGCGGGGATGGCGACGGGCGCGGGGGCCGTGAAGGATACGGACAAGGAGAGCCTCCGGCGTTGGGCGGCGGACAGTGGCGGCGCGCTCGTGCCACCGCGGCGGATGCCTCGGTTTTCCTCTGAGGATGACGCACGCCGGGCGTCCTGTGCTTGGGTGTGGCGGACACTCACCCGGCAACCGATGCCGGAGCGTGGGGCGGCGGCGGCGCGGGCGCGGCCGGCGGCGCGAGCGCGGGCTCGGTTCATCATGCGCATGGTGAGCGGGGACGGGCTCGGGGCGGCGGCGGCGGGCGCGGGGTTCGCGTCGGCCGGTGCGGCGCTGGCGTCCATCAAGGCGGGGCGGTCTCTTGAATTGCTGGCGGCGGCGGCGGACGGCAACGGAGGATGGCAGCGGGATCTTCGGTTAGAGCTCCGGGCGGCAGGTCTTGCATCGGCGCGAGCGGTGCGAATGTTCCGTCTAGCGCTGGCGGGCGCGGCGGCGGGCGGTGAGCTGGGCGCGGCGATGACGGAGCGCGGGCGGGCGGTGAGTTGGGCGCGGGAGCTCCGGGCGCGGGTCAATGGCGCAAGTTCGCTTTGGCGGTCACGGGCGCGGGACAACGGAGAATTGAGGCGGGCGCTGCGGGGCGCTTGGGGGCTCGCAAGTTAGCGGCGGTGGCGGCGGATAATCGGCCGGGGCGCGGGGGCGCTCCGGCCGTTTTTTTTGCACTGGCGCTCCGGGCGCTGGCGGGCGCTCCGGGTTAGAGTCTGATTTCCGGGGCGTCTATAAGGGAGCGGTTGGGGCGCAAAGGCGCTCCGGGCGCGGGCGCGGCGCTCCGGATTTAGAGTCTGAATCCCGGGGCGTCTATAGGTAAGCAATCGGGGCGCGGGGCGCTCCGAGCGCGGGCGCAAGGGCGCTCCGGATTAGAGTCTAAATCCCGGGGCGTCTATAGGTGAGCGGTCGGAGCGCAAGGGCGCTCCGGGCGCTGGCGGGCGCTCCGATTTTCCCACCTCAATCCTTACCTCCAGAGTTCACGACTGGCGGCGGCCTTCCTCAGGCGGCCACCAGCGGTGAACCCTTGAAAGGGCGTTTTTGAAAACGCCCAAAAGAGTCTCCACAACCGCCGTTTCATCGAAACGCCAGTTGTGGACATTCTCGAAATGTTCAATCCCAACCAATCACGCATGTCCCGTAGCCGGATCGAGTGAAGTTGTTGTTTTTCGACGCCCGAAAGGGCTGTTTGAAAAATGGCGGCTTCACTCCGATTCGGAGCGGGGCGCGGGCGCGGGCGGTTGTTCTTCAACGCCTGAAAGGGCGCTTTGAAAAATGCGCGATTCACTCCGATTCGGAGTGAATGCGGGCGCTTTCAAGTTTCGATTTTGGCAGTTCGTTTCTACTGCCAAGTCTTTACGGGATCGACCTGAAACCGGGCGTGCTTTGCACGTTCTACGGATGAAAGGCGGTTCCGCTAAACCCACGAGCTAGGGTAGAGCTCACGTAAGGAAGGAAACACACAATGTCAAAAGACAAGTCCGTCATCCCCATGCTGCCGATGGCAAAACTGCTGGAACTCAAGGTTGAGGAACTCCTAGCTTATGCCCAGGCGGCCGTGAAAACGGGTGACAAGGCGAAATCTTTCACTGATTCCCACAAGGCGACTTTCAGTAGCCTTGGCAAGGTGATCGCGGCACTCAAGAAACGGTTCAACACGGAAAGCTCGAAAGGCGACAGCCTTGTGAGTGCGTTGACGTTCTCCGAGTACTACGAAATGAAAGCCGGGGGAAAAGTGAACAATCACGCCAACGAATGTTCCCGGACTTACGGGTTCTTCGTCGAAACCTCCCTCATTGAGGAAAAGGATTACGACGTGAATCCGACGAATAACCTGGAGCAGGCGGCGCGGTTGCTCACGGCAGTGAAAGGCGACGTGACACACGACGCCACATTGAAAGCGGCCGAAATCCTGAAGGAACGGCCGAAAGACGCGGCGAAACAGCTCGCCAACCTGGTGATATCCGTGGAAGGACCGAAGAAAATCGACGCCGAAAAAGCCAAAGAAATGCTCAAGACCATTTTTGAAAGTGGTCACATGGAATTGACGCTGGCTTTTACCGGCGCGGAGATCCGGTCCCTCGATGACGAGGAAATGCTGGAACGTGCTTTCCAGCATCTCACGATCGCCATGGACGGGTGCGGAACACCCGAAATGCAGGACAAGTGGATGGCAGCCGCAGAAGCGGCGGCCGCACCTCCGAACCTGAAAAGCCCGCAAACGGAATCCTCAGCCGAAACACCGGCCACGGAAGCGGACGTTGAGGATTTGGAAATGGAACGGGCGGCGGGCTGAAAAACAGCTCACACAAAAGGCGCACTTGGGCATTCCCAGGTGCGCCTTTTTTTGTTTTTTTTCGATCCAAAATTTCAGGTTTCCAAATTGAGAACCTCCCATTTCCCGGCAAGGGAACTGACGGTTCCGGGCGCTGAAAGGCGCTCTTGTTTTTTCCCACAGAAACGCAGGTTGCGTTTTTCCCCAATGTCCGGCGAATGGCGCGGGAGGCCGATGCCCAGCGCCAGTTCCTGGAGGCGGGAGGCGCAGCGTGAAGCTCCTGATCCTGCGGGATGACGGCACCATTGCCGGCAGTGTCGAAGGGTTGGAGTTTTTCAACCTCGAAAAACCACTGGGCCAGATCGCCCTTTTGGCGGCCGTTAAAACAGCCATCGAAGAAAACCCTCCGACACTCGCCACTAGGCGCGTGCTGGAGCCCGTGATGAAAGGATGCCCCAATGACTAAAATCAAACTCCTCGATTGGGAGGAGAACGGCCACCACGACAGCTATTTTTATCTCGCCGTCTGGAACCCTGAGACGGGCGCTCCGGAGAAAGTTTTGACCGGAGCCACGGCGTTTCACTCCATCGAAAAATCGGAGGAGTATGCCATGCCGACACCGGAGACCGCCGAACAAGCCCGGGTGTGGTTGTCGGAAACGATCTTCTCACAGATCCGCAGTTCGGAGGCGCGGGACATCGACGAGCCCAACGCCGTCACCGTCGGGGAGCGCGTGGCGATTGGCACCCTGCACCGCTCAAAGGTCCGGCTTCAGATTTCCAAGCCATGCGCCGCGTGCGGCGGCGGCGGGAAGTGGATCCACCCGCGAAACCCTGCGGACCGCCGGACGTGTTTCGCCTGCAAGGGGGCCGGGGCCGTGCAAGCGGCCGGCGATCCGGTGAAGATCGACGGGAAACAGCAGTGGGAACGCTTTGAGCCGGGCGCCGCCGGCACCGTCACATGGGTTGGATCCTTTCGGACCATGCTGGCCAAGGGTTACAACAAACCCGACCGGGAAACCCTTTCCACGCGGATCCGGTTCGATGACGGCCGCTCTGCCGGCATCCCATTGAAAAAGCTCCGACTCGACCAGGAACCAACACCAGACCACGTGCTCCGGCAGCGGGCCGACGAACTCTCTCGCGGCATGAATTTCATGCCGCTCCTCACCACCTATCAAGGGTGGACCACCCACAACTGGGCACGGGAAGCCCTACACCTCGCAACAGCATGAAAAAGCCACCTACAGCCTACACAGCTCTACGCCAGCCAGTCCTGGCCAAGATGCAATCCTACCAGCGGGACTTTCTGGTTCACGATCGCCGCGCCTGGCGGCAGTTCCCGGGCGTGGAATTCCTTCACTTCACCCGGGAGACAGGCACCACATTGGTGTTTCTTTTCCCTCACGACCACCCCATCTGGCCGCACGAAGGCGTGCACTTGAAATACCTTTTTGGCACGGCGGATCGCTGGCACATCCTGACCCAGATTTCCAAGCTCACCGAGTACGAGTGCGGTCTTATTCAGACGCCGCGCCTTTGCTACCACGGCCGGTCGGGGCATGTGGTGGCAGTCACCCCGGAGGATGCTTTGAACATCGCTCACACTTTCGAGGCGCAGGTGAGAGGCGCGTGGGGCCAGCAGATGAAGGCATCGTTTCAGACGTTTCACCACCCCATGGACCGCTACGAAATAGAATTGGAGGCCGCGTGAAACAGCCCCAAGAATACCGCATCACATCCCTGCGGGAGTGCCCCACCTTGGCTGAAATGGCGATCTGCCAAAGCCCGGATAAAGCTGCCGCCTATTGGGATATGCACATCGCCACGGCACCAGGATTTAACCCGGACGTGGAGACGGCTGTTGTCCTCCTCCTGAACACCAGAATGAAAATCAAGGGGCACCACATCGTGTCCGTTGGCACCTTGGACTCATGCACCCTTCACCCCAGAGAAGTCTTCCGGGTGGCCATTATCGCCGCCGCAAAATCGGTCGTGCTCATCCATAACCACCCGAGCGGGGATCCGTCACCGAGCGAGGCGGATATTAGAGTTACCAAGGAACTTGTGAGGGCGGGCCTGCTCCTGAAAATCGAACTCACGGATTCAATCGTTGTAGGCGACCCCGGGAAATTCACATCACTCAGGGAATTAGGACACATTCAATAACAGGCACTTTATGAGATACAACCCATTCAAACGACAGTCCGACAGCGGGCCGGCACCCTCTGTCATCGATCAACCGAAACCCACCGCCAAACGGCGCGGCCGCTCACTCAAACCCAAGCGCACCAAGCGCCAGCCCATCGATGCCGCAGAGGCATTGCAGCGCGCCACGGTGAATACATCCATGGCCAATTACCCGGCCATCTTTGAGGGATTCACAGCCAAGGGAATTCCGGAAAGCGAAATCCTTCCACGTGAAAACGTGTTCACCTTCGACGCCTGGCGGGCCATGGGCCGCACCGTCCGCCGCGGCGAGCACGGCGTGAAGGTTGCCACCGTTATCGTTGTGTCTGGCAAAAAGAACCAGGACGACACACCGGCCGAAGCGCCGGCCGAAGAGGGCGCGGGATCCGAAGCACCCGGGCGGATGTCACGCCGAGGGCGCGCCACCGTCTTTCACATTTCGCAGACGGATCCGCTTGCCCCCAGATCGGGAGCCCCGGCCGCCACTCCAGCCGCTCGGGCGGCACCGGCACCGCAGTCGCCAGCGCCGGCCGCAGCACCAGCGCCCACTCCCAAAGCACCCGCTCCGCCGTCCACTGTCATCGCGGTTGCATTCCGGTCGGTGGAACCACCCACCGCCATCCCCCTGCTGCCTCCAGCGCCGGCACCGGCGGCCGCGCCGGCGAAGGCCGTGGCACCCTGGCGCGCCGCATGGTTGGCCAAGAGAAAGGGCGGGGCGTGAACTGCCAGAGCCATCCAAGCAATCTGCTCCGGGCTGTGTGGCGCGAATGCTGGGGGCGGGCACGGTCCGAGACGGACACCTGGGGCGGCTTCGATGAAGCCATGCGCAACATGCCTCAAAACCTGGCGCGCAGTTTCCGCCGAGCGCCGGCGCGGTTCCGGCGGCGGCACGCCCCAGCCGTCCGCCGGGCGCTCTGCCTGGCGCTATTCGCTCGGGAGCGGCCGCAGGAAACCAAACTCGACTGCGCCCTGCGCCGTTACCACGACCAGCGGATGCGGGAGGATTTATGAACACACCGAAGATTGCGGCGCTTTACCGCCGTGTCAGCACCGATCACCAAGACGGCAGCCTGGAGACTCAGGAATCCAGGCTTGCCGACTATGCGAAACTCATGGGTTTCGATCACTCGCAGCACGAGTACTCCGATGAAGCCACATCCGGAGGCGTGGCCATATGGGAACGGAAAGGCGGGCGCGCACTCGTGGCGGCCATCCAAGCTGGCGAGATCCGGCACCTCATCGTGGCGAAGCTCGATCGCCTGGGGCGCAGCGCCCGGGACTTCCACAACTTCCTTCATTGGATCGAGGATCACAAGGTCACGCTCCACATCATGGACATGGGTGGCAGCATCTGCACCACCGACGGTGCCGGCAAACTCCTCCTGGGAGTCCTGGCACTCGTGGCGGAGTTTGAGCGGGACCTGATCCGCTCCCGAATCAAGGAACGCCTGGATTTCAAATTTGCCAAAGGGCAACTCATCGGTTAGGTTCCCTACGGTTGGAACGTCAGGGAAGAGCACGGGCAAAAGACACTCGTGGAGAACACCGAAGAAGCGGCATGGGTCCGCCGCATGGCGGCGTGGCGTCAGGCCGGGATCGGGTTCCATGTTATCGCCAAAGAGCTGAACAACAGTCACGTCCTCACCAAAATCCCAAAAGGCACGCCGATAAAATTCAGGGGGCGCCTGCAACCCTCCAGCGGACTGTGGCAGTACAGCACCGTCCGCACCGTGCTCGAAAGCAAACACACCAAGAAACTCTTGGAAACAGGATGCAAACCCAAGAACTCAACCAGCGACGAATAGCCGTGCTGGAAGCAGCCCGCTACTAAATTATGCCTCCCCCTTCGTCGGGCCGACACCGCGCTCGGCAATTCGAGTTACCCATCGCAAATGAGCCATTTCGACTCATTTCAGAAACACTCCCGGTGCCGTATACCCAGGAGCCATCAGCGCATCAAGCGCCGCAGATAGAATTCCAGCACGCAACCGATGAAACACTCCGGCCGGGCAGCAGGATTCGCCGTGGCTTTATCTTTTGGTTAACGCCGAGACCAGCGATGGAGGTGTAGTGCGAAGCGCGAAACCGGAATTCGCTGCGTTGACTTGTTGGGCCGCTGTCTCATCTCGTGCTCTACTGAAATGCGATTTCCAAGACCTCAGCAACGGTGCCGAAGCGAACAGATGTTCTGAATGCCTCTGCAATGCACTCGAATGTTGTTTCGTGGAACGTGAAGATGAAATGGCGGTATGGAGCAAACGCCTCCGGATTGTGGCAGGGATGCACCGCATTCATGCGCTCCAGTCGCCTGATCCAGGAGGAAGCGCGCACCTCGTGAACGCGATATGGCCCGACACCCCTTGATGCGAGCGGGTGCCCACCAACCGCCTCGTCATTCGGTGGGCCAAACATGTGCGCATAGGCGGCTGTGAACTCCACCAATGCCACAGGGTCACCAGTGTTACTCTCACCCACGACGCGAGCCGATGTTCCACCCCAGTTCGGCAACCGCTCCTCAAGGTAGAAAGCGAGGTAAAGGTGATGCTCCCCCGCAAGAATCATCGGACATGGAGCGCCAATCGAGGATTGAGGAACGTCGGATAGCTCTACAACAGTATCTTTGGAATCGACAGAATACATGGTGCCGGTGCTAGTTCAACGATCAAGATCACCGACCGACGCTGAAAGCGAGCGCTGGCAGCGAATCCGACGTCCAATAAACCTGTCGCATTTGAAAACACAACGCGGGGCGGCGGTTCTGGTGGATCGATTTGTTCGGTGCTTCCAATCTGCCCAATGATAAATCTGATCGTGTCATTTCATCTCCTCGGGGGTGCGGGTCAGCGCAAAGTAGATCACGTAAAACCAAGAGAAAATACCGGCAAGGATGGCCCAGAGGATCGAACGGTTCCTCTGCCAGGAACATACAACAGCGATCGCCGCACCAAGTCCAATCCCTGTCTGCGTGACAGTCTGTGTAGTCTGGCTGGTGACTTGAGCAAGGATCATCATAGAGTCATCATCGAACGCTCCGGATCAGTGACCCCGCGCCAGTGATATCCGGATTGAAACCGAGACGCAATCGCGGGGTTCACTGCATCCGGTTTGTTCGGCTTCGTTCATGGCAGAGGGGTGCATAGCTCAACGAGGAAGCCGTCCTTATCCCGGAGGTACGCCACGGTCTGCCCCCACGGCTTGGCCGCGGGTTCGCTCACCGCGGTCGCCCCGGCTTTCACCGCGCGGGCATACAACCCTGCAACATCGGGCGTTACCAATGCAATCTCAACACCAAGTGGCGCCTCGTCCGGGGATGCGGCCAGGACTTCCTGTTTCAGATGCGTCTTGGCCAATTCAAGGCTCGCGAACGCAAGACGGGTCGCTCCGGTCTCCAGCTCTCCATACGCCTTGCCGATGTCATCAGTGAAAAAGCGTCGGGGAAGACCGAAGGCGTTCTCGTAGAAGGCTAGGCTCGCCGAGACATCTTTCACATACAGAATCACGTAACCGAGTGAGACGGATTGTGCGCTCATTGTTTTTCCATTGGGCTTAACTGTTTTGTTTGTGGTTTCGGAGGTTATGCCGACAGTCGCCAGCAACAGCGAGCAGGCCGCGAGAAGAATGTATTTTTTCATGTTTGTGGCCGAACGTCACGGATCACCTGTCCCGCGCTCGTGGCTCTGAATTTGAAACTGCGGCTCACTCGCGGGATTCGGTGAATCCGCTTGTTCGCAACGGTCACCCCAATCTCGCGCGTATTGACTAAGCTCGATGCCGATTCCGTGTTGGGCACAAAGCCGGACCAATTCAGGTGGCAGGTAATCATACTGCCCTAAAACATGATCTGAAAGCTGACTTTCCACCGGAAAATCCAGACGAATGTCATCGACGTCGCAGTTGGCCAACAAGCGGTCCAACTCAACTGAATTCGTAACCAGGAACCGAATCGCATCAGTCACTTGCCCCTCAAAATCTGTCCACTTTCGCCGACTCACGTTACACGAAAAGCCAAAATCAGCCCGAAAAGTCGGCTTCCGGATGTGATGGCGGTCGCCTTTCTCATGGGACTGATAGCATGGAAATATTGTGTCGCTCAGAAAAACGCTAAAAGAACTCCTTGCACTACTTACTCGCAGGACACACATAAGTTATTGCGAACGACCAAGCTCAGCGACCGCCGCCGGGAACGCCCGTGCGGCTGCAACAATCGCTGACAAATTACCCGAACCGTCCGACTGAAAAGCGGGGCGGCGGTTCGCTGAAGCGCTCTGGTTAGGCCTACTTTTTTCCAAGCAACAAAACTCCTATGACAATGACGCTGATAAACAAAAGCAGTGTGGCGAGAACCACACGCAACGTCCAGCCTACCCATCGTGGGACGACCGGCTGCTGCAACTCAGGCTCTGTCCGCTGTCGTAGCAGCAGGGCAATGGGAATGATGCCCAAAAGCCCGAGCACAAATGCAATCGAGAACGTCCAGATCAGGACGCCACCGAGTGGCGTCGCCATAAAATCTCGCTCCGAAATCCCGAAACAAATCTGAATGAGCTTGCACAATCCCAAACCGACGAAGGCAATGCTAGTCACCCATCGGCCTAGAACAAATAGTCGCTGACCTGTCGTCATGGCGTGGTAACGACAGAACTCAGCCACAGCCGCCGACCGAAAGCAACGACGAACACCGTGGCGAGCGATCACCCTCAAATCGTGAAATCACACCAGCGGGGCGGCTGTTGGCTGTAGTGATTTTGTTCGGCATCATTGTTCCCTGCCTCCTTTCACTCTCTCCCAAACCTCCTCAATCTTCAGGCCGTCTGCGAGCGATCCGGAGAGGAAGAACTTGTCCCCTTCCACTCGAATGGTAAAGGCATGCTTTTCGCCAGAGAAGGTGTCCATGCCCAAGCCGAAATCGATCGACTCTGTGTAGGTGTTCCCGTTCAACGAATACGTGCCTCCAGCCGAAGCGTTCACCTTCCTGGTGGTAGCGTCGAATTGAACCCACGTGAAGTGGGTCTCCGTGATCAGTTTGATGCGTCGCTGACGCTCGGGAAAATCCGTGAAGCCCGGCTGGTTCGTTCCATACTTGAATGACGCAAGCTGCCAAGTGCCCAAATAAGAACCGCCGCTCGTTTTGGACTCTTGCTGAGCCTGCAGACCGACAGCGATGGCCAACGCTGCTATCACCATGATGCTGGCGATTGTTCTTTTCATCTTGTTCATTGTCCCGTCCTTTCTCATGTTTGTTTATGCTACGAGCGCAGTTGCCGCCGAACGATCAAGATCACCGACCGCCGCTGGAAACGGGTGATGGCATCGAATCCAGCTTCCGATAAACCTCTCGCACACGGAAACACAACGCGGAGCGGCGGTTAAGGTGGATCGATTTGTTCGGCGGTTTCTCATTTCATCAGAATCTCAATTCGGAAATTTTCCACAAATTTTAACGATGCATCCTCTTCACCACTCATGGTTGAGAAATATCGCTTGGGTTTCAGGGAGAAAAATTCCTTACAGTTTCGATCATCCTCCGCTTCTCATCTAGAACCTTTGTGTAGTATGCATAAGTTAAATTAATACCTTCTTGAGAAACTCCAGCTTCGGCGGCCCGACCGGCAATAATTTGAGCACGGTCTCCAATCTGGTTGATCATATTCTCGAGTCGCTCAATGATATCGTGTTTTCCCACAGCAGGCTCAGGCAATCCATCGTAAGGCCCGTTCCACGAATCTCCGGTGTAAGCTTCGCTCTCGCGTATGAGATCGGCAATCGTTCCTGAATGATTAGGATCGATTGAATCGCCAAAAGTACTTTGGACATAATCTTGCAACCTCTGAACTTCGGCCCCTGCTCGCTTGGACTCTTCAAATTCTCGGTATACTCGATACTCTTCTGGGCCCAATTCAGATTGCAACCGATTATCATAGGCTTTGCGTGCCGACAATAGCTGTTGTATAGCAGTGTCAGCTTCCATGGATGCACTTATAATTTTTCCAAGGTGCTTTTGAAACTGTTTGCTCGATTTCTCTGATAAACCTAGTCTTTCAAAAACTTCCCCGTAAACAGCGTTCGTCGAAGTCACGTTTGCGACATAATTACTAATCCCCCAACGCCTTAAAAGCTGATCTGTTGGGCGCTCGTAGCCGAGAATATATTCCCCTTCTTTACTTCGTCGGTTTAACTCAAACGTTCGATCCAAATCTGCTTGAGACATTCCTCCAAATACTCCGTCTTGATCCGAATCTTGCAATGCCCCTTGCTGTTGAAGAGCGATTCTCTTGGAATACCCCATTGGCTGATTGTCGTTCCGCGATCTCTTTGCCCCTGCTTCTGCCTGGGCCAGCATGGAATTTACCCGCTCAAGTTCGGACTTAAGCCGAGCAATCTCTGAAGAGTCGTCAAAAAGGATGTAGCTAATCAAAAAACAGGCAATCACAATTGAAGCCATGCGACTCGATGATAAAGAAAGTAGCAATCTGTTAGAATTCGTAATCATACGCCGAACGACGAGATGACCGACAGCCCAGGAAGCGCCAACCTCGACTGGAAATGTGAGTTTCAAGTTTCATGATCAAGGTCCGCTGCCAGGCGGGTGGGCTGTTCGGTCAATCGATTTTGTTCGGCGGCGTTTTCATTATTTG
>JAIPJX010000223.1 GCA_021733945.1 Verrucomicrobiota bacterium | reverse complement strand
GGATCGGAATCCGGTTGCGCGAGGAGGGCGAAGGGGTGTCGCCCGTTGGTGCGCGTGTGCGGGTGACGGCCGCCGGGCGCACACTGGTTCGGGAGATGATCGTGGGGGATTCCTTTCGGTCCCAGCACGCCAACACCGTTCATTTCGGACTCGGAACCGGCGACTCGGTTGAACGTGTCGAGGTGCGGTGGGTGAACGGCCGAAGTTCTGTCATTCCGAATGCCCCAATCGACCGGTATCACAGCGTCGGTTCCAATCCCGTGCAACCGACGCCTCCTCGCTGACCCTGCGTATCCACATCGCCAACCCCGTCGTCGTTCCGTCAGGCTTTCGCGACCCGGCCAACGCGCTCCGCAAAATCATCCACTTCACCGGTGGTCTCAAATCCCACGTTGAGCACATCCACGCACCCGAGCCCCAACACATAACGCAGGGTGGCGTCCCGCTTCTCATCGCTGTTGCGGAAGGTGCCTTCGCCGATGAGTTTCATGCCCACGACACCCTTGCCGGCCCGGTGGATGCGTTTCAGAACCGGAGCGACCTGTTCGCTCGGGCCGTCCATGCTCGTACCGTAGGGATTGATCCGGGCATGCACCGAATCGACCCAGGGTTCGGTGGCGCATGCTTCGAGGGCGGGCAGGGAATGGCAGGAGACTCCGTGGGCCCGAATCACGCCCCGTTCCTTTAGTTTCGCCAACAGGTCCATCTGTCGACGCAGTTCCGTTGGCCAGTCCCCGGAGACCACGCAGTGCAGGAGAACGAGGTCGATGTAATCGGTTTTGAGTTCCTTGAGGAATCGTTCGACCACCTGATCGGCATCGGGTCGCTCCTTCTCAGGGATTCCGCCCGGGCGCCACCAGATCTTGGTAAAGAGATTGAGTTGATCGCGCGGGATGGCTTTGAGGGCGGGGAGGATGTAGGGGTGCGTGCCGTAAAGATCAGCCAGATCGAACGTGTTGACGCCCCGCTCATGGGCACCGCGGATCAGGGATTCGAAGCCGGCCTTCCCAAGACGCGTCTGATTGGATTCCCGGTTGCCTCCGCGCATGCCTGTGCCCATGCAGACCCGCGAACAGCGAAGTCCGGTGCCTCCGAGCGACACGGGTTCGTAAGGTTCAAAACGCCCGGGTTTGGATTCAGCCGGGAGCCCCGTCTGCATGGCCAGAAGCGTGCCGCCCAGGCCGACGGCCGAGCGCTTGATGAATTCACGTCGCCTGATTCTCATAGGATTCTCGCAGTCTGTTTTATGATGATGTCTTCCATTGAAGATCAGACCGGGAACAGGAGCCTTGACGGAGGTCAAACGGAGGTGGGGGAAAAAAAGGTGCGCGGCATGGGTCTACCGAGATCGGCGCTCCCGCATGCGGGATTTGAATTCGACTAGCGAATTAGTCCTGACGCCCCGGCTCAAGGATCTCATTGCCGACTTTTGGACTCAGACACCATCGTCGCGCATGTTGACAATGGACCTGTGATGCCGATTTTGCAAGATTAAGTTATTCACAACCATGAATTCAAAAGAGTTGATTCGTCTGGGGGTGCCGCTCGGGGAACCGATCCGTCGAGGGATGGATTTCCTGAGTCGCTACGTTTTGGAAGGGGGAGATCCCGCGCATCTTGCCGGGGAGGTCGAAGCCGTGGTCGGAGATCCGGATATGTTTGTCGAGGATCCGCTGCGGGGGGATTTCGCAAGGGCACTGGTCCGAGCCCCGCGGCCACTGCGGCGGTATCCGGCCCCGTATCGCCAATGGGGATCCGACCTGGAGGAGGAGGCGGTGCTTCAAATGGAACGCGCCTGCCTGTTGCCGGTGGCGGTGAGCGGTGCCCTCATGCCGGACGCGCACATTGGGTACGGCCTGCCGATCGGAGGAGTTCTGGCCACGGAAAACTCGGTGGTGCCGTATGCGGTGGGGGTGGACATCGCCTGCCGGATGAAGATGACCGTGCTGGATCTTCCCATTCGGGAACTGGAGCGGAAACGGGAGAGGTTTGTTGGCGCCATCGAGAAGGAAACCCGGTTTGGGATCGGTTCCCATTTTCGTGAACGACGCCATCACCCGGTGCTTGATGCCGATTGGAATGTCAGTCCGGTGACGCGGTCGAACAGGGACCGTGCGTGGTCGCAGTTGGGAACAAGTGGGAGCGGGAACCACTTTGTCGAGTTTGGCCTGTTCGAGGCGCAGGAGGAGATTCGCGGACTGCCCCCGGGGCAGTACCTGGCGCTGCTGAGTCATAGCGGCAGCCGCGGAACCGGGGCGGCTGTGTGCGATCATTACAGCAAGCTGGCGCTTCGGCTGCACCCCGAGCTGCCCCGGGAACTGAGTCGGCTGGCCTGGCTCCAGCTGGATGAACCGGAGGGGCGGGAGTACTGGGAGGCCATGGAGTTGATGGGACTCTATGCTGCCGCCAATCACGCCCTCATCCACAGGCACGTGGCCGCGCATCTGGGTGCCGGGGTGTTGTTGGATCTTGAGAACCACCACAATTTCGCATGGAAGGAGACCCATCGGATTGGCGGCGTGGATCGGGAAGTGATTGTGCACCGCAAGGGCGCCACGCCCGCCGGAACCGGCACCCTGGGGATCATCCCAGGATCCATGGCTGCTCCCGGATTTGTCGTGCGGGGCAGGGGGCACCCGGATTCGCTCAATTCGGCGGCCCACGGAGCGGGTCGCGTGATGAGTCGGAAGGTGGCGTGCCAGCGTTTCGGGTGGGATGAGGTGAAACGGGTGTTGCAGAAAAAGGGGGTGCGTCTGATCTCCGCCGGTCTGGATGAGGTGCCGATGGTTTACAAGGACATCCATCGCGTGATGGAGGCACAGGGCGACCTGGTGGAGGTGATCGGGAGGTTTGATCCGAAACTGGTCAAGATGGCGCCGCCCGGCGAGCGGCCCGAAGATTAAAAAAAAAGGGACATCCCCGGAGGATGTCCCTTCTGCGCAAGGTCGGGAGACCGGTTCGTCTAGACCACTTCCGGCACGACGTATGGCCGACGATAGTGCCGGGTGAGCAGTGCGTTGGCTTCGGTGTTTCCGATGAAACGCCGGCGGTTCGGGTTCATGGACAACATGGGCCCGAGCGTCAGTTTTTCGTTGTTCAGATCAATCTCGTTGGCTTCCAGATGGGCCTGCATCCGCTCATAGGTTTCGAGAGCGTGCCTGGAGCCCTTGATTTCCTCGCGGATCTCGTTGGGGGACCGTTTGGACCCGAGACGATGGGAGATGTTGCCTGTGTGACAGAGCGAGCTGGATACAAAACCCTCGTGAATGTCCGCCGAAAGGTCCTCCGTTTTCCGGCTTCGAACCGCGTTGATGAAGTTCTCGAAATGATCGGACGCCCCACGCCACTGTTTGATCTTTTTGCGGTCCTTGTCGTACGCGATGGCGCTGTCGTAGTTGGGCACCACCACATAGCCGCCCTCGCAGTGAATGACCACGCCCACGCTGCCGCCGGTTTCCGCGTCCGGGAATTTGTCCATGCTCTTGGACGAGGCGTTCTCGCGCAGACCGCGGACCTCGAAGATCAGCGGGGCCGAGTCGTATTCGTGATAGACGAACTGCGTGTTCGGGGTTTGTCCGTCGTCGACGTAACCGACGCGGCCGCCGACGCTCATCACCCTGGGTGAAAGATCGTTTTCGCCGAGGAACCACCGCGCGATGTCCATCTGGTGAATGCCCTGATTGCCCAGATCGCCGTTGCCGAAGTCCCAGATCCAGTGCCAGTCGTAATGCAGACGGGCCCGGCGCAGCGGGTCCATCGGTGCCGGACCGCACCAGAGGTCGTAGTTGATCGAATCGGGGATGGGCTGATCCTGCTCGACCCTGCCGATCGTTCCGCGGGGTTTGTAGCACAGACCGCGTGCGGCGATGATTTTGCCGAGGTTGCCGCCCTGCACCCATTGGACCGCTTCCCGGATGCCGGAGCTGGAACGGCACTGGGTGCCCGTCTGTACGATCTTTTTATACTTGCGGGCGGCTTCGACCATCTTGCGGCCCTCCCAGACATTGTGGCAGACCGGCTTCTCGACGTACACATCCTTGCCCGCCTGGACGGACCAGATGGTGGCCAGGGCGTGCCAGTGGTTGGGGGTCGCGATGCTGATGACATCAAGGTCCTTTCGCTCGAGAAGCTTCCGGATGTCCGTGTAACCGTCCACGCGGGTGCCCTCCTTGTCGAGTTTGGAAACGCCGCCCCGCAGCACATTGGAATCGACATCGCACAGGCCGACCATGCGGACGCCCTGGGCGGAGAGGTTTCCGAGTCCGCTGATGTGGCTGCCGCCGCGTCCGGCGAACCCGACCACGGCGGATCGGATGGCGCTGTTGGCGCCGGCAACCTGGGACCAGGAACGGGCGGAGAAACTGACGGTGGCGGCTCCCAGGAGGGAGCGTTTGAGGAAGTTTCGGCGGTTGAGTGAATTCATAGTGTTCTTTTGTTGAATCATTGAATCGGTTTGATGCTCCATGAGTCGATTGCTGGGGGAGGAAGCCTCAGTGGCTGTATTCGCTGTAGTGGTCGGCAACCGCCCCCTCCTTGGTGTCGCCGGAATGAAAATAGAATCGATAGCGGAAGGTAATGCTCCCGCCGGCGGGGACTTTCAGGTCACCCTTGTGTTTGTCCTCGAGCTTTTCGAAATCGTGAATGCCGAACGGATTTGCGGCGAAGAGACCGTAGTCGCGCACATGCCACCAGGTGGGATGCCGGGGGTTGCCCGGGTGATCGAAGATCGCCACGCCGACCGTCTTGCCGTTCACCGGACCGTAGTAGTCGCACCAGGCGGCGCGTTTGCCCCAGGTGGTGCCGTCGCGGTCCCCGGCACTGTTGACAATGTGCCCCTGGCCGACTTTTCCTTTCAGCCGCATGGTGGCGGGCAGGCGGATCGCCATGGAACCTTCCTTGGTGTCCCCGAACGTGAGATCGCCGTGGGAGGCGTGAACCGTGATCTCAAAATCGATCATCCGGTCGGACGCCCGGTTGTAAATCGTCATGGTGCGTTCATCGGTGCCGACGATCGTTCCGTCCTTTGCCACCAGTTTGTTCTTGGAACGAATCACCCCCTTCTCCCGACCGGATTCAATCAACAGAAACCCGTCATGAACCGTTCGGCCGGCGGTCGGACTTTCCGACCAGAAATCCTGGCCGTTGATATCCCCGTGAGCATACCAAAGCGCGCGGTGATGGGGATGATCCGTTGCTTCGTCCGGGGCGGGTTGCATGGGGGCGTTGCGTGTCATGGGCGCTCCGCCGGGACCCATGACGGGGTAGAAGAACGGGCGGGTGACCGGTTCATCCCCGTATTTGCCGTAGTGGTACTCGGTGAACGCCATTCCACCGATCTCGATCTTCAACCGATCCCCGTTGTCGGTGATCTGGACTCCCGGTTCTCGGTTCTGCGCGGAAGCAAGCGTTGGAAGGAAAAGGGCAAGTGCCAAAACCAGGCCAACGCCATGTCGACGGGCCAATGGGTGCGTAACAATCTGGGTGGTCATTCCCGCGATGATATTGCCCCCTGACTTCTTCGGTCAACGGAAAAGGGGACGCATCGCATCCCTTGGGTGCAAGACAGAATTCTTCGAACCGTTGCTTCCATTGGCTTGTTTGGAAAAAGTATCTGACCTCCAAGCACCACGTCGGTTGAAGATCTGAAAAGGTGGCACGAACCGCACTGCCATTCGCACGAACCGTCCCGGTG
>JAIPJX010000222.1 GCA_021733945.1 Verrucomicrobiota bacterium | reverse complement strand
TCCAGTCCGGCACCGCCATGTTGGCCCAGGCCAACGCTCTGCCCCAGTCGGCCCTCCGGCTCCTCGGCTAGGCGACATTCGCTCTGGATTAACCAGACATTCGAAACGGCGGCAATTCATTGCCGCCGTTTTTGTTTTTTATTACCAAGCCGAAATAAAACGCCGCACCCGCCGGACGCCCACTTGCCCCTCCACCACGAAGAGGGGTAGGGACGAGGGTTTGAACCTCGCCCCTACCCCTATCCCAGTCCACCCGGGCAGCTTCATTCAGGGAGGGGCTTCATCCCTTCGCCAGATTTTGGACTGCGGCAGTCCTCTGCCGCTTTCCACGACGCTTCCGCGAACCCGGCGAAGACCGGACCATCCCCACGAGTGGAGTAATCCCGCGGAGTGGTGTACCTCATGAGGTGGCAGTGCCTCGCACTGCGAGGCACTGTCGGTCGCAGCGCTCAGCCCGAATGGGACGATTATCACAATGAATTTCGCTGCCGGAAACAGCGGCGAGGATGGAAAACTTCCCAGTGAACGGATTCTACAAAAAATCCCCGAACAACACCGATGTCGCCTGGCTGCAGGAACGTACCTCGTGCCGATGGCGAATCAGGCCCCGTTCCAGCGTCGGATCCCAACCATTCGATTTCGAGAGTTGCAAATTCTCACCAACGCCCCTTACTAGAGGCGATGGCCACTGTTTCGGAACAATTGCGGGAAGCCCGGGAGAAACTCAGTCTCTCCATTAATGACGTTGCGGATGCGACAAAGATCCGCACCGACCATATCCGGGCGCTTGAAGAAGGAAACTACAAGGCGTTCGCCGCTCCGGTTTACATCCGGGGGTTTGTCCGGACATACGGAGCGATGTTGAAGCTCGAAGCCACTCAGTTGATGGCCGATCTCGACGCCGAACTGAACCGTGAGAAAAAATTCACGGAGCCAACCACTCTCAGCGGTCGGAAACGGAATGTTCTGGACCGGATGATGCTCGGACTTTCCCGCATGAATTGGGTGGTGATCGCGGTGGCGCTCGTCATCGGGATCGGCCTGCTGACCGCTTCCCTGACCTATCGCGCCTGGCAAAGCTACAAATCCCGCGATCCGCTGGCCGGACTAAGCCCGGGTCTGTATCAGCAGGAATCCGAACCGGCCGGAGAGCTGCTTCCGCTCCCAAAATGAGCGGAAGCCCGACCCAGGCCTGTTGACCAATCAGACAAACTTGTTCTTCCGGTACGCTCCCATCTCCGGAGCGCTCGGATTGGCGTCCGGCCCGAAATATCGGAGACAGACCAGGGGCTCGGTTTCGCTCGTGTTCTCGAAGGTCACGCCTGATTTCGCGCCATCTTCGGTGCAAAAGTACTCATCCTCCGTCAGCTCCGTGAACCGGATCAGTTTCGGACTCGTCAACGGCTGTCCGTTGATTTTACCCGTGCCCTGAACACAGATCAGACCGTAGGCACCGGTATCCCGGATCGTGCAAACCACCCCCGGATCAACGGTCAATTCCTTGGCGGTAAACAACTGCTTTCCGGCCACCTTGCCGTAAACAATCCAGCGATCCACAAACCCCGCGTCGCGTGTGTCCGCAACCGGCACCGGCTCCAGATAGTGGTTGTCCTTAAAATTCTCATCCAGGTTTCCCTCCCAGTCGAGCTGGTCGACAATAAAATCCAGGTCCCTGTGGTATTTCTTCGGCATGTCCTTCACCAGAAGCGACCACGGAACCTCGCGACCTTCCACCAGCGACTGGTACATTCCGAACACATCACTGCCCCACTGGGGCTCGTATGTGCAGAGTGAACCCGGCGCGTGCAGGACGCAGGGCGGAATCAGCCAGCCCGTTCCCGGCTTCAGCCGATACGCACGACTCAGATCAAGAATCCCGTTGTCCCCACGATTCCAGTTCTCCAGACATTTTCGAACCTGCGCCTTCGTGGTTCCCGGCTCCAATCCCATGAAGGTGTAGGGGAAGTTATTCCCCACATTGTTGTGTTGCGGCGGGAAATAATACGACTCCGGTTTTCCTTCCTGGCCCACCAACGCCGCCTGTTTGGCATTCTGGTGCATGTGGTGGGGGATTGGTCCCATGTTGTCGAAGAACTTCGAATACACCGGCCATTTCTGGTAACGATTCCAGATCTTCTTCCCGATGAGCGTTGCCCCGCATTCAGCGACCGCCTGCTGCAGAGTGAACCGTTGATTGCCCACCACCGCATAACTCAACCCCTCGTCCGGCGTGCGATTCTCGTTCGCCGCAGGAGTCGTTGACGAAAACCAGCGTTCGTCGATCCCGCCGCGGTTTAGTCCATAGGCATACAAGTCGTCCGGATGCAGCTTGAGACGTTTACCAGGTTGGAGGAAGGACCTGGGAACCCAGCAGGGTGCCAGACGCAACAATCCGTTGGTTTCCCCCAGGGCGGCCTCTACCAACCGTCCTACATTTTTTTTGACCGTCTTCAGTTGCGTTACGCTTGAGATGCTCATGTTGCCGTTTGAATAGTTGACTAGTTGACTCACTGACACCCGCACCAGCCGCCATGACGCCTTTCGGATTCTCCCTTCCGCGGGCATTCCTTCCGATGCCAATCATCACCGCGTCATCCGGCCGTTCGAAGCCTGGAACCATCGTGCCCAAGAATTCCATTGTGTTTCGCCAGAATATTGCCAGCCCCAATCAAAGGGCAAGGAGTTTCTCCGGCAAAACAGCCAAAGGCCAATCCCGCGGGTCGTTCCTTCGCTTTGCCACCTCCAAAACATCGCGGTTTTTCCGATCATCCGGATGCTTCACTCCACTGCCATTCGTTTAAGCTATTCGGAGGGCAGGGCGAATCCGTCCCGGTGAGCCGACTAGCGGTTGAGCAAAAGTGAGTTGAGCGGCTCAGCGAGGACGCTTCGCCCTACCATCGCTGTGGGGGGGGAGGTAGCGCGAACCGTCCCGGTGAGCATCCCCCAAAACTCAACCCTCGCGACACCCGCGGCTCAGCAAGGACGCTTCGCCCTACTGCCATTCGTTTAAGCTATTCGGAGGGTAGGGCGAATCCGTCCCGGTGAGCCGACAAGCGGTTGAGCGAAAGTGAGTTGAGCGGCTCAGCGAGGACGCTTCGCCCTACCGTGGCTGTGGGGGGGAGGTAGCGCGAACCGTCCCGGTGAGCATCCCACAAAACTCAACCCTCGCGACACCCGCGGCTCAGCGAGGACGCTTCGCCCTACCATTTCAGTTCTTAAACGAATGGCAGTGTAATTCACTCTTCCACCGCAAAATTTTTGGAGTGCGCGCACCAGTGCTCAGCGTCGACGCCGCTTTGGACCACTCCCACCTCCGCGGGTCAAACTCAATCCGCACGCCGAAACCCGCGCCGCCAATCTACAAACTGTTGCATCATCAAAACGAAGGCGTAGAATGCCACCTCACTCAACCCACACCATGCCCCTATGAAAACGCGCACCAATCTTTCCAGACGGGATTTTCTTTCCACCGCACTCACGGCATCCGCCGCCGCCATCACCATGCCCCAGATCATGGCGGCTTCCCGTACAAGCCGGCAGTTGATTATCGGCGAAGGCGAACACCGTTACGAAGTCCGTCATCACTGGGCGCAACTGCCTGACAAATACACCTGGCAGACCACCCACAACGTCGCACTCGACAAAGCCGGCAACCTGTATGTCATCCACGAGGGAAAAAAGGAACTCAAAGATCATCCCTCCATCTTCGTATTCGACCCGCAAGGAAAGTTTGTCCGCGCCTTTGGCCAACAGTTTCAGGGCGGCGGCCATGGAATCGAAGTGCGCCGGGAAGGGAATTCCGAATTCCTTTATGTATGCGCCTACCAGCAGGTAAAATCGTTCGCCAAACTCACGCTGACCGGAGAAACCGTCTGGGAACACTACGCGCCAATGGACAGCGGAGTTTATGCCAAGGATGAAGACAAAATCAGGGTCCAACGCTGGGGCCGCGACGCTTTCATGCCAACCAACTTCGCATTTCTCGATGATGGCGGCTTCCTTCTGACCGACGGCTACGGCTCGTTCTATATCCATCGTTACGACAGGGATGGGAATTGGGTCTCGAAGTTCGGAGGTCCGGGCGAAGGCAAGGGAACGTTTTCAACCCCACACGGCATCTGGATCGACCGCCGCCCCGGCCGTGAGGAACAAATCGTTGTCTGCGATCGAGCCCATCACACGCTCCAGTACTTTACCATGAAGGGAGATTACCTCGAAACCATCGAGGGATTCGGCCTGCCGGCCAACGTCGATACGTTGAACGATCTCCTGCTCGTGCCCGAACTTCACGCCCGAGTGTCTATTCTGGACAAAAACAATCACCCCATCGCACGCCTCGGTGCCGATGTCGATCGCGTCACCAAACAGGTCAAGAACGTCCGGGGCGACAGCAACCTCTGGATCGACGGAAAATTTATACATCCACACGATGCCTGTTTCGCCCCGAATGGGGACATCCTCATCGCAGAATGGGTCTCCACCGGACGTATCACGCGTTTGATCAAAGTCGCGTAACCAGACGCACCCCAGCGGCAACCAGGCAATGCCTCCGTTTCATCCTCCCAACCGGCGATCAAGATGACAAACCACGATGCTCAATCATAAAGCACCCCTCGTTCTATTCCTGCTCGTTTCCCTGCTCTGCCGCCTCGCCAGTGCGCAGGAGGAACCCAAACCCGAGTATCAAACCATCTCCGATATCCCTTACCGAAAGGGCGGAGACGAATACATGCGCGAGCGTTGCCGCCTGGATATCTATTACCCAACCAACATTCGCCAGTTTCCAACCGTTGTTTGGTTCCACGGCGGAGGATTAACCGGCGGCGAAGGCAGCATTCCTTCAGCTCTGAAGGGACACGGAATCGCAGTCATTGCCGTAAACTATCGGCTTAGTCCAAAGGTAAAATCCCCGGCCTATGTCGAGGATGCCGCTGCGGCCGTGGCGTGGGCGTTTCAAAACGTCGAAACCTACGGCGGATCGGGTCGCCGCATCTTTGTGAGCGGCCACTCCGCCGGAGGCTATCTGACCAGTATGATCGGTTTCGACAAACGATGGCTGAAGGCCCATCAAATTGATGCAAATCGCATTGCGGGACTGATTCCTTACAGCGGACACACCATCACGCACTTCACCGTGCGCGCCGAAAGAGGAATCGACGGTAAACAACCCATCATCGACGCCATGGCACCCCTGTTCCACGTTCGCAACGATGCCCCACCCACTCTATTGATCACCGGGGATCGCGAACTTGAAATGCTCGGTCGTTACGAAGAAAACGCATACTTCTGGCGCATGCTCCAGGAAGTCGGCCATCCGAACGCCGAACTTTACGAACTGGACGGGTTTAACCACGGACAAATGGCGGAGGCAGCCCACCCCTTGCTCATCCGGTTCATACGAAAAGTGGGCTCGCAGAAATAGTCCCTGAAACCAATTGGTTACAACTCCTCAGAACGAATTTCGCCGCGGCGGATCTCGACAGGAGGAGATCCGGGGAAAAGTCCACTGAAGCCGCTTTCAGCGACGCAACCCACCCTCTCAAGGCGACCTTATATACAAATGGTAGACCTTGAGAATCGCGAAGCGTCATGGAGTGCGGTAGTCCTCTACCGCTTTCCCTCTGGAGCGTGCGAAGTTCCGAAGCTCCCGTTCCGGGGAGGCAATGCTGCGTTTACGAGGGCGGAAAAGCGCCAGAGGACTGGCGC
>JAIPJX010000039.1 GCA_021733945.1 Verrucomicrobiota bacterium | reverse complement strand
GGTTACGCTCAGCGAGGCAATCACCGAACCAATCGGTAGAGGCAACAGCCCGCCCGCCGCGTGTTTGGCGCTGTCGGAAGACCCCACGCTCCTTCCGATTTCAAAACGCGTTGACGGGCTGCGCCTCACCTCCACGTTCCCTGAATGGCATTCGGAAAAACAAGAAAGCAACCATGAATCGACTTCTTATTCTCACGGCAGCGGTTGTTTGGGCCTCCATCCAAACGGTTCCGGGTGCAGCGACGGTGACCGGCCACGTGACCCTCCCCGCCCCCAAACCGGGCCGGCCGGCAAGCGCACGCTACCAACTGACCACGACCCAACCGTCCGGCAAGGAATCGACAAGACCGATGGCAGTTGTTTATCTGGAAGGCGATTTCCAAAACGCTGAAGCACCCGTGAATTCCACAGAAATGGGCCAGAAAAACCTTCAGTTTTACCCCCGCCTGCTCGTGGTCCGAAAGGGGGCAGAGATCGCATTCCCAAACATGGACGACGAATACCACAACGTTCTTTCCTATTCCAAAGCGAAGGTCCTCGATCTGGGTCGGTATCTCAAAACAGACAAAACGCCGTTGGTTTCCTTCGACAAGACCGGTGTGGTGGAACTGAGTTGTGAGATCCACGAGCACATGCAGGCCACGATCCTTGTCCTGGACACCCCGTATTTTACCTTCACGGATGCGGAAGGCGCGTTTCGTCTGGAAGGTTTGCCAGCCGGTTCCTACACGCTCAAAGCATGGTTGAACCGCAAAACCGTCCTTGAACAACCGATCACCCTCAAGGAAGGCGAGACGCAGGACATCACGTTCGGCGACGGGAAATAACCGGCTCCGCCACCTGTTCACCTCTTCCTGACGCCAACCGCGCCCACTTGAAATTGACGTTCACCCTTAGTTTTCGGTCCAAACTGCTCCTGTCCATGATCGGAGTCGTGATCGGAATTACAGGCGCGACTCTTTACGTATCCCAGCAAGCCGCGGAGCAGTCTCTCCGGAAGGGAGTCGAACAGTTGGCCCAGCTCGGTGTCTCCCACTTTCGGGACCTCCAGGTGGAACGTCTGAGGAATGTTTGCAGTGAATCCCTCTCGTTTTCACGATCGATCCGGATTCGCCAGATCATGCTGCGCTACCGGGCCTCTCTCGACGAGAAGGACGAAGCCGATTTGATCGCTACAACCGAGATTCTCTACAAAACGGCTGAGGACGAACTCCGAGAGGCGCTGCGTTCGGACAACGCCCGGGAACATTCCCAGCAGGCGGCGTTCTTCAGGCTCGTCGGACCTGAGGGCAAAGTCCTGAGCCCCCCGGGCTCCATCGACGCAGGATTCCTGCATCAAGCCGGAAGGGCGTATCTGGAGGAGACGCTTTCCTCCATCAGCCAGGCAATGGCGACGGATCAGGAAACGGGCTATCTGGCCCCCCCCACGCGGAACGACGGAAACGAGCTGCTGACTGTCGTCATCACTCCGATCATCGATGCACGCAGCGACGAACACCTGGGCACCCTGGCGATCGGTTACCCCGTCCCCCAATTCACCCAGAGTTCCAATCCCTCAACCGATCTGGACCCGATCGTCTCGGAGTTCCGGGAGGGCGGATTTCGCCGGGCCATCTGGCTCGACGGGGAGTTGTTTTCCGATGAGATCGACCGTTCCCTCCGAACCAACGTGGCATCGGAGGTCACGGCGCGTTTCGACGGAACCTCCCGTTCACGCCACGATTTCGCAGCGGTGTTTGATCACGAACCCCACCGGGTCTTCCATCAGGCCCTCCAGCCAGCCGCCTATTTCCCGGCTGCGTATCAGGTATTTCTTTATTCCCTCAAAGACTCGCTCGCCGCACAACGCGCCAGTCGACTCAAGGTCCTGGGTTTCGGCGGTATCGGTCTCGCCTGCGCGTTCGGCATCAGCCTTCTTCTGGCTCATGGACTCTCCGTGCCCATTCAGGAACTGGTCCAGGGAACCGGGGAAATCCAGCGCGGCAACTTTGCGGTAACCGTGCCGGTGCATAGTCGGGACGAAATCGGCCGACTGGCTGGCGCGTTCAACGAGATGGCACTGGGTTTGGCCCAGAAAGAGAAATACCGGAGTGTGCTGGACAAGGTCTCAGATCGCGCCGTGGCCGAAAGACTGCTTCAGGGCACCGTGGAACTGGGGGGAGAAACCCGGGAAGTAAGCGTGCTTTTTTGTGATATTCGCGGGTTCACCGCGTTGACCCAGGGGATGGACCCAGCGGAAGTCATCCGAATGCTCAACGAACATTTTACACCACTGACACAAGTGGTGACGCGCCATCAGGGCGTGGTGGACAAGTTTGTGGGAGACCTGATCATGGCGATTTTCGGCGCACCCGAAAGCTATGGCGACGACGCACTCAACGCATCCAGATGTGCTCTGGAAATGATCGGGGAACGCGAAAAACTCAACCAAATCTCCCAATACAAGATCGAAGTCGGCATCGGCGTCGCCTCCGGCCCTGCCCTGGCGGGAAACATGGGATCTTCCAACCGGCTCAACTACACCGTCCTGGGGGAAAGGGTAAATCTCGCTGCGCGTCTCTGCAGCAAGGCCGGCCGCAATGAGGTGGTCATCGACCAGACCACCCTCGACCGGTCGACCGACCGCATCCAGGTATTGCCTCTCGAACGCCTCGCATTAAAAGGATTCTCAGAACCCGTTCAAGCCTATCAACTGCTCGCAGCCCAACCCCGGAGCCCAGATTTATGAAACACCCGCTTCCCGCATTCTCCATTGCCCTGTCGCTCCTCGTCGCAGCGATCCCAGCGACGGCTCAGACCGAGTGGCTCGAACAGCTGGATGAATCCCTCGTCGTGCAATCTGCCAACGCCTGGTTCCGGAGCGACCTCAGCGGCCTGCTCGATCTGGAGCTTTACTCGATCGATCAGCGCCCGCCAGGACTGGTGTTTGCCGATGATGATATCTTTTTTAATCCCCGGCTGTCGCTCTTCCTCGATGCCCGGTTCGGCGACCATTTCTACACCTTCGCCCAGCTCCGACTCGACCGCGGGTTCGACCCGGGGTCTGTTCCGGACGGGGACGCCCGGTTCGATGAATATTTCCTCCGATACACGCCGCTGGACGATGCGCGCGTGAATTTTCAATTCGGAAAATTCGCAACCGTCGTGGGCAACTGGGTGGAGAGACACTATTCCTGGGAGAACCCTTTCATCAACGCTCCCCTGCCCTACGAAAACGTGCTCGTGCTCACCGATCACGTCGCTCCATCGGGTCCGTCGGATTTTCTCGCACGCCGCAACCGGCCGGCCGGCGACAACAAATCCACCTGGATACCCCTCATCTGGGGACCTTCTTACGCCAGCGGAGGTTCGATCTTCGGCCTGGTCGAGAAGTTCGACTATGCGTTGGAGTTCAAGAATGTCGGACTGTCTTCGCGGCCCTATGCCTGGGACGCCACCCATCACGGTTGGGACGGCGCCGTTGTGAGTGGGCGCCTGGGCTACCGGCCCAACGCAGCCTGGGCGGTGGGAGCGTCGTTTAGTCACGGCCCATACCTGCTGCCTCCCGAGGATCTCCTGGTAGCGGGAGGTCCGCGGAAAGGAACTTTCAAACAGACCACCGTGGCTCAGGACATCCGGTTCGCCTGGCGGCACTGGCAGCTCTGGGCCGAAGCGTTTGCTTCCCGGTTTGAAGTGCCGAACGTCGGAGACGCCGACACGCTGGCCTATTACACCGAGCTCCGATACAAAATCCGACCCCGTCTCTACGCCGCACTCCGCTGGAACCAACAGTTCTTCAGCGATATTTCAAACGGCGTCGGCGGCATGGAACCATGGGACCGGGATATCTGGAAGGTCGATACGGCGCTGGGCTACCGATTCGACCGTCATCTGCAGGGCAAACTCCAATACAGCTACAACCATCAGGAAGGTTCCATCCAGCAGGGGGAACAATTGGTGGCAGTCCAGCTGACCGTAAAATTCTGACGGACCACAGAAACCCTCTTGATCTCAGTAAAGCAGGAATGCCGCCCTGCGTTTCATGAATGCGTCGAGGTCCCCGGACCACAACCCACGTATTTCGTCCAACGACTGACCCGCCCGGATAGCCTCCACCGTTGCCGGATGCACCAGCAACCGATCGAACTTCTCGAGCCCAAACCTGCCCGGATACAACCGGTGCAGGGTGGCCGCCATCGAAATCCCCACGTCAAGCACGCTGCACGTTTCACGGTTGATCAACACGATGTTGACCCCGGCGCAGACTTCCCCCTTGAACACGCTGCTTGTGGGTGTGAACCGGACCGGCACAAAACGAACACCGTCCAAACCAAGCCGGTTCAATTCTGCCGCGAGTTTCACATCGTCAATGTAGGGAGCCCCGACGATCTCGAACGGGGTGTCCGTGCCCCGGCCAACGGACAGATGCGTCGTTTCCAAAAGCCCGATGCCCGGGTAAAGCGCCGCCTGCGTCAGACTTCGCATGTTGGGCGAGGGATTCATCCAGGGTAAACCAGTCGCATCATACCAGAGCTCGCGGCTCCATCCCTTCACGGGGACAACCTCCAGCTTTGCCTTCAGACCAAGCTCGGCGTTGAACATTCGAGCCAGCTCACCCAGGGTCATCCCGTGCCGAACCGGGATCGGGTGAAACCCTGTAAAACTGGTTGCACCTGACAAGACCGGTCCGTCCACCACAATCCCGTTGATCGGGTTCACCCGGTCCAGGACGATGACCCGGAGATTGGCCGCCGCCGCCGCCTGGAGACATTTCCCCAGCGTGGAAATATAGGTGTAGAAACGGCAACCAATCGACTGAATGTCAAAGACCAGCACATCCAAGTCCTTCAATTGCTCCGGTTGCGGAGCACGAAACTCACCATACAGACTGTGGATCTTAAGCCCCGTGGCGGCGTCAACGCCATCGGGCACCTGTTCATCAATCACCCCACGAATTCCGTGCTCGGGACTGAACAGAGAGGTCAACCGGACCCCGGGTGCCCGCATGAGCAGGTCGATGGTCGAATTCCGGGAACGATCGGTTCCGGTCTGGTTGGTGACCAGCCCGACCCTCAAGCCGCGCAAACTCCCGAACTCCTCCTGCACCAGCACATCGATGCCATTTGAAACATCCGCACTGATGAGGGCCTTTGCGCCAACCGGCTTGGGATTGGCATCCACCGTTTCCAGGAGGGGAGGAAGCGCGCCCGCCACCCACGCGAAATTGAATCCGGACACAGCCTCCCCCACCATCGTGGCCAGTGCCGCCTGGAGCGGAAGAACATTGCCCTTGCCGTCCGGATGCACCCGATTGGACATCAGAATCCAGAACGTTTCGGAAAACGGGTCGATCCAAAGGCTCGTTCCCGTGAACCCCGTGTGCCCATACGAACCCAGGGGAAACACCCTGCCCCGCGGCCGACTGTACCCTGTGTCGATGTCCCAGCCCAGCCCCCGCCGGGATCGAATTGCCTCCGGGGACTGTACGCTGCTCATCAGCTCAATCGTCTCCGGCCGGAATACACGCACCCCGTCCAGAGTTCCACGGTTGAGCTGCATCCGGCAGAACCGGGCAAGATCTCCAGCCGTCGTGAACAGACCGGCGTGGCCTGCAACCCCGCCCATCCTCCGTGACGTCGGATCATGCACCCCCCCCCGCAGAACCGTTCCTTCGACCTCCTGGGTCGGGGCAATACGCGCGATCTGATCGGAACCCGGCAAAAACCCGGTGGCATCCATGCGCAACGGTCGAAACACATTTTCGGCCGCGAACTGGTCCAGCGAAAGGCCGCTGACCCGCCGGACCACCTCGCCCAGAACAATAAAATTGATGTCGCTGTACCGAAAGGTCGTTCCCGCCGGGTTCACCAGTTTCTCTGCGCACGCCTTTTCGATGCCCATCTCGTAACCGCTCCACCCCGATCCTCCGATCCCGGGTCGCAGCCCGGAGCTGTGCGTCAGCAGATGTCGAATGGTAACTGCCTCCTTTCCGTTCTGGCCAAACTCGGGAAGATACCGCTGCACCGGCGCATCCAGCTCCACAGAACCCCGTTCCATCAGGAGGCCTACCGAGGGTGCCGTCGCAATCACTTTGGTGAGTGACGCGGCGTCAAACACGGTGTCAACCGTCATCGGTTCCCCGACCGGCACCAAAGCCCGGGAACCGTAAGCCCCGACATACCTGGAACCTCGTCGTTCCATCCAGAGCACACAGCCCGGAATCTGGTTGCTGCTGATCACACCATGAATCCGCTGCTCCATTTCCCCAATCTTGACCGAAGAAAATGCAGGCGAAGTTTCGGTGATCGGCGGGTGGGTCGTCCGGCAGGCGGCCAGCAGAACTGCACCGGCCATCGCTAATCCCGCCACAGCCCTGATCATCAAGGCTTTCCGAAGATCCCGACGATCAATGCCGGAAACTCCGGATTCCATCGGCGGGAAAACTCGCCGGCTATTTTCGTTTTCGAGGGGATCACTGGAGTACATAAGAAAAAAAGTGGGCAATGACAATGCTCGGCAAAAGACCAAACCTACACAGCTGTAGCCTGTCAGCCCACTTCCCCCTACAATTCCACAGGACACACCCGCGATCAAGCCGGATCTTAAACGCCACCAAAACCAATCCAACCGCCACGTTAACGTTATACCTGATCGAAGATCCGATTTATGGCTTCTTCCACCCGCTCATTGCGAAGAATCTCGAAATCCGACTTCAAGCGCCGAAATCTCCTGGATTTTAAGAATTTCAAGAAGTTTTGAAGGTTTCACGGCCGAACCGAGTCAGTAATTCTTGAGAATCGTTTTTAATCAGAACGATCGATTCGCGGGGCCAATCGCCCGATCTGGTGGATTCCAGTTGGCATCCCCCCCTGAGAAGTGCTATTGATACCCGATTCACCTTTCTGAGCAACCAATGACCTATGGTTAAATCGAAGACTAAAAAGCGAGTAGTCCGTCCGGTTCCAACCCCAAAGACCGCTCAGATCCGGGAACCCAGGTCCGGTGTCTCCACGACTGCAACCATCGCCAAACAACGACTGTCGACGATCGCCAGCAAGGTTGAATCGAGGAATGGTAAAACACGCAACGGCACGGCGAAAATTCAATCTTCGGTTGCCCCAAAAAAACCAGGGAAACCTGCTCCGATCCAATCTGCAAAGAACACTCCCAAACCGGCTCCCAAACCAAAGAACAGAGACCCCGTAAAAACCCCCACGGTCGTCAGTGCAATCACGGGGCACAAACCAATCAAGACAATCGCAGCATCCAAGGCCGCCAAACCCTCGGCGAAACCGGAAAAACCGGTGAAGCCGGGGTCCCCCGCCAAGGCCAGGGTTTCAAAAAGCGTCAAGCCGTCCAAAACTTCCAAGCTGCCCCTCAAGCCGGTCGAGTTCGACCTGAACGGCATCGCCAAGGAACTGCTCAGGCTGGCTCGGGAACAGGGCTACCTGACCACAGACGACATCAACGATGCCCTCCCCGATGGCACCGTCACCCCGGAGGAAGTGGACAAGCTGCATGTCCGGCTCCGGAACCTTGAAGTCGAGGTGGTGGACGACACCGAGGTGGAGCAGGCGAAGCCGACGGAACCTGAAGAGGAGGAGGAGCCAAGCCGCCTTGATATTCTGGATGACCCGGTCCGGATGTACATGAAACAAATGGGCCGGGTACCCCTGCTCACCCGGGAGCAGGAGGTCGAGATTTGCAAACGCATTGAGGAAGCCGAACTGGAACAACAAAGAATCGTCTACAGCATGGGGTTCTCTGGCAAGGAGCATATTGCCCTTGCTGAAAAGCTGATTTCAGAACCGCCCAAGGAACGATTCGACCGCGTGATTGTGGACCAAAAGATCGGCAGCCGCGAAAACCATCTGAAGCAGTTGCGCAAGTTGCTCAAGAAGGTCCGGACCTGCGACCAGGCGGTCGACATCAAATACGCCGAATGGCGTAAATCGGTTCAACCCAGGAAAAAAGCCCTGCTTTTCAAAGACTTCAAGCGTTTGGATTCCAAACTGCAGCGGATTTTCCCCCAGTTCTTTTACAAACAGAAGGTCATTGAAGAAATGACCCTGGTTACGGAGAACATCCACGACAAGTTCCAAATCAGCATGCGGGTGATGGCCTCCCTGAAAAAGAGCCGCAAATCCGCACAGCAACGGGTTGCACTGGAATCCGAGGAAGCCAAGGTTGAGGCACTGGAAGCGTTTGTGCGCATGCCGGTGGAGGATTACCTCCGCGAATACGGAGGTCTGCGCGAAGCAACCGCCCGGGCTCATCAAGCCAAGACGGAAATGGTGGAGGCAAACCTTCGCCTCGTGATCTCGATCGCCAAGAAATACACCAACCGCGGCCTCTCCTTCCTGGATCTCATTCAGGAGGGAAACACCGGCCTCATGAAGGGCGTGGAGAAATTCGAGTACCGCCGGGGCTACAAATTCTCCACCTACGCCACCTGGTGGATCCGCCAGGCGATCACGCGCGCCCTCGCCGACCAGGCACGCACGATCCGGATCCCGGTCCATATGATCGAGGTGATCAACCGGTTGATGCGCGTGCAGAAACAGCTCATGCAGGAGTTGGGACACGAACCCACTCCCGAGGAGATCTCGGACGAAATGCATATTCCGGTCGACCGGGTCAATGCACTTCTCAAGATGGCCCAGCAGACCATCTCCATGCAATCGCCCGTGGGCGATAGTGAAGAAGCCAATTTCGGCGATTTTATCGAAGACAAAGGTGCCGAGAACCCGACCGAAACCGCCAGCTACAACCTGCTCAAGGAAACGCTGAAGGATGTGCTCACCAGCCTGACCGAACGGGAACGGCGCGTTCTGGAACTGCGCTTCGGCCTCGCCGACGGATACCTCTACACGCTTGAAGAAGTTGGCAAACAGTACAAGGTCACACGGGAACGCATCCGCCAGATCGAAGCCAAAGCGCTGCGCAAACTCAGACACCCCACCCGGTTTCGCCGGCTTCAGGGCTTCCTCGAGGGCTCTCAGGCCAGTCTCTAGGACAAGGTTTTTCATCGGCAACCCGGAACACCTTGGTGTGAACCCGTCTTGTTGCAGCGACCTCCCACACTGAAGCATTTCTCCCATGATCTCGATCCGGACTGTTCTCTCCCTTTGGAATCTCGCAGCCATAGCCCTGCTCGCTGCAACGCCCCCGGGAACCGCAGCGCCCGCTCGCCATTGGGCGTTTGAAGCCCCGGCTCGCCCGCCTCTCCCTCGGGTCCATACGGCTGAACGGCTGCGGAATGGCGTCGATCACTTTGTCATGGCCCGGCTCGAACAGGAGAACCTCCCCCCGTCTCCCGAAGCCGACAAAGCCCAACTCCTGCGCCGGCTCAGCCTCGACCTGATCGGGCTGCCACCCACCCTTCAGGAACTCGATCTCTTCCTGGCCGACGAAAGCGGAACAGCCTATGAACAGGCCGTTGAACGCCTGCTGGGTTCTCCCCACTACGGAGAACGGTGGGGCCGCCTCTGGTTGGATGCAGCGCGGTATGCGGATTCCGACGGGTATGAAAAGGACAAGTCGCGCGCGGTCTGGTTCTACCGGGACTGGGTGATCAACGCGTTGAACCGGGACATGCCCTACGATCAGTTTGTGATCGAGCAGATCGCAGGCGATCTGCTCCCCCATCCCACCCAGGACCAGCGGGTCGCCACCGGTTTTCTCAGAAACTCCATGATCAACGAGGAAGGCGGCATCGACCCGGAGCAATTCCGCATGGACGCCATGTACGACCGGATGGACTGCATCGGCAAGAGCATCCTCGGCCTCACCATCCAGTGCGCCCAGTGCCATGACCACAAGTACGACCCCATGAGCCAGCGGGAGTACTACCGGATGTTCTCGTTCCTCAACAACAGCCACGAAGCCCAGCAAACGGTCTACACTCCCGACCAACAAACACGCATCGCCAGACTGCAACGTTCCATGAACGATTTGGAACAGCACCTGCGCGACACCACCCCCGACTGGGAAACCCGGATGGATCAGTGGGAACATCGCGTTTCAACAAACCTGCCTGTCTGGACGGTCGTGCGCTCCGTCCAGGTCAGCGAACCCGACACCCGGTTTTCCGAACAACCGGATGGTTCGTTGCTCGGCCTCGGATACGCCCCCACCCAGTTCACCTTCTCGTTCCGCGGCACCAACGCGCTTCCAATCATCCGTGCTGTCCGGCTGGAACTCATCCC
This sequence comes from Verrucomicrobiota bacterium, assembly GCA_021733945.1. Lineage (GTDB taxonomy): Bacteria > Verrucomicrobiota > Verrucomicrobiia > Limisphaerales > SIBE01 > JAIPJX01. The sequence goes on along the minus strand of JAIPJX010000039.1, from coordinate 26,430 downwards.
GGATCCAAACCTGCCCGCCGGGGGACCCGGCCGCTCGTTCAAGGGTACCGGTGCCCTCACCGAGTTCAGCGTTGAGGCCGCCGATGTGCGGGATCCCGATCAAAAAACCACCGCCAATATTCTCCAGGCATCCGCTGATTTCGCCAACAGCGAACGGGACCTGGAACCGAATTTCGACGATCGATCGGGACGCAAACGCATCACCGGCCCGATCGGATTCGCGATCGACGGAAAGGAAGAAACCGCCTGGGGAATCGACGCCGGACCCGGCCTTCGCAATCAGGCGCGCAAAGCCGTTTTCGTCACGACCACCAACATTGCCTTCCCGGGAGGCACCGTTCTGACGTTCCACCTCAAGAACAACCACGGCGGCTGGAACAGCGATGATCATCAGAACAACAATCTGGGTCGGTTCCGGCTTTCCGTGAGCAGCTCGGAAAACGCCGTGGCGGACCCGCTGCCGGCAACGGTTCGTGAGATTCTCGGAGTTCCAACGAACCAACGCACCGCAGCCCAAATCCAGGCTCTCTTCAGCTACTGGCGCACCACGGTTCCGGATTTCCAGGACACCAATGACAAAATCACCGCTCTGTGGCGGCAGTGGCCCGAAGGCTCAACGGCCCTGACCCTGATGGCCCGTGACACGCCGCGGCAAACGCATGTCCTCACCCGGGGCGACTGGCTGCATCCCGAGGACTCCGTCACACCAGGCACCCCCGCATTTCTCCCTCCGCTTCCGGCAGACGCCCCGGAAACACGCCTCACATTCGCCCAATGGCTCATGGATCGCCGCAACCCCACACCCGCACGGGTGATGGTGAACAGGATCTGGCAATCCTACTTCGGCATTGGCATCGTCGATACGCCGGAGGACTTCGGCACCCAAAGCCAGGCACCCTCCCATCCGCAATTGCTCGACTGGCTGGCGTGCGAACTGATGGACCATCGCTGGAGCCTGAAGCACATCCACCGGTTGATCACGCTCTCAACGACCTACCGCCAGTCCTCCCGCATGACACCCGAACTGAGGGAACGCGACCCTTACAATCGAATGCTCGCCCGCAGTTCCAGGATTCGTGTCGACGCCGAGCTGGTCCGGGACATTGCGCTGAGGGCAGGTGGATTGCTGAACCCGGAGGTCGGCGGGCCGTCCGTCTATTCGCCGGCTCCCCAGTTCCTCTTCAAACCGCCAGTCAGTTTCGCCCCGTTTTCCTGGAACGAAGAGACCGGATCAGACCGATACCGGCGCAGCCTTTATACGTTCCGCCGAAGATCAACTCCCTTCCCGATGCTCCAGACCTTCGATGCGCCCAACGGGGATTCTTCCTGCGTTCGCCGACTTCAATCCAACACCCCGCTGCAAGCCCTCATGACCCTCAACGAGACGGTATCCATGGAATGTAGTCGGGCGCTCAGCCTCCTGACGATTCGTGAAGGTGGGGCAACCGAGCCGGAGCGGATTCGATATGCCTTCCGGCGCACCCTGGGTCGCGAACCGGAAGCAGCGGAAACCGCCGAGCTGCAGGCTCTGCTTGAAAGGGCGAAAACTCATATCCGAGATGGCTGGGTCAGCGCGGTTGAACTCGCGAGCGGTGACACCGAACCGCTGTCCACTTTACCCCCCGGCATCACCCCCACCGAACTGGCCGCATACACGGTCGTCACCCGCGCCCTGCTCAATCTGGACGAAACCATTACCCGTGAATAGCATCCAGCGGCTGGCAGACCCAGGAAAACCCGGGGTCCCTGACCGAATCCTTCGTCGATGACGCAGCCTCCCAGGCTCCGGTGTCCGCTCAGACACCCATGGGACCGGGCGTAGACAGCGCGTTGGACAGCAGTCCCAGAGCCTCTGATCGGGAGATCGATCCGACCAACCGGTTTTCCGCGAAATTGTTGACCACGGGCACATTGCGCAGCTCACTGGCGAGAAGGACCGGCAGCGCCTCCAGCAACCGCTGATTCGGAGTCAGAGCGCCCGGCGGCGGGCGCATCACATCGAAGGCGATCACACTGCTGAGCTCCTGCCCGGCATTCAGGTATTCCTTCAGATCGTGCAACGCCACAATTCCCAGAAACCGGCTCTCCGAGTCCACAACGAGAAAAAAATTGTTCGGACTCTTGAGAAACCGATCGGCGATCTCGCGGAACGTGGCCGTTTCCCGCAGCGGAGTCGAGGGCGTGCGCATCAGGTCACCCACCGTGGTGGACACGGCGGCACCGATTTCCTGGGTCTCACGATCCAGATCGACCCCCTTGCGTCGGAGCGGTTCCGTGTAAATCGAATCCCTGTGCAGCCGGCGGGCGATCACGCTCGAGACGGCGCAGGCCAGCATCAGAGGTGGGATGAGCGAATAGTTCAGCGAAATCTCAAATACCAGAATCACCGCCATGAGGGGCGCATGAACCGTGGCCGCCAGGATGCTGCCCATGCCGACCAGTGCAAATGCCCCCACGTGGATATTCGAGGCCCAGCCCAGTTGATGGGCCATCGTACCAAACAAACTGCCCAGGGCCGCACCCAAAAACAGCGTGGGAGTAAAAACCCCGCCAACCGCACCGGATCCCACGGACAGAACCGTGGCCAACAGCTTGGCCAGGAGCAACCCCAGCATAAACCAGATGGGCGATGGCACCTTGAGGTAATCCTCCATCAGGATCTTGTTGGCCACACCATACCCGTTCCCCCACACTTCCGGGACAAAGATCGCAATGCCTCCCACAAGCAACCCGCCCAAACCGAGCCGGTCGTAAATCGAGAGATTCATCCGGACAAACTGCTCCTCGCTGTACCGGAGAATCTTCAGGAACACCGCACCAAGCACACCGGAGAGCATGCCGAGCATCAGAAACAGCGGCAACTGCCCCAGGCTCGGGTCTTCAAACGCAATGACCCGGTAAAGGGGAGCAATCCCAAAAAAATACCGGGAAACCATGGTGGCAATCACCGAAGCAAAGACGATCGGCGCAAACAACGTCATCGAAAAACTGCCCAATACAATCTGCGCCGCGAAGATCGCGCCGGCCACCGGCGCGTTGTACGCCGCAGCCAGACCGGATGCCGCACCGCAGGAGACCAGCAACCGCAGCCGGTAGGGCTCCCACCCCGCCACCTGCCCCAGTTTCGAAGCAAAGGTGGCGGTCAACTGCGTGATTGAACCCTCGCGACCGATGGAGGCTCCACTCACGATCGTGACCATCGAGGACACCGCCTTGACCAGGGCACTCCGCATCCGCAGCCTGCCATCGCCGGCGACCACCACCTCCAGCACATTGCTCGCCTCCCTTTTCCCAACCCACCGGAGCCCCCAAAAAAGCAGCAACCCGGCAGCCAGGCCCCCGAGGCCGGGGATCAAAAAACGCTGCCAGCCCAACAGGCTCCGGGCAACCTCCACCAGATCACCCGAACGCCCCAGCGCCAGGGTCTTGAGGGCCTCGACACTTGCGACAAAAAGAAAATTCGTTACCCCACCCAGAACCCCCACCACTCCCGCGAAAATCAGGTGAAACGTCTCTTCACTGAATCCAAGCTGCTCACGAATCCGGAGCAGGCGCCGCCAGTGACGCCGGATGAATGCGCCGGAAACCGTCGCAATCTGCTCCAAAAGATTGGGCTTGCTGTCCACTCGCAGAGCATATGGATTCCGTACTCCCCTGACGAGTCAGGAAAATCCAATCCCTCCCATTGTCCCCGTCAGTGGCCCTACCTCCGTGTGATCGAGTCCGGCGAATCGACCGCGGGCACCTTGAGCTCGACACGCAGACGTGCCAATTCGGCCTCGAGGTCCCGCTGAGCAACCAGGTAATCGGCCTGTCCGAACACGCTCCGCATCTCCCTGGGGTCGGTCTGCAGATCGAACAATTCCCAGTAATCGACGTCGGGTTCGTAGAAATGAACGAGCTTGTACCGATCTGTCACCACCCCGTAATGTTTGCGCACACTGTGCGCTCCGGGGTATTCGTAGTATTGATAATAGAAACTCCGGCGCCAGTCTGCCGGCGTATTGCCTCCGAGCAGAGGCACCAGACTCCGGCCCTGCATCTCGGCCGGGACCGGCACCCCGGCCGCCTCAAGAAAGGTCTCGCCGTAGTCGAGATTGGACACCAGGGCCTTGTTGACACTGCCCGGCTGCGTCACCCCGGGCCACCGCACCAGCAGCGGCGTGCGAAGCGACTCCTCGAAGATCCAGCGTTTATCAAACCACCCATGTTCCCCCAGATAAAATCCCTGGTCCGAGGAATAGATCACAATCGTGTTCTTATCGAGTCCCGTCTCCTTCAGGTAGTCGAGCAATTCTCCCACTCCGTCGTCCACGGACTTGATGCTGCCCAGATAATCGTGCATGTAGCGGTTAAACTTCCAGCGCACCAGATCCTTCCCCTCGAGATGGGCCTTCCGGAAGGCCTCGTTCCGCGGACCGTAGTATTCGTCCCAGACTTTCTGTTGCGCCGCGGTGAGGTTGGGCGGCGGGGTCAGTTTCAAATCCCTCGCGTTCATGGTCTTCTCGATCGTCATGTCCTGCTCGCGTTCCGCCCGGCCGCGACCCGAATAATCATCAAACAGAGTGTCCGGCTCCGGGTACTTCCGATCGTGGTCATGCCCCAGGTGTTTCAGGTTCGGTTCCCACGGGCGGTGGGGCGCCTTCTGCTGGCACATCAAAAGAAAGGGGCGACCGGTGTCCCGCCGGTTCTTGAGCCAGTCGAGCGAGAGTTTGGTGATGATGTCGGTGGTATACCCCTCGTATTTGACACGTTTTCCATCCCGTATCATCGGCGGGTTGTAATACACACCCTGACCCGGAAGAATCTCCCAGTAGTCAAACCCGGTGGGATCGGTCACCAGATGCCATTTGCCGACGATGGCCGTCTGGTATCCAGCCTTTTGCAGCAGTTTCGGAAAGGTGGTCTGTGAACCGTCAAACCGGTTGCGGCCGTTGTTGAAAAACCCGTTGAGATGACTGTATTTGCCCGTCAAAATCGTGGCCCGACTGGGGCCGCAGATCGAGTTGGGCACCAGGCACCGATCAAACCGCATCCCCTCCCGCGCAATGCGGTCGATGTTCGGAGTTTGCAGAAGCGTGGCGTCATAGGCGCTGATTGCCTGGTAGGCATGGTCGTCGGAAAAGATAAACAGGATGTTGGGCCGGGACGCCTCCGCCCCGATCGCCGGACGTGCTGCCGCCAGGAACAGCAGAAGGAGGCACAGGGATGACTTTGCGAAAAGAGGTCCCAGAGCCTGTCTGAAAACTCTAATCCGATAGTAGACGCCGAGGCGCCGAGGCTCCCAATGCCCTGAAAATCGCCCGGTTTGGCAGTTGAAGAAGTGGACCTTCTTGCCTCCGCTCCTACTTTTCAGACACGCTCTCGGGATTCTGTTCATGATTCTCGGTTGGGTTGGTGTTGCGGGTTCAAACAGACTATTTCGGGGCCTCCGCGCGCATCGGACCGGTTGGCCGCTTGAACGCGGCCGTTCCTGATCACGCAAGGAGTTTTTCGATGATCTGGCCATGCACATCGGTCAGACGAAAATCCCGGCCTTGAAACCGGTGGGTGAGGCGGGTGTGATCAAACCCCAGGAGGTGCAGCAACGTCGCATGCAGGTCGTGCACATGCACCTTGTCCGAAACGGCGTTGAATCCGAACTCGTCGGTTTCCCCCAGTGTGAGTCCCGGGCGCGTGCCTCCTCCCGCCATCCACATCGAGAACGCGTTCGGGTGGTGATCCCGTCCGTCATCCCCCCCGCCCTGCACCATGGGCGTGCGGCCAAACTCGCCTCCCCAGATCACAATCGTGTCGTCCAACAGCCCGCGCCGCTTGAGATCAGCCACAAGCGCAGCCGAAGCCTGCTCGGTATCCCGACAGTTCTTCTCGAGATCCTTGGCCAGGTTTCCGTGCTGATCCCACGCTTCGTGAAAGAGTTGTACGAACCGGACGCCCCGTTCGACCAGCCGTCGAGCCTGGAGGCAGTTGTTGGCAAACGAAGATTTGCCCGGTTCCGCACCATACATCCGGAGGGTCTCCGGGGATTCCTTCGAAAGATCCATCAGCTCGGGCGCACTGGTTTGCATGCGATACGCCATCTCGAACGAATTGATTCGCGTGGCGATCTCGGGATCTCCCACCAACTCCAGGTGCCGCCGGTTCAACCGATCCAGCGTATCAAGCGTGTCCCGTTGAATTTTTCGATCCACTCCCCTGGGATTGGAAAGGTGCAGGATCGGATCGCCCTGACTGCGAAACAGCACTCCCTGATGGACCGACGGCAGAAAGCCGCAGCCCCAGTTGGATGCACCGCCACTCGTACCCTTCGCTCCGGAACTGAACACGACATAGGCCGGGAGTTCCTCGGACTGGCTTCCCAGGCCGTACGTGGTCCACGCCCCGAAACTGGGTCGCCCGAACTGCACCGAACCCGTGTTCATGAAAATCTGAGCGGGAGCGTGATTGAAGGCATCCGTGTGCATCGATCGCACAATCGCCATGTCGTCCACCTGTTTGCTCAGGTAGGGCAACAACTCGGACAACTCGGCTCCGGACTGACCGTGCCGGGAGAACTTGAACCTTGGCCCCAAAAACTTCGACGAAGGTTTGATGAACGCAGCCCGGTAATCCTTGATCAACTCGGGAGGCGGCAGGGTGCCGTCGAATTTCGTCAGCTGCGGCTTGTAATCGAACAGGTCGAGGTGGCTCGGGGCCCCCGCCATAAAAAGGTAGATGACATTCCTGGCTTTCGGCGCGTGATGCGGGCGTTTCGGCGCGAGCGGATTTTCAAGAGCAGGAGCAGCGGCGCAAGTCCGGATGGCCGGATCCCCCAGGAGGGAACCCAGGGCAATGGCCCCGAGCCCCACACCACACTCCTTGAAGAACCAGCGGCGGGTGACAAGCCTGCGCTGTTCCTGGACCAACTGTTCGAGCGGATTCATAAGCAGGAGCGGCAGCCCGAAGCATTCCCGGACTGGCCGGGCACGGGACGCCGGTTATTCGGTGACCATATCGTAAAACTTGACGATGTCCTCTTTCTCCTCCGCCGCATTGTACTTGATTGCCGTGCGGGGATGCTGGTTCAGCAGGCCTGTGAGCATGTACGGCAGGTCGTAGCCCCAACCGAGTTTCTGGCGCATCGGTTCGATGTGATGCTGCACACAATCGATCACCGGCCGGAGATTGTATTTGGGATTGTGCAGAAAGCCGATCAGGAGTTCGAGTGGACAGTTCCCCGCACCCCGTCCGAGGCCCGCCAGGGTGGCGTCGAGCATGTTCGCGCCCAGAACAATGCCGTCAATGGTATTGGCGAAGGCCAACTGCAGATTGTTGTGCATGTGCACTCCCACCTCCTTGCCGGCGGCTTTGCAGTAGTGCAGGTATTTCTTCACCAGTCGGTGGACCTGCTCGCTGTAAAGCGCCCCAAAACTGTCCACCACATAGATCGCACCAGCCTCGGAGCCCGCCAGCAACTCGAGCCCCTCCCCCAATTCCCGGTCCGGAATGGTCGATGCCGCCATCAGGTTCACCGTGGTCTCGTACCCCTTGTCCCGGGCATCCTTGAGCATCTCGATCGCCGTCGGGATCTGGTAGATGTAGGTCGCCACCCGAATCATGTCGACGACACTGTCTTTCTTGGGCGGAATATCCTCCTTGTAATCGCATCGTTCGGCGTCCGCCATCACGCACAGCTTGAGCTTGCTGTCGTTCTCTCCGACGATCCGTCGGATATCCTCCTCACGACTGTATTTCCACGCGCCGTGTTCCCCGGCCACAATGCCTTTGCGGGAGGCTTTGTAACCGATCTCCATGTAATCGACTCCAGCCGCAACGCAGGTCTCATAGACCTTTTTGACGAGCGAATCATCGAACTTGTGGTTGTTCATCAACCCTCCATCGCGAATGGTGCAGTCGACCACCCGGATCTCGGGACGATAGGAGAGCCACCGTTCAACCGGACTCTCTTTGTGTGTCTTGGCTTTGCTATTCTTTGCTTCTTTACTCATGGATCCGTGGAACCTAGCAGAATGATCCCGGGCAGATCCAGAACCATTTACCGTGTGTCTGGGCCGCCCGAATCACACAATTGCGCCCACAAAACCCAATTCAATAGAGATTGCAACCACATCACGGCAACCCTAATCTCTCAGCCAAACAGCCCCACCGCGCGGTTGAAGGATCGCTCAGTGGAGCTGGACAGCGTTTACCCAGGGAAGGCGCGGACGCCCTCCACAGGATTTAGGTAAAATTCATGAATGAAATCGCCGGCCTCAAGGTCCTCGTGGCGGATGACGAAAAACACATCCGTCTCCTGCTGAAATCCGTCCTGAAAACCCAAAAGGCCGATGTCGTGGCCGAAGCTTCGACCGGTCAGGAAGCCATCGATCTGTTTCGTCAGCTGAAACCGGACTTCGCCATGTTGGACATCAACATGCCCGTCAAAACTGGGGTCGAAGCATTGCATGCCATTTTGGAGGAATTCCCAGACGCCCGAATCATCATGATGACCTCCCTCGCCGACGCTCAAACGGTGGAGGAGTGCCTGGAAGCGGGTGCCGTCGGCTACATCCTCAAGGACACCCCGCTTGCCGAAATGAAACAGCTGATCATCGACGCCATCCATCCCGAAGCCGATTAGGAAAACCGACGCCATGTCCGAGAAATTCGATCTCAAACGGATGCTGGAAGAGATCCGGGAGGAACTTCCTCCCAAACAAAAAAAGGGCCCCTCCAAACTCTCCCAAGCCGACATCAGGCGGCTTGTGAAATCACGCAGAAAAGCCGATCCAAGTGGCAAAAAACCCTAAATTCCAGGAACTCCTGCTTGCCAGGAAGATTGTCTCGGAACAATCCCTGACCGAACTGATGGATCGGTACAAGGGCAACTCCTCTGCCATCCTCAAACAGTTGGTGGGGGAACTCCCCGTCAAAAAGGGACTGCTCGGCAGGGCCTGGGGCGACTCGATCCAGGTCGCTTACGTCGACATCTCCAAAACCGTCATTCACGCGGAGGTCCTGGATAAACTGCCGGCTGATTTTGCGCGAAAAAACCTCATCCTCCCACTCTACGAGTTGAACGGGGTCACCACCATCGCGGCGGCGTTTCCCGAGGACTCGTTCATCATGGCCGAGGTCAGGGCGATTCTCGGAGGCGAAGTCAGCCCCGTGTTCTCCTTCCCCGAGGATATTCTCGATGCCATTGAGCTCCACTATCAGTCCCGCCACACGCTGCGCCATCTTGTGGGTCAGGCCGCCGACAGTTCGCTCCTGGACCAGACGCACCCCATCTCCAACGCACAATTGTCCAAGGCATACGGAGAGTCCGGAATTCTCGAGCTCAGTCGCACCCTGATGTTCCTGGCTGCAAAAGAACGCGCCAGCGACATTCACATCGATCCCCAGGAACATCTGGTCTATGTCCGATTTCGCATCGACGGAGTCCTGCGGGACCGTCTCCGGCTCGAGAACGACGTCCATCGGCCGCTCATCTCACGTCTGAAGGTCGTGGCCAGACTGGACATCACCGAGTCAAGGCGCCCCCAGGACGGCCGGATCAGCCTGTCGCTGGCGAAAAAATCACTCGAGTTCCGCGTCTCGACCCTTCCCACCATCTACGGCGAAAAGATGGTGCTGCGTCTTCTGGGCGACGCTGAGAAGGAGGAAATCCCTGAATTAACAGCTCTCAGTTTTTCCAAATCCAATCTGCGCCAGATCCTCAGCACGATCGACCGGTCGAACGGAATCTTCTTTGTAACCGGCCCCACCGGCTCCGGAAAATCAACCACCCTGTTTTCGGTGCTCAATCACCTGAACCAGATCGGCATCAACATCCTGACCGCCGAAGACCCCGTGGAATACCGGCTCCCCCGCGTCAATCAGGTCCAGGTGAACCAGGCCATCGGGTTTGGGTTCGCCAATATACTGCGCACCTTTCTAAGGCAGGATCCCGATGTCATTCTGATCGGTGAAATCCGCGATCTCGAAACTGCCAAGATCGCCGCCGAAGCCGCGCTCACCGGGCACCTCGTGCTGTCGAGCATGCACACCAACGATTCCCTTCAGACGATCAGTCGCCTGATCGAACTCGGGGTCGAACCCTTCCTGGTCGCCCCTTCGATCATTGCCGTCCTGGCACAGCGCCTTGTTCGACGCCTGTGCGACGACTGCAAGGAGGAGTTTGAGCCGAGCCGCGAGCTGATGGACCGCTATTTCGAATGGGATGGAGAAACCGAGGTTCGGATGTTCCGTGCCACCGGATGTCCTCGCTGCGACAACATCGGGTATCGGGGGCGTCTGGCCATCCACGAGGTTTTCACCATCAACGAGGAACTGCGCAGCCTGATCTCCAAGGGAGCCTCCGTGATTGAAATCCGAACCGCCGCCCTGAAGTCCGGTTTCAAAAGCATGCGCTACGACGCCATGCTCAAAATCCTGATGGGCCTGACCTCAATCGAGGAGCTGGAAAGGGTCACCGCGGAAACCCTCTGATCCACGCCCCCGCCCGGTTTTCCGACCAAACCGTTGACGTCTCCTTCGGATTAGCGTAATTCCAAAGGGAATCAGGAATCCTTCGCCCCCCCCAAAAAGGTGCGGAATTGACGGTTCCTGCTGAAACAGCGTTGAGATAGAAATCGGGGTCCTTCACTGAACCCTCGGTAACAGACATGAGCGAAAGAATTCTAGTCATTGAGGACAGTCCATTCTTCAGTTCCAAGTTAAAGGCCGAAATCGAGTCCGTGCTCAAACTCGAGGCCATCGTCGCCAACTCCAAGGCCGAAGCCGTGGCACTGCTCGAAGCAGACTCCACCGAATGGTTTGTCGCTGTCGTGGATCTCAACCTGCCCGACTCCCAGGACGGGGAAATCGTCGATGTCGTCGCAAAATTCGGAGTCCCCAGCATCGTCTTCACGGGCGAATTCCGGAGCGAGGTCCGCGAACGCCTCCTGGCCAAGGAGGTCATCGATTATGTCGTCAAGGGCACTCGCACCAGCATCCAGAATGTGGTCGCGATGATCGACCGGATCGGACGAAACCGATCGATCAAGGTCATGATCGTCGACGATTCCTCAGCCGGACGCTCCCACCTGCGGCGCCTGCTCAAGAAACACAAATACAATGTGGTCGAGGCATCCGACGGGGTGCAGGCTCTCGAAGTCCTCGAAGCCAACCCGGACATCAAGCTCATCATCACCGATTATCACATGCCGAACATGGACGGCTTTGAGCTCACCGGGAACATTCGCGCCCTGCACCCTGGAAAACGGGATCTGGCCATCATCGGAATGTCCGCCGCCGGCGACAAAATCCTGTCCGCCAAATTCCTCAAGTCCGGTGCCAACGATTTCATCATGAAACCGTTCCTCAACGAGGAACTGTTTTGCCGCGCATCCCAGAACATCGAGCGAATCGAACACATCCAGGAGATGGAGGCGGCGAGCGCGCTCAAGAACAAGTTCCTCGGGATGGCCGCACACGATCTGCGCAACCCCCTCTTTTCGATTCGGGGGTTCAGCGAACTCCTCCTCGGGATGGAACCCGAAGATCCCTCGGAACGCCGTGAGTTTCTGGACATGATCCACGACGTGAGCAATCAGATGCTCAACCTTCTCAACGACCTGCTCGATGTCTCCGCCATTGAAAGCGGCAAATTCGAACTCAACATCACTCCAAAAGACCTCACCCTCCCCGTCCGGGAACGGGTCCGCCTCATGGCCCTGAACGCCAAGCCGAAGAACATCGAAATCGTCACCCAAGCACCCGCCCCCGTCATCGGCCTCTTCGACCCGGAACGAATCAACCAGGTCATCGACAATCTGCTGAGCAACGCCGTCAAGTTTTCCCCTCCCGGTTCCAGGATCCATGTGAACGTTCAGACCCTGTCTGGAAAAGCGGAATTCTCTGTGACGGATCACGGCCCCGGCGTCGGTCCCGAGGACATCAAACGGCTCTTCGGGGAATTTCAAAAACTCACAGCGCGTCCCACCGGCGGAGAAAAAAGCACCGGTCTCGGCCTCGCCATTGTCAAACGGATCATCGACGCCCACGGCGGTGAGATTCGGGTGACCAGCGAACTGGGAGTCGGAACCACCTTTACGGTCACCCTTCCGACGCCGGACTCCCAGCCATGACCCTCCCCTCCCCGGTTCGCGCCTTCGCGTGAACCACCCCCATCCATCGGCAGGCGGGGTTACCGAATCACCTTCAACTCGCCGCCGGGGGACACCGACACTTCACGGGCACCCCCGGGCACCGGGCTGCGGGTCTCCTTTCCGCCGGGCCACCTGACCCAGAGGTTCGATTTCCCCCTCGTCGCCATGACCTGCACCCCACTTTCCTGCGACCAATAGCCCGATCCGGCTTTCACCTCCCTCACCGGCCCGGCCTCGTCGCCACTCTCCATTCTCAACTGACACCCGGCACCGAAAGGGTTTCCCTCGCCCGCATCCAGCCGGACTCTCAGTCCGGGTTGCGCACGCAGGTTCCGGAACAAACGCGTCCGTGCCCCGTTCTGACTCACCACCAGATCGAGCCGTCCGTCGCCATCATAATCTCCCAGCGCGCAGCCCCGTTGTTCACCATGGACCTTCACTCCGGTTTGTGCCCCGTCCAACACCCTCAACCCGCCTCTCCCGTCCCCTCGCAACCACAACCCGCGGCCTGCGTCGCTCCGCGTTTCCTCCGTGTTGACCGCGTAAAAATTCTGGCTCACAAACAGGTCTTCGTGACCGTCTCCATCGTAGTCTCCCACACTGACCCCGTAGGCCGGGCTCCACTGCGCCTCCCTCGGCAGGGGCCTCCCTTCGAACCTTCCGCCCCGGTTCCAAAACACCATCGATTCGAGCGTGTCGATCTCAAGCACCGGAACCTTCCTGATCCGTTCTCCAAAGATCTGCTCCAGACTGGCGGCTCCATAGCCGGCGTAGCTCCCGATCCGTTCCCTGACGGAAGCAAGAGCCCCCGCCACCGCTCGCAACCCCCGGACAGGAACATCCCTCCCCAACTCCAAATCGTATTGGGTCACGATGGTCTCCCCGACCCCGTTGCCGTCAAAATCCCCCACGTACATCCGGACCGGATGTTCGCGGCTGGTCCGGTATCGGCTGTTCAACCCCCAGTTCGTCGCGAGAATCTCCAGTTTGCCGTCCCCATCCAGATCCCCCGTGGTCACTCCACTCCACCAACCCCGATGCCCCGCCAATCCCGACTCGATGGTCACATCGCGAAACACTCCCGATTCATTCACAAACGCTCTCACCGGACCCCATTCACAAGCCAGAACCAGATCCGGATCGCCGTCGCCGTCCAGATCGCTCATCACCGCCCCACTCACCATTCCGGCGTTCTCAAACTCCTGCATCACCTCGAACCGCCCCGCCTCGTTTCTCAGCAGACTCGATCTGGCCGCCGCCCCGTACCAGCCGGCAATCACACGGCCGCCAACAAACAAATCCAGATCGCCATCTCCATCCACATCCCCGGCAGCCATCGGTCCGGTCGCCGCAGCCCCCCCCGGCACAATCGCCTCCTCCCCATTCCGGACCATGTCATAGCTTGTGACCGCTCCACCGGTCTCAAGCCCATCCTCGTAATTGCTCGACCCCACCAGCAGTCTCGCTCCCAACCCAAGCACGGTTGTCTGATCCCGCGCCACCGTCCGATTGAACGGCACCTCCACATGCCCCGCAAATCCGCCCCGGCCGTTGTTGCGATAAAGCCCCAACATGCCTCCCCGCCCGCTGGCAACGATCAGATCGTCCCATCCATCGCGGTCGTAATCGTACCAGGCAACACCGGGCCCGAGCTGACTCATCCGACGCGGCAGCAGCGGTTGCTCTGCAAAATCATCGAAGGCATCCTCCACATGCCCGTGCCCGATCAACGCGCTGACATCCTCAAACCATCGAAGCACACGCTGCGGGTCATCCCCGTTCCCGCCACCCACCTTCGAGCCGCCCTCCTCAATCTCGTACAACCGATTGGCGCGAACGTCGCGCACCACACTCACCCGACCGTTCCTCCATCGCACCTCGATCGAGAGCTCCCGATCCAACGCGCCTCCGGCGAAAACACGCATCGCCTGATCTCCTCCGAGGTACCGGCCGCCGCTGATCATTTCCTGACTCTGCTCCACCGGTCCGCCCTTCACGGTGATCCTGGCACCGATCCCATACCGGTTTCCTCCCTCTCCCCGCAGCCTCACCGCAACTCGCGGAGCGGCACCCCGGTTGCGGTAGACACCCGCCTCGCCGTTCAGGTTGTTCATCACCACGTCGAGATCCCCATCGTTGTCCAGATCCCCCAGAGCCATGCCCTGCGAAATCCCCCGACTGTCAAACCCCCAGTCGGCACCCACCTCTTCGAACGTCAGATCGTGGCGGTTCCGAAACGCCACGTTGGCCGATTTCAGATCGGGGTAGCCCGCGATCAAACGCGCCATGTCGGCCTGGGACAACTGGCGCACGGCCTTGCTCCGTTCCACCCGCTCGGCCATGTCTGCATTCTGGAAATCACGCAGCTGGCCGTTGGTGATCAGGATGTCTTCCCAACCATCCAGATCCACATCCAGGAAGACGGGGCCCCAGGACCATTCGGAGGCTTCCACACCGCTGTAAAAAGCCGTCTCAGCAAAGGACTGATCACCCCGGTTTATCTGCAGGGTGTTCCGCGGGATCTGGAGCCGGGGTTCGATCACGCCCACCGGCGCGGCTCCGGATCGGGACTGGGACACCTGAATCTGCCGGTCCACATGATGCCGGCTCAGCATGTCGACCGTAAAAAAATCAACATCCCCGTCGCGTTCCAGATCGCCGAAGTCCACCCCCATCGAGAACGTGCTGGTGCTCCGCAACGAAAGACTGTCCAGCGCCCTGAAAACCCCGTGCCCGTCGTTCACCCAGACCCGGTCCGGCGTGTACAGATCGTTGCACACATAGAGATCCGGAGCGCCATCCCCGGTGAAATCGTGAAACTGCACGGCCAAACCCCAGTCCCGGGGCGGCTCCGTGAGGGGGCGTCCCGATTCGTCCAGAAACGCGCCCCCGTCAAACGAAACCCGCGAGAACCGCCCGCCACCATCATTCAGAAACAGAGCGTCCGGTTCTCCTAGTTCCAGCACGGTCCCGTTCGGAGTCACCACAAATCGATCCTTCAAATCCGGAGCTGATGCGGGTCGGTTGTTCACCAGCGCCACCACGGGACGACCGTTCTCCATTCGAATTCGAAACCGCGTGCTCACCTGGTCCTGGATCGTGTCCGGCCTGAAATGGGCCACATAAAGATCGAGATCTCCGTCCCCATCCACATCGGCCAAAGCCATCGACGTGCTTCCCGACTTGGAACCGACACCCGCGGCAACCGTGTTCTCAGTGAATCGCCCGGTGCCATCATTCAGGAACAAACGGGTTCCGTTGCCGAATGAACTCACCAGCAGATCCAGGTCTCCGTCCCCATCCACATCCGCCAGAACCGCTCCCGTCGAATCCTGACCGGCACAGGCAACTCCCGCCACCCCCGTGATCTCCTCGAATCGCCATCCGCCCAGATTTCGATACAGCGCATTGTCCCGATCCAAACCACAAAAATAGAGATCGCACCACCCGTCGCCATCCACGTCTCCCAACGCCACACCCGATCCACTCAGCAACACCCGGTTGGCCAGGGAACGTTCCTCCGAAAGCGGGTTCCTGAAACCGATGCCGCTGGTCTCTCGGGTCACCCGGGTAAATCCCGGCTTCCCGGATTCCGGAACGGTGAGTTCCGTAAACCGGTGGTCCGCCCCATCCGTCACCCGGACACCTCCTCCGCACACCAGAGCTCCGCAGATCAGTGCCATGACCCGGGCCAATGGATTAATGAAGCACACGCGCATCCCCGTTCACATTAAGTTCGATTTCACGTGCACCCTTTGGAAACCTGCTTTCCGTCTCCAGTCCTCCGGGCCACCGCACGTGCAGCCTGGCACCCTCCCCGATGGCCATGACCTGTACGGCGCTTTCCTGGGACCAGTATCCAGAGCCCGCCTTGACCTCACGCACCGCCCCCTCGCCGCCGGGGTGCGTCACCCGAATCTGTCCGCCCACCCCACGCGGGTTTCCAGCGCCCCCCTTGAGTCGCACGCGAACTCCGGGTTTGGCCTGCGTGTTGTGGAAAAGCCGTGTGGCGGCCCCGTTCTGACTGACCACCAGGTCCAGTCTTCCGTCCCCGTCGTAGTCTCCCAGAGCGCAACCCCTCTGTTCCCCGTACACGCCGACACCACTCTCACGGGCGTCCACCACTTCCAGACCACCCGTTCCATCCCCTCGCAACCAGATCCCCCGCCCGGCGTCGCTTCGTGCCTCCTCGGAATTTACGGAGAAAAAGTTCTGACTCATAAACAAATCTTCGTTTCCGTCCCCGTCGTAATCTCCAACACTCACTCCAAAACATGGCGCCCACTGCACTTCGCGAGGCAATGTCCCGGGTTCAAACCGCCCACCTCTATTCATAAACAGACAAGTCTCCAGCGTGTTGACTTCCAGGGTTGCGACCCGCCCGATGGCCTCGCCGAAAATCTCCACCAGCGTTCGCTGCCCATATTCCTTGAAACTGCCCACCCGCTCCCCCACATAAGGGACTGCCCCGCTGATCGCTTTGAAGCCACGGACCGGCAGCTGCCGGTCACTTCCGGGCTCCGTAAAACTCTCCACCACCTCCCAAACCCCGTTTCCATCCAGGTCCCCAGCAGCCAGCCGCAGCGGGGCGCTTCGACCAGCCCGATGCCGGCCGTTCAAGCCCCAGTTCGTCGCAATGATGTCCAGCCTCCCGTCCCCGTCCAAATCCCCGGTCGTAACCCCGTTCCATAGTCCGAGATACCCCGACAAACCCACTTCGCGCGTCACCTCCCTAAACTGACCGCGTGCGTTTTGGAACACCCGAATCCCCCCCCACTCGCAGGCCACGATCAACTCCGGAAATCCGTCCGAATCGAGATCGCTCAGCACCGCCCCGCTCACCATCCCCATCTCATCCCAGACCTGACCGGGGCCGAACTTCCCTCCTTCGTTCATCATCAAGAGCGATCGGGCACTCCTGCCGTATTTTCCGGGCACCGCACGCCCCCCCACAAACAAGTCCAGATCTCCGTCGCCATCCACGTCCCCCGACGCAAGCGGCCCAGTGGCAGCCTCCTGTCCGGGAACCCAGTCGGACACCCGGCCGGCATCCAGCTCGTACGCGCGCACCGCACCGCCGACCGCCATGCCGTCCTCGTAGTTGCTCGAGCCTGTCAGTATGCTTCGCCCGATCGCCAACAAACCGGTCTGATCCCTTGTCACAGGTTGATTCACCGGCGCTCCCACAATCGACACGAATCCTCCATCGCCGTTGTTTCGATAAACACCCAACGTTCCTCCGCGTCCGGTGCCCACGATCAGATCCTCCCAGCCATCCCCGTCGAGATCGTGCCACGCCACCCCGGGCCCGAGCTGACTCAACCGCCGCGGCAGCAGGGGTTGCGCCGCAAAATCATCGAACACATCCTCGACATGACCATGACCGATCAACCCGCTGACATCCTCAAAGAACGGGACGACGGGCTCGACTTGAGCCGGCGCCGTTGCTGATGCGGTGTCCCGTTCCCGGATCTCATAGATCCGGTTGGCTTGCGCATTGCCGACAACACTCAGCCGACCACTCCTCCAGAGAACTTCAATTGTGAGTCTCGCATCCACACTGCCTGCGGCGAACACCCGCATCGCCTGGTCTCCGCTCAGGTACCTTCCTCCGCTGATCATCTCCTGGCTCTGCTCGACCGGCCCTCCCTTCACCGTGATTCTCGCTCCAATCCCGTCCCGGTTGGCTCCTTCACCGTGCAACCGGACCGCCACTCTCGGTGCGGCCACCCGATTGCGGTAAACACCCGCCTCCCCGTTCAAATTGTTCATGACCAAGTCCAGATCGCCATCATTGTCCAGATCACCCAGTGCCATTCCATGAGACACCCCGGGGGTGGCGAACCCCCATTCCGCACCCACTTCTTCAAAGGACAAATCACCGCGATTCCGAAAGGCCACGTTCGGGGAATCGAGTCGCGAAAACATCTTCTTGAGGCCAATCTGCTCGGCGGGACTCATCGGTTTGGAGGCCTTGAGGGCGTCGGCGCGCTTTCTCACATCGGCGTCCATCATCTCGAGTTCATGTCCGGTGGTGATGAGCAAATCCTCGAACCCGTCCAGATCCACATCCAGAAAAACCGGGGTCCACGACCACTCGGAAGCTTCGAGACCCGCCAGGCGGCCCAGTTCGGCATACGTTCCATCGCCGCGATTCACTTGGAGCGTGTTCCGGGAATACTGCGGGCGGTTCGCAATCTCACCGATGGCCAGGGAGGTCGGCGGCACATCCCCCACCTGCAACTGACGCTTCGAATGACTCCGGCTCAGCATGTCCGCCACAAAAAGATCGTCCCTTCCATCCCGGTTCAGATCGGCCACGTCGATCCCCATGGAAAAAAGGCTCGTGGAACGGATCGCCAACGGTGCCAGCGCTCGAAACCGGCCGTCACCGGTGTTCATCCAGATCCGGTCCGGTGAACTGAAATCGTTGCACACATACAGGTCCGGAGCGCCATCTTGATTGATATCCCGGAACATCACCGACAACCCCCATTCATACAACGGCTCGGACAAAGGCTGCCCCTGCTCGTCCAGGAAGGTGCCGTCGGTGAACGCGATCGGAACGAACCGCCCCGCTCCCTCGTTCCGGTAAAGAACGTCCGCCTCGCCGTTTTCGATCACACGACCCGGCTCGACACTGAATCGCCCCACCAGATCGGGCTCGGTGACCGGTCGCCCATTGACCAGCACGACGGCGTACCGATCGTTCTCCCTGCGAATCCGGTAGCGTGTGTTGGGCTGATCACGCACCGTCACGATCCGATAATTCGAAACATAAAGATCCAGATCCCCGTCGCCATCCATGTCCGCAAGCGCCATCGACATGCCCGCTTTCCCGGAGTTGAGCGGAACACCGGGATGAAGCTCCGCGAAATGCCCCCTGCCATCGTTGAGGAATCCATGGGTGCCGCCGTTGATTGAACTGACCCAAAGATCCAGATCCCCGTCGCCGTCGATGTCGACCAGAACAGCGCCCGTCGAAGCAATGCCGTCGCAAGCGACACCGGCCCCGGCAGCGATTTCCTCAAACCGAAAACCACCCAGATTCTTGTAGAGCGCGTTGGCTCCATCCAGGCCGCAGAAATACAGATCGCACAACCCATCTCCATCCACATCCCCAACGGCAACCCCCGACCCGTTCAAATAGATTTGATTCGTCAGATACCGGTTTTCCGCCAGATGATTCGTAAACCCGACTCCGGTGACAACGCCCGCCATCGCCTCGAATCCAGCATGCCCCGAGCCGACAACCATGAGCGGGGCACTCCGATAACCCGTTCCTTCGACCCAGTCGTAAGCGAACGCGGGACCCAGCGGCATGAGACCAAGAATCAAACCGACGATCGACCGACGCCATCGCTTCCCGGCGCACCGTTGGCCCGCCCCGAACCCGACTGTTGAAACGGCGAAAGTCTTCATGGGGCGACACCCGTCCTTCGGTTCGGATCGTTGGCAACGGCAGGGGAAACAAGATCATTCCTGAGCACCAGCAACGACGGCCCTTCCTGCATCCACGAGTCGTAAAGCCCGCGCGGCACCCGGTACGGCGTCCGGCTCGCAGCACCCATCACAATGTCCATGTCTCCGTCCCCATCGACATCCCCGGCGTCCATGACCAACCACCGACCCGAACGGCTCTCAGGAAACGTGAACGCCTCGAACCGATCCTCCCCCTGATTCTGCAGATAAACAAAACCCTGCTCCGGAGCGTGTTCGTAATCGGCGAAATAGGAAATCGCCGCGATGTCCAGATCGCCGTCCCGGTCGAAATCAGCGCCAATCGCCCTGAACGCACCGTGCAGCGGAACGAAGAAACTCTGCTCAAACCGGCCACGCCCCCGGGAGAGATACAACCGGATGCCGTGGTAGTTTTTCAGACATGAGGCGTACTCCCCGTTGTCTCCATTGGTAGTCAGCAGATCCAACTCACCATCACCGTTGAAATCAAGCAGCTCGAATCCCGAATACCCCCAGGCCGGATGCGGTTCCACAATCGGGACTTCAACAAACTCTCCGCCTCCACGATTGATCAGGGCGTACACACCCTCCCTCGCCTGCGCCATCATGACCACCAAATCGTTCCTGCCGTCCCGGTTCAGATCGACAATCCGGCTCGCAACCGATCCGGGCCGATCGAAAATCACATGCGGCGTGTACTGGCCGTCGGCTCCCGCCTCATACCAGGTCAGCGCGCCCGTGATGTTCCCAAACCCGCAGATCACAAGATCGTCCCGCCCATCCCCGTTGAGATCACCCAACGTGCCATGGGTCGGTCGCGGAAGATCCCTCAACAAGTCGCTCTGATGAGAAAAGACATCCCCCTTTTTTTCCAGGACGATCAACCGGCCCAATGACTCGTTGTGCGGTGGCACCCGCCCGATCAAGGTGCCGTACCAGCGGCCGCCCCTCCACTCCAGGCTTACGGGCGGACTGTCGACCTGCAGCGACGACAACAGCCCCCCGTTCGGATCAAGCACGTCGAGTGTTTTGGTTTGTGCGTTGCCCGCATAAATCCGACGGGCTTCCGGATCGATCCGTACCAGTGTGACAAATCGTCTGCCGGGCCGGTAGCCCGGGTCGAGCACGGTGAATCCGGGCAGCGGCACCCGGACTTCAAGAGGCTTCAAAACCGGTGGTGCCTGTTCCGGTGCCGATGCCAGATAGTAATCCCAAACCTGCCGCCACTCTTCCAGAACGATTTTCTGCCCGGGGTCCGCTGGATCCATTCGATCAATGCCGAGTCGGGCTCTGAGGAACGGAAGAGTTCCATCACGCCAGGTGGCCCGGTCCAGAAGTTCGGGTTCCGGAAACGGGTGGCACACCGCGCAATACCGCTGAGCCAGTTTTTTCCCGGTTTCAAGTTCGACCCCGGAAAGCGCCCCGGAGTCCGCCGCACCGATCATGCCCCCTGTAAAACCGCCCAGGAGCAATCCCACCAGCCACCGCACAAACACCGCGCCCCGGACCCAGGATCCCCAACCCGCCCGGCAGGATTCCCCCGAACCGCAAAGATCCATCCGCAGAGGGATCTTAAAAATTC
Organism: Verrucomicrobiota bacterium; assembly: GCA_021733945.1. GTDB lineage: Bacteria > Verrucomicrobiota > Verrucomicrobiia > Limisphaerales > SIBE01 > JAIPJX01. Next base: position 5,256 of record JAIPJX010000039.1, on the reverse strand, counting down.
CAGGGCGAAATCCATTCATGAGCGCGATTACGTTAGGAGATGCGGCATCGGGCAGCAACGAATTCCTTGGCGGAATTTGGTTTTGTCCCTGCGTTCCCGTTCGATTACGATTGCGCCCCTGAATTCTGTTCGTCCATGAAAAACCTGATGCTGATTCTCCTGGCTGCGTCGCTCTTCCGGCTGATCGCAGGAACGAGCGGCGCCGCCGAAAATTACCAGGCGGCATCGACCCGCAGGATGGCGGACCGATTGCGCCAGATTGTCCTGCAGTCGGATCCGATGCAGAACCCCTTTCTGAACAGGCGCGCGGCCGAGATGTTCGAAGGGCAACTCAGGCTGGCGCTCGAACAACCGGACGCCGATCCTGCCCGCTTCGTGGGCCTGCGCTACCGACTCGCACACGAACTCCTGCACGCAGGCCGGAGCAGGGAGGCGATCGAACAATTTGAAGCACTGCGCAAACTGATCGGGGAAGGGAGGATCGAGTTGCCCGAAGACAAACAAACCCTGCTGCGCATGAACACCGCCCTGGCCCACCTCCGGCTCGGCGAACAGGAAAACTGCCTGCTCAACCACACCATCGATTCGTGCCTGATGCCCATTCAACCCGGTGGTTTCCATCAAAAAACCCTCGGCTCGGAGGGAGCCATCACGATCCTCAAGGAACAACTCGCCCGGGACCCGAATGACCTGCAGGCGGGCTGGCTGCTCAACCTTGCCTACATGACCCTCGGCGCGCATCCCGACGGGGTGCCTCCCTTTTTCCTGATACCACCAAGGGTTTTTAACTCGGAATACGATCTTCCCCGGTTCCCGGATCGGGCCCGCGGATCCGGACTCGACCTCAATACACTGGCCGGCAGTGCGGTCATGGATGATTTCGACAACGACGGCAATCTGGACCTGATGATCTGCTCCATGGGAGTGGAGGATCCTCTCCGATTTTTTCGCAACTCGGCCGACGGACACTTCGAGGAACGCACCGGTCCGGCGGGCCTCACCGGAGAACTCGGCGGCCTGAACCTGGTGCAGGCGGACTACAACAACGATGGATACCTCGACGTGCTGGTGCTTCGGGGCGCCTGGTTTGAGAAACAGGGCCACCACCCCAATTCCCTCCTCCGCAACAACGGAAACGGCACCTTCGACGACGTAACCGAGGAAGCCGGTCTGCTGAGTTTTCACCCCACCCAGACCGCCACCTGGCTGGACTTCAACAACGACGGCTGGATCGACCTGTTCATCGGCAACGAATCCGTTCCGGGCGACGTCAATCCCTGCGAGCTCTACCGCAACAACGGGGATGGCACCTTTCAGGAGATCGCCAGGGCTTCCGGTCTCACCGGGCTCGGCCTGATCAAATCCGTCCACAGCGGGGACTACAACAACGACGGATGGACCGATATCTACGTATCGTGCCGCGGACAAGCCAACCTGCTTTATCGCAACGAGGGCAAACCCGCGGACGGAACGCCCTGGTCGTTTCGAAACGTGGCCGCAGACCTGGGCGTCTCCGATCCGGTCTACAGTTTTCCGGCGTGGTTTTTCGACTACGACAACGACGGATGGCTCGATCTGTTTGCCTGCGGCTACGGGGTCAAGAGCGTGGCCTCCGTCGCGGCCGATTACCTGGGCCTGCGCCACGGCGCGGCACTCCCCCGCCTTTACCACAACAACGGGGACGGCACCTTCACCAATGTGACCGCCGAAGCCGGTCTGAACCATCTTCTCGTGGGTATGGCCGGGAATTTTGGAGATCTCGACAACGACGGCTTTGCCGATCTTTACATCGGCACCGGATCACCGGATCTCACCATGCTCGTCCCCAACCGCATGTTCCGCAACGATTCGGGTCGCCGGTTCCAGGATGTCACCACGTCCGGTGGATTCGGCACCGTGCAAAAGGGACACGGGATTTGTTTCGGCGATCTGGACAACGACGGGGATCAGGACGTTTATACCTCCATCGGGGGTGCCTACGAGGGGGACACCTATTTCAACGCGTTGTTCGAAAACCCAGGCAACGAAAACGACTGGCTCAAACTCAGGCTGGTCGGCTCAACATCGAACCGATCCGCCATCGGCGCACGAATCAAGGTCAGCGTGCAGACGAAAACCGGATCGCGCTCCATCCATCGCACCGTCAACTCGGGCGGCACATTCGGAGCCTCCCCCCTCCGCCAGGAGTTTGGCCTCGGAAAAACGGCCACCGTGACCGGAGTCGAGGTCTTCTGGCCAGCCTCCGGAGTCCGCCAACACTTTGCCGGACTCCGGAAAAACCGATGCTACCTGATTCACGAAAACCGCAAAACACCGACCGAAGAATCTCTTGCTTCGTTCAAACTGCCACTCACCCACGCTTCCCATCACTAACCCGACACTCAACCGGACCTGCGATCCAATGATCCCGCGGGCTCGGACCGAGTCTCCGGGAACACCGAAGAAGCCCGGCTCGTCTCCGGGGGACTCAGGGGCAGTTCGAGCACAAAGGTGGCACCGCAGTTTTCCCCCTTGCTTTCGGCGGTCAGCGACCCACCCATCTCCCGCGCCGCCAGCGCTCCATAGTGCAGGCCGAACCCGTGGCCATCCCGTTTGGTCGTGAACCCATGTGAAAAAATCCGGGTGAGGTTGTCCGGGTGAATCCCCACCCCATCGTCCGACACCTCCAAACGAACCCGACCCTCCCCGACAATGGCGATTCTCAGTGTGATCTTCCCGTCCCGCCGCCCCGCCTCCAGCAGCGAATCCTGCGCGTTCGCAATCAGGTTGGCTACAATCTGCAGAATCCGGTGCTTGTCCGCGGCGATGATCGGTTCGTCCAGGTACTCGCGAACCACGATGATTTCCTTCGCCTGAAATCCGCTCACATACATTCGCAACGCATCCTCGATCAGGTCCACCAGCGGCAACGATTCCACAACGCCGGAAACACTCGCATAACTCTGTTGGGTGGCGACGATTTCCTTGATGTGCTCGATGTTGGTTGTCAACAGATTCAGCTCCTTGAGGGACTCCGCCTGTTCACCGTCCAGATGTGCGGCGAGATCCTTCACATACTGGGCGAGCCGCTGCCCTTTCTCATCCTCCGCGACAAATCGATTCAGGTCACCGGCGTGTTCCTGAATCAAGGCGGCAATCTTCCTCAGATTGGCGAACTTGGAACGTCGGAGCCGCTCACCAATCAGGATCGTCGAGACATTCACGCTGTTGAGCACGTTGCCCACGTTGTGAAGCACGCCGGTCGCCACTTCCGCCATTCCCGCCTGCCGGGAAGCTTCGAGCAGTTCCCGGTGCAGCGCGGTCAGTTTCCTCTCCGCCATCTCCCGCTCTTCAATCTCCAGCTTCAGTTCCCGGGTTCGCTCTTCCACCGTCTTCTCCAGGTTCTCATGGGCCTGCTGCAACGCCATGTCCCGAGCCTGCACCTGGGCGAGCATGTTGTTGAACCCCTGAACCAGGAGCCCAAGCTCGTCTTCCCCGTGCGCCTGCACGCGGATGGAATAATCCTGATTGCGCGCAACCGTCTTGGTGGACTCCAGCAGACTGAAGATCGGCTCCGAAATAATGCGTTGCAGACGCGCAGAAATCCTCCAGGTCACCAGCAGCGAACCACCCAGGATCAGGAATGTGATGATCACATAATGTCTCCACCGGGTTTCAAGCTGGGTCAGTTCCGAGCGGATGTACAGCACACCCCATTTTTCATCTTCAGTGCGAATCTCGTGAAACATATGCAGGAACCCACCCGAAAACTCGTACGAGTCCTCCCTCGGAAGGGACTTCGGAAGATCCGCATACGCTCCCTCTCTCCCCCATTTCCCGAAAATCCGGCCTTCCCTGTCATACACACAGGCCAGGTCAATCGGAGTCTTGAGCTCGAGGGTTTTGAGAATATTCACGGCTTCCCCCGCCGTTCCGATCGACACCGCCGGAGCGCAGTTAAACGCCACAATCCCGGCCAGAGTCTCCATCTCCTCCACGGTTGTTTTTCGGAAGCTTCTCAGATCTTCCAGCACGAAGGCGACACACGCAATGCACAGAGCCACCGTCCCCCCGGCCATGATTATCAACACCAGCTTGTGCCGAATTGAGATGTTCCTGAGACGAATCATGCTGCAACCTCACTCCAGTGGTTCGTCCAGAATCCGGATGGCATTTCCCTGCAGCCTTGCCTCAACCTCCAAACGCGCCGCAATCGAGGCCGCTCGATTCAGTTCGAACTTGACGTTCCGTCCCACCAGCACGAATCCAACCACGCCACCCCGCCGGGCAAAATCCGGCATTCCCCCCACCGTCAGAATCGGCCGCCCCCTGAGCGTCTTGAGAATCTCCGGCACCTTCTTCTCCTCTGAATCCGATATGAAAAGAATGTGGCATTTGGCAACATCCTCAATGCGGGCAAACCGTTTGATCACCACCGGACGGTTCTTGATCGTCCTGTTCTCCAAAATGGTTTCCAGAGTTCCCCCAAACGGATCCTGACCCAGAACCGCAAAGACAAACGGATCCCCGGCACCAGCAAACGCGGTCCCAGGCCAGTCGATGAACATCGCCACTTTGTACGCCTGCGCCGCCATTACCTGATGCGCCTGCAACCCCGCCGACTCCGCACCCTGAACCGGCCTCTGCCCCAACGTCAGCCCCACCCATGCGGACAATGCAATCGCGAGCACGCACCGGATGCCGAACCCCCTCCGGGATTCCGGTTGCCCGGATCTCAATCCACCCCATCGCGCTGGATTCAAAACGTCCACGTTATTTTTGCGTACACGCTGCGTTGCACCCGGGTTTCCTGAAATCGAATCAGATCCGGAGAAAACTCCCTGTGCCTGTTCTCCAGCAGATCCTGGCCAACCACGGAACGTTCGAGACCAGCGTGACCTCCATGTTCAGAAGCGTCTCCAGGTCGAAGTCTGCGAGCCTGCTCAGGGGCACCGGATGCTCGGATTCACCGCCGGGCAACTCAGCAGCCGCAACCACGCCCACCATGCCGGCCGCAACCACGCTCAGGCAGAACTGCTGAGCACAGGACCGAAGCATGGCCGCTGCGATTGCCAGTCTTGTGGTCTTCATCGGGACACCCGCCGGATCAAGGGCATTCGTCGCGAACAACCCGCCGCAAAATTCCTCCGCAGGCTCCGCAAACCGTTCCGGGTAGGTTGCATGGTTTCGTCAGCTCCGGTGTTTTTTCTCTTCCAAAAGCCCGTCCGCTGCCCACAGGCCTGCATCTCACTGGAAGAACCATGATCATACCCCCCC
>JAIPJX010000038.1 GCA_021733945.1 Verrucomicrobiota bacterium | reverse complement strand
GTCCTCGGCCTCGATGGCGAATTTCCCGGCCCCGGCGTAGATCTGGCGTGTCACCAGAAAGGACTCGATGGCGGAGGTGAGCGTCTGCCATGGCAGGGAGCGCGGGAGCAGGTAGTTTTCGTGGCAACCGTAGCTGTGCCCCAGAAAATCCGTGTTGTTCTTATAGAGTCGCACCAGTCGGGATCGTTCGTCGGACAGGTGCCTGGCGCTGGTCATGGCGAGGCGTTCGCCGGCCCGGTCGTGCGCGATCAGGTCGGAAATGGACTGGCATTCGGGAGTGCAGTACTCCGGGTGCGCGTGATCGTTGTAAAACCGCGCGCCGTTGCCCAGAACCAGGTCACTCTTGATTTCCACGAAACTGAGTTCCCGTTCCGAGTCCCTCGCGGCGTAGCCGCTTTCGTCGGTGTCCTGGCGGAGTTCGTGCACCCGAAAACCGCGCATGTCCCGATGCGGGTCCTCGCTCCCGTAATCCCAGCGCATGGGCACTCCGGGTTGGGTGGCGCTGCGAACCAGAGCAATCGATTCCGCCACCACGTCCACTTCGGCGTCCCCGTCCAGAGCGATGCCGAACTCGGTTTCAAGCCCGAACTGAATGACCTGGGAACTCATGCGCGGGTGGCGATTTTGGCGGCACGGTGCGGGTTGGTTTGCGGCCGGTGCATGGTTCAGATGATGCGCCGACCCGGGTGGTTGCGGGCCGGGTTGCGGATGGGGCCGAGCCGGATGACGTTGTCGGGATCAAGGTCGGTCAGCTTCAACCAGTCCTCGGTGATGTCGCCGGTAGGGAACAGATCGTTTTCCGCATACTCCATCTCGAACGCCTGGATGAGATCTTCGCGGGTGATGTCTGTTTCGGCCGAGGTCTGGATGGAGCGCCGGATGGCCAGGCTCTTGGCCCGTTCCACAATGGCCGCGACAATGGCTCCGCTCACCAGATCGCCGCGGTGGAGCACCTCGCGCCGGCCGCTGCGATACAGGACTTCGAGAAACTGGTTCTCGTCCGTGCGGGCAAACAGTGCGTCCGTTGCGGCCTGGGCCAGGGCGGCGCTGCTTTCTGCCAGAGGCAACTGGTCTCGCAGGTAAATTTCGAAAATCCGGCGCACCCCGTCACGGTCGGGCCGGTGCACCTTGATCTTGCGATCGATGCGCCCGGGGCGGAGGATCGCGGGATCGATCAGATCCGCCCGGTTGGAGGCGAGGATGACCACGACGTTCTGGAGCGGTTCCAATCCGTCCATTTCCGTGCAGAACATCGGGACCAGCGTGCTGAGCACGCTCTGGTAGCGGCCGGCCCGTCGGGTGCTGAGAATCGATTCGGCTTCGTCGATGAATAGAAAGGCAAGGGCTCCTTCGGCAGCCTGTTCGCGGCACTGAGCGAAAAGATCGCGGACCTGGCGCTCCGATTCGCCGACCCACATGTTGAGGATCTCGGGGCCCTGGATATGGAGGAAAAACTCCTCGCGATCGATGCGTGTGTGGCGCCGCACCTGTTGTCTCAAATTGTAGGCGGTGGCTTTCCCGAGCATTGTCTTGCCGCAGCCCGGCGGGCCGTAGAGCAGGAAGCCCTTGGGAATGGAATGATCGAACCGCTGATACAGGGCGCGGTGCACGAAGGGCAGTTCAATGGTGTCCCGGATCGCCTGCACGGCCTGATCCTGGCCGCCGATGGACTCCCAGGGCAGTTCGGTCACGGTCTCCAGCGATCGATCGATTCGTTTGCCGTTTCCCACGACCTCCAAGGCAACCCGTTGGTTGCCGTCGAGGCGCACCTCCATTCCTGGTTTGATCTTTTCCTTGGCCAGCAGGGCCGAACGGACCAGGATCAGGGGTGCCAGCCCGGTTTCCTGGCCGATGCGCAGGCGTCCCTCCGAGAGCAGTTCGTCGACACGGACGATGGGGCCATTTTTTTCGTACCCAAGGGACTGGACGATTGCGAAGGCTTCGTTGCAGAGCACGCGCTGGCCCACCTGAAGCGCTCCGGTCGGAATGCCAGGATCAATGCGACACACGTAGTCACTGCCTGCCAGGCAGACGTGGGCCAGGTCCGGATCGACCGGCATGAGGAAGGTGCCTACGCGGAAGGCCGGTGCCCGGAGTTTCTCAACGATGGCATCCAGTTGGATCAGCGCCTCCTGGGCCTGGGCGTGGGTTTCTTCCAGGTCCGCAATGCGGTCACGCAGGTAGAACAGGTCTTGAACCGACAGGTGGCGCGGTGGAAGGCGCGTGGCAATCAGGTCGATGAACTGCAGGGTCGAGAGCGATTCCAATGTTTCCCGGGACAGATGCCCGGTGAGCGGCTCCAGAGGCGGATTGCCTCCGTTTGCCTTTGTGGTTTCCCCCTGGTGTGGGGCCGACCTTTTCTTCGGCTCAGCCATGCGTGGAACTTAACCCGACCTTTCGGATTTGCAAACCGGGAGTTCCTTTTCCCGTGTTTGCCGGGAGGACTCAGTCGCTGGCGGGGTGTTGTTTCAGGATGGCCCTGGCCGCTGCGCGGACGTCGCGTGCGAGTTCAGGCGGGGCGATCACGACGGCGCTGCCTCCCCAGGTGAGAACCCAGCGCTGGATTTCGACCAGACTGGAAAGTTGGAGTCGAAGTTCGACGCCGCCGTCCTCCAGTTCGATCAGGCGTTGGGAGGGGTGCCATTTTTTTTCCCGGATATAGTCTGCAACGAATCCACTGAACCGGATTCGGATGTCGTGCTGGCCGGTGCCGGAATGCACGCCGAAACTCTGGCTGAGGCGTTCCTGCAGCGAGAAGTTTTGAGGCTTCTTGAACCGGGTGCCCGTCGGTTCCACCCGGACAATCCGGGCTGGCGCGAAGGTGCGGATGTCGTTGCGAAGGTGGTCGAACCCGAACAGGAACCATTCGCCGTTCACGTTGGCCAGGTGGTAGGGGTCGACCGTTCTGGCCTCGACGGTCTTGCGGCCCGGCTTCCGGTAGTGAATGACGAGTTGCTCGTGTCGGGCGGCGGCCCGTGTCAGTGCGTCGAAGGTTTCAATGTCAAGGACCGGCTCTGCGCTGGTGCGGAAGGAGATGCTCTGATCCCACTCGGCCAGATTCAGTGAGATGGTGTCCGGCAGAGAGGAGGCCATCTTCTTCAGCGCGCTGACGATGGGGCGTTCAAAGCTGGTGCCACGGTATTGCTGGAGCGCTTTTTCAGCGACGAGCAGGGCGATCAGTTCGCCCTCGGTGATCTGGAGGGTGGGGAATGATTTGACCTCCCCGGTGTAGAAGTAACCAAAACGCCGTCCGTCGTATTCGAGTGGCAGACCGAGACGGTCGCGCATGAACTCCAAATCGCGCTGAATCGACTTGGTGCTCACCTCCAGCTCGCGGGCGAGTGTGGATGCGTTTGGAAATTTGCCTGATTGAACCCGCTGGTGAATGCGCAGCATTCGTTCCAGAGGAGGACGCGTGGCCGGGAGCGGAGCCCTGTCCCCTGGGTTCATGGAAGGGAATCGGCGAGGGCTGTTTGACTGAGAGCTCTCGAAGCGGCGGCGGTTCCCGAGGAAGTCAGGTCCGCTTCGAATGGAAGCCGGTTTTTATCCCGCAAGTTTGGTGAGCAGCTCTTCGTTGGTCTTCTGCTTCTTGAGAGCCGCGTTCAGGGTCTCCATTGCCTCGATGGGATTCAGATCGACCATCGTGCGCCGGAGTTTTCGGATGGCCTCGATGTGCTTGGGATCAAAAAGTTTTTCCTCCTTGCGTGTGCCGCTCTTGGGAATGTCAATGGCAGGGAACAGGCGTCGGTCGGAAAGTTTGCGATCAAGGATCAGCTCCATGTTGCCCGTGCCCTTGAACTCCTGGAAGATCAGTTCATCCATCCGGGAACCCGTATCCACCAAAGCGGTTGCGAGAATGGTGAGGGAGCCCCCTTCCTCAATCTTGCGGGCCGAGGCGAACATCTTGCGCGGCATTTCGAGAGCACGGGCATCGACGCCGCCCGTCATGGTGCGGCCGCTGCCCCCGTGCACGCTGTTGTAGGCGCGGGCCACGCGGGTGATGGAATCCAGAAGAACAAAAATGTCGCGGCCGGACTCGACCATGCGGCGGCAACGTTCGATCATGAACCGGGAAAGGCGCACATGCGTCTCGAGGTCCATGTCATTGGACGAGGCGACGACTTCGGCTTTCACGGAGCGCTGGAAATCGGTGACTTCCTCGGGGCGCTCGTCGATCAGAAGGACCATCACATGCACCTCGGGGTGATTGATGGTCACCGCATTTGCGATCTGCTTGAGGATGGTGGTTTTACCGGTCCGCGGCGGAGCCACGATCAATCCGCGGGTGCCCTTGCCGATCGGGGTGACCAGATCAATGATGCGGGTTTCCAGTTCGTCGGGAGAGGTCTCGAGATTGAACTTTTCGAACGGATCAATCGTGGTGAGATTCTCGAAGCGCATTGCCTTGGTGTAATCGGAGAAAGGCATTTCATTGACCATCTCCACCTCGCGCAGTTGCGGACTGGTGCCCCGGTGGGGAGGTTGGGTGGGGCCTCCAACCAGACATCCCTCGCGGAGAAAATTCTTCTTGATTGTGTCCGGAGTGACAAAGATGTCAGTCGGTTTTGGTTGGAAATGATTTTCCCTAGACCGCAGGAATCCAAAACCTTTTTCGGAAATTTCGAGGAATCCGGAACCAAACTCGGACGCCGTGCTCGACGCTTTACTCATACGTTTCTGTGTTCAATAGCTGATAGGTCTACGCCAACAAATAGGCAATGCGCTGCTAACTCGTGAAACTTGAATTAGGGAGAACCGCTGACCCGAAATAGTCTCCGAACCCACCCTAGGGTTCAGCTGGTTAGACCTGTGACAGTAGATAGTTAATGTAAAACCCGCGTTGTGCAACACTTATTTTATCGACTCACTCGTAGTGAAATGTGAACCGGACAAATCGGTAGTTGGCACCCACCGCCCTCCGCATGCCCGGTGGCCAGGGTCCATACGGCGCGGGATCCTGCACAGCCCGCTGGCAGAGGAGGGAAAGAATTTCGTTCACCTGACTCTCCATGACGCGCAGCCCGGTCACGGATCCATCGACGTTTAACCTAAAGGATAGAACCACCTTTCCTGAACCGCTTCGACTATAGTCCCTTTGATCCAGAAGATCAAACCATCGTTTTTGAATCGCGTCGATGATCGCCCGGTCATACCCGCCAAACGGCGTCGAGCGGACGTCCAGGCCTTCGATGGAATACCGTTTGACGCCGCCCTCCTGTTTCATCTTCTCGCCTGCCAGCGCCGATTGCGCGGCTCGTGCGTCTGCAAGTTTACGGTAACGCGGGCGCTCTTCGGGTTTCGGTTGTGTTGCCGTGCTGATGGCCGGCGGCGGGAAAATGGTTTTGCGGGTTGGTGTTTCCATCCGCATGTCTCCGGGATCGGCAGGGGGCTCGGGTTCCACCTCCGTCTCGGCCGGGGTTGGGGGTTGGGCTTCCGGAACCGCCGCTGTTTGGGGCGAAGGCTGCAGCGGCAGCGGCTCGGGCTCGGCTGCCGGGACGGGTTTGGGTGCGTCGATCGTCTTGGGGACCTTGTCCTGAGTGCCTGTGATTTCCGGCACGTCGGATTCGACGTCGGTCTTCTGGTTGCCGGCCAGCGAGTTTTCTGAAGAATAAAACTTTGCCGTCTCCGGTGGTGTCTCACTTGATTGGAAAGGGGTCACCTCCACAAACACCATGGGGATTTCGTTGGAGGCCGGATCGTTTTCGGCAGTCTTGTCGGAATCCCTCAGGGGGGCGTCCTGCGTCCATTGAATCGGGACGAGGGTGACCTTCCACATGCCCATGCGATATCCGGCCTCGATGACCCCGAAGACCAGAAGATGAATCAGCAGCGAGAGGGCGAGGGCTCGGACCACGGGGTTCGTGGTCCAGTCCTCCCAACGGGAGCTGAGTTCGGTAGACATCATTCCGGGACAGGATGCCGGAGTCGTGGCGCTGCCGCAACTCCGGGCTTAGAAATCGGCGATCTCTCCCGGTTGAGGCACGAACACGGTTGCCTGCGGCAACGCGCCGCCCAAAGTCTCGGCGAACGCCAGGGATTGGGTGCCTTCACCGTGAATGACGGAGATCCGTTTGACGCTGCGCCCCAGCGCGTCCACATACCGCCTGAGTTCGTGCTTGTCGGCATGTCCGGAGAACGAATCGATCGACGCCACCTTTGCCCGGACCTCGTGCGGTTCCCCGAAGATGTTCACGGATTTTCGTCCGTTGAGGATCTGGGCCCCGAGGGTATGCTCCGCGCAGTACCCGATGAAGAGGATCAGGTTGTTGGTGTATCCAATGTGGTTCTTGAGATGGTGCCGGATGCGACCCGCCTCGCACATGCCCGAGGCGCTGATGATCACGGCCGGGTCCTTCAGTTCGTTTAGTTTTCTGGAGTGCGCCACCTCACGGATGTAGGTGAGGTTCTCCATGCCGAACGGATTGGCGGTCTCCCGCAGAAACCGGTGGGTCCGCGCATTGAAGCATTCCGAGTGCAGCCTGTAGATTTCGGTGGCGTTCACGCTGAGCGGGCTGTCCACGAAAATGGGTGTCTTGGGAATTTTATCCGCCAGGGACAGTTGGTGCAGGGTGTATACGATCTCCTGGGTGCGTCCCACGGAAAAGGCCGGAATGATGACCTTGCCGTTCTGATCAAGGGTTTCGCGAACCAACCGGCTGATGTGGTCGTGCGCATCGGCCTTGGGCGAATGTTCCCGGTTTCCGTAGGTGCTTTCCACCTGAAGGAAATCGACATCCTCGACCACCTGCGGGTCGCGCAGGATTTCGTCCCCGCCGCGCCCGACGTCTCCACTGAACAGGTAGCGGAACCTGCGGTTCCCTTCGCGGATGTCGAGGACGACCTGTGCGGAACCCAGGATGTGGCCGGCGTCCCGGAACGTCACGGTCACGCCGTCGCCAACCGGAAGGGGGCGGTCGTAGTTCAGAGCGACAAACTGGCGGATGGCCTGTTCGGCATCTTCCTGCGAATAGAGCGGTTCAACGGGAGGCTGCCCGAGTTTGGCTCTTTTGCGGGAGACAAACTCGGCGTCCGCGCGTTGGATCTCCGCGGAATCCTCGAGCATGATGCTGGCCAGATCGCGTGTGGCGAAGGTGCAGTAAATGTTCCCGGTGAACCCCTGGCGGCAGAGATTGGGCAGGTTGCCGCAGTGATCAATGTGCGCGTGGCTCAGAATCACCGCGTCGATGCTTTCGGCCTGGAAAGGCAGTCGACGGTTTCGTTCCAAGGTGTCCGCCCGGCGTCCCTGATAAAGGCCGCATTCCAGAAGAAGCCGCTGCCCGTTGACTTCGAGCAGGTACATTGAGCCGGTGGTGGTGCGCGTGGCACCCAGAAAATGGACCTTCATAGCGCGCCCGATCAAACACGGAGTCGGAGGGATTGCAAATGAAAAGGTGAAACGCCCGAGGGCGTGAGGCGGCGCGGCAGTGCGCGAAACCAGGACGTCGCCAACCCGTTCCCCGGGAGATGCGGCAGTACAACCTTTTGTTGCACCTGCAACAAAAGGTTGTACTGGGCTGGATATGGCCGAATGACGGTGAGGGGCCCTGCCGAGTGCTGCTGCGGGGCTGGAGCGGGTTTGAAATCGGATCGGATTTTGCTTGAACCGATTGGCTGCTTGCCCGATTAGAAAGGCATACGAATGAATCCCGACTTTCTGGAACCAAAGAAACTGACCGTCACGGTTGATCGGGTGATGTACCATGCCCAGGCTTCGACGCCGCCGGATCGTCCCCATTGTTTCGTCTATTTCATCAGCATTCACAACGATACGGACCGGGATTTTACGGTGATGGGACGGAAGTGGGTGGTCACCAATTCGGAGGGGGAACTGACGGTCTTGGAGGGGGACGGGGTTGTTGGACAGTTCCCGAAAATCGAGCCGGGCGAAAAATTCAGCTACAACAGCTTTCATCTGCTGGACACCCATTCAGCCGTTGCCGAAGGCAGTTATCTGGGTGTCGATTCGGACGGGCGCAAGGTGGTGACGCGCATTCCGCGGTTTGAAATGATCGTTCCGCCGATGATCTGCTGAGGGAGTTTTCCATTTCTGCATTGGATTGGACGGAGTCTTGGTTTACAGATGGGCATCTCGAATTATGAAACAGAATCCTTTTGGTATGTTCCTGCTGGTGATGGTGTTCCTGGGTGCCCTGACCGCCGGGGGGCTTTCCTACACGTATGTGCGCTATGTGCGCGAAGCGCGCGACCTTCAATACCAGACGACGGTAATCAACCGGAACCGGACCATGTTTCAAAATCTGGCCAACGATGCGGCGGCCTACGGTCAGCAAAACCCGGCCATCCGCCCGATTCTCGAGCGCGTGGGCATTCGAATGCAGCAACAAGACGCCGCCGGGGGCGCCAACCAATAAGACACCATGGAATCTTCAGAACGGGTGACTCCTCCCCAGTATCAATCCTCCCAGGCGGAAGCCGACGATCTTCGAGCCGCGTATCAGTCGTTGCGCAGCCTGATGAACGGCACGCTCGTCGCCCTGGTCATTCTGACCGGAAGTCTGTCGGTTTTCCTTCTGCGCGAGGTGAGCCTTGTGCGGGCGCAGGTGCATCAATTGAACGAGTATGTCGTCAACTACGAGGCGAACAGCGTGCCCATCATGCGCGAATTCCGGGCGAGCTTGATTGAGTTCTCGAAGGTCCACCCGGACTTTAACCAGGTGCTGGCCAAATATTTTAACCCGACCAATTATTCGGATTCAGCGAAGGTGGCTCCGGCGCCTCCATCTTCGGGTGCCCCGGCGGCGCGTATGCCGGAGTTGCCGGAGAAATAGGCACGCGCAGATCTTCAGGAGGAAACCCGGGTCGGGTGCGAATACACCTTGAAACTGTGGTCGCGCAGGAAGCCGATCAGGGTTTGCCCGCTGTCGATTGCAGCCTCGACCGCCAGGCTGGAGGGTGCCGAGAGCGCTGCAAGGATCGGAATGCGCGCTGCGAGCGCCTTCTGCATGATTTCAAACGAGGCCCGTCCGCTGACCAACAGGATCCTATCCGCATAGGGGAGCGTGTTTCCCAGAAACCCGGCACCCACGACTTTGTCGACGGCGTTGTGCCGTCCGACATCCTCACGGACGCAAATCGGTTTGCCGTCCAAATCAAAGAGGCCCGCCGCATGCAGTCCTCCGGTGGCGTCGAAGATGGGTTGGGCGGCGCGCAAGCGGTCTGGAAGGGCGAGCAGTGTTGAGGGTGAGATTCTGGTGTCGGATTGGATCGGAGGAAAGAGCTGATGGATGGAGTCGATGGAAGCCTTGCCGCAGAGGCCGCAGCTGGAGGAAGCGTAGAAATGGCGGGTCACCCGCTCGAGATCGAACTCGACGGCGGCGTTTAGGAAAACATTGAGGGTGTTCGTGTGATCCGTTGCTTCGCCCTGCCGGCAGAAGGAAATGCCGGTGACGTCATCCCGATTCCGGATCAAGCCTTCCGTGTACAGGAAACCCGCCGCGAGCTCCTCGTCCTGTCCCGGAGTGCGCATGGTCACGGCCACCGACTGTCCGCGAACCCGTATTTCCAAAGGTTCCTCACGGGCGACGGTGTCGGTTCCGGAATGGGGTGGAGCGTCTTCGGGCCAGGACCAGACCTTTGTTTGCGTTCCTCCAACGGCCCGTTCGGATGGTCGATGCGGGTTCATCCAGGTGAAGGCATGGTGATCTCAGGGAGCGCCGGTCCGTTCCACCCGAACGCGCGCGTTGTAGTCGGGCACGCCGCCGAGAACCTCGTTGACGCCTCGCCGGATGATCGGGTTGGCCTCGGGCCAGTGGACCTGGAGGTTGCCTTTGGCGATCTGCGCCAGGAAAACGCGGCCTTCGAACCGCCCCAACTCATTGACCAGGCTGATGCGGTCGTTTTGCCGAAGCTTCAGGGCGGAGGCATCCTCGACGTTCATGAACACCGCATCGCGCCCGGCGCCTGTGATCGGATCGGTCTCCGCGTAAATCAGCGAGTTAAACTGTTTTCCCCGCCGCGTGCTGCAGAAGAAAGTGGGCTCATCCCCGGGCCCCGGGCTTCTGGTGCCGTTGGGTTCGCAAAGTCCTTCTTCGGCCGGGGGAACGCTCGTTTCGCCCGGGGCGCTCGGGGGCAGCGCCACGGTCCGAAAATGGCCCTTGCCGTCCGGCGTTGCGAATTGTCCCCCGGCGCAGAGGTGTGGTCCGCCGTACTGGAACTGATCCCCGCCCTTGGTGAGCTTTTGGATGCCGTCGTAAAAGGGAACAATCCGGGCAATCTCCTCCCGCACGGCCGCCCCGGTCTCACACCCCATCAGGGAGGCGCGCTCGGGATAGGCGGCATTGACGATGTCCCGGAAAATCTTCCACTCGGCGCGTGCCTCGCCAACCTGACGCGGGATTTCGGGGCTGAACAAGACACGTCGTTCCGTGGTGGTTTCGGTGCCGCCGTCGTCCTGTTCGTATCGGGTTTTTGCGGGAAGCAGGAGGACGTCTCCAGGACCGTCCACGAGCATCTGGTCGGTGAGGATGATGTCCTGATGGACCCGCAGGGGCACCTTGCCCAGGGCTTGTGCGACATGATCGGGTTCGGGAAGGGTGCGAAGAAAGTTTCCGCCGGCGCAGTAGAAAAGGTCCAGTTCACCGCGATCGCACATTTCGACCATTTCGGTGGCGGGTGCCCCGGTCCAGTCCGGCACGTCGAAACCGTAGGCGTCGGAGAGTGCCCTTGAGTTTTCCGGAGTGATTGGTTTGCCGCCGGGAAAGGCGGTCGAATACGCGCCCATCTCGGCGCCTCCCTGCACTCCGGAATGGCCGCGAATCGGCATGAGGCCGTTCTTGTCCCGTCCGACATAGCCTCGAGCCAGACCGAGGTTGAGGATCATGGAAACGGCGTCCCCGCCGAACCGGTGCTGGGTGATGCCCATGCTCCAGACCAGCACGGCGTTGCGTGCGTCGCGGATGAGGTCGGCGAACTCGGCCATGCTGCGCCAGGGCAATCCGGCGCGTTTTTCAAGGGTTGCCCAGTCGAGTTCCTCGGTGCGGGCCTTGAGTTCGGCGAATCCCTCGGTCGAACTGTCGATGAATTCGGAGTTCACCCAGCCCTTGGCGAAGAGCACCTTCAACACGCCGTAGAGAAAGGCAATGTCTCCGCCCTGCGATACGGGGAACCAGTAATCCATGAGGTCCGATCCGAAGAGCGCGCTGCTCACGGTGGAGGGCACCCAGTACCGTTCCATGCCGGGCTCGCGATAGGGGTTGACCATCACGATCTTGGTTCCGAGTTTTTTTGCTTCGTGGAGGTATTTGGTGGAGAGCGGCTGGTCGTTGGCCGGGTTGGCACCGAAAAACACGACGAGATCCGTGCCGTACCAGTCCTTGTAGCTGCAGGTGGTCGCGGCGACTCCGAGAGCGTATTTCATGGCACCGGTGGACGGAGAGTGACAGAGACGCGCCGCGTTGTCGACGTGGTTGGTGCCGAGCAGCCGGGCGGCTTTCTGCGCCACGTAGTAGACTTCGTTGGTGATGCCGCGCGAAGTGAGAAAGAAGGCGATCCGTTTGGGATCGCTCGCACGGATCCTTCTGGCGATCCGCTCCAGAGCCTCCTCCCAGGTGATTCTTCGGAATCCGGTTTCTCCCTTTTCCCTCAGCATGGGGTAGGGAAGTCGGCCGAGTTCGCGCAGTTGAGCGTTGCTCAATCCCTGCAGCGGGCGGACCTGGGACAACGCGCCTGCGTCCAGGGCGGGCATGGTGTTTAAGCGAAGCAGGTTGAGCCGGGTCATGCACAGGTGCACGCCCTTGATGGTCCAGTCGTGAAATCCGGTCACTCCCAGGGCGCATCCGTCGCAGACTCCGCGGCTGAGAACCTTCCAGGCGTAGCCGAGGTTGTCGCGGTTCTTCCAGACGATGCCGGACATGTCGCGGAAATGGTGGGGTTTGGTCTGACCCAGGCCGAATGGAATGGCTGACTTGAGTTTTGCGAGCCAGTCTTTTTGGATTTGATGGTGTGACATCGGATGTTCGTGGCTTCAGCCAGCCCTGCTGGACCAACGGTGAGTGGTTCTTGGGTCGGGATTTTTGGGTGGTTGGCAGGAGGCCGGTTTCCTGCCAGCAAAACCCGGCGAGACGTGCCGGGGCGGGTGTGGGCCCCGGGGGCCCACACCCTGATTCGTTTTGACGCTTGCGGGTCTTACTTCGTTTTCTTCTTTTTGGGACCCCGGCCTTTGAAGGTGAGTTCAGCGATGCCCGATTTGTCGAGTTCGCCCAGGCCTTCCTTCACCATCCGGGAATACTGTCGTTTGGTCGCGGCGGCCAGGGGCAGGGTCAGGCCCTTTTCCTTGCCGAGATTCAGGGCGATGCCGGAATCCTTGGCGGCGTGTGATGCGGAGAAGTAGCAGTCATGATCGCGTTTCTGCATGTCTTCCCCGTCGGTTTGCAGGACGCGGGAGTTGGCGCCGGTTTGTGAAAACACCTCGCGCACGGTGTTGAGATCCAGCTTGAGCGCATCGGCGAGGGCCAGGCCCTCGGCCAGGGCTGCGGTGTTGATGTTCATCACCATGTTGACCAGGGCCTTGACCTGGGCCGCCTTGCCGGCAGTGCCGATGTAACGCATTGAGGAGCTGAGGTTGCCCAGCAGTTTTCCGGCGCGTTTGAAGGTTTCTTCCTTGCCGCCGCACATCAGGTAGAGGGAACCTTCGCGGGCCTGGGTGATGCTGGAGGCCATGCAGGTTTCCAGTGCTGCGGCGCCGACCTTGCCGGCGAGTCGTTCCACATCCACATGCACCTGAGGGGAGACGGTGGCGCAGTTGATGAACAGCCTGCCCTTGGCGCCCTTCAGCAGCGTGTCGCCCTTGGTGGCGGGGCCGAAGATCTTGTACATCGCCTTGTCGTCCGTGACGACGGTGAGGATGATGCTGGAAAGCTCCGTGACGCGGGCGAGGCTGGTGCACGCCTCGGCCTTGAGTTCGTCAGCGAGTTTTTCCGCCACAGCGCTCTGCACGTCGTAGACGGCGCTGATCTTGTAGCCGCAGTCCTTCAGACGGCGCGCCATGTTCGCGCCCATACGTCCTACTCCGACAATTCCAATTGTTTCTGCCATAGTTCTTTCCTGAGGTTTAAGTGTTCGCCCCTCGTCTGTGAGTTTGTCACATCACGATCGGTCCACCGATATTGGGAAACCGCTGCGGAGAATAGACTAGACGGGCTCCGGTGCCACGCCTTTTTTGAACCCCGGCCCTCCCTGCGTGGGGCCCGTTTTCGGCATGAGATTTTTTGGGGGGCAGGGGGTGGGATTCCGCGTGGCCGGGAAACCGGTTATCCGCCTCACGTTGGTGGGGATGCCGGGGTGGGAGCTGATTGCGTCGCGGGTCCGGATTGGAAAAAAACGACCGGGGGCGTTATTTTTCTGTTGCTTTGTGACTCGCAACCGGTAGCGTAGCGAGCTCTGTTGGGAATTAATAAGAGGTTCAAATTTGAATAGCGAAATCTGCAAAAAGGCGCTGGAGATAGTGGGTAACCCGAATATTCTGGTTAACCTGGTTTCCAAACGTGTCCGTCAACTGACCTCCAGCGGTCCTGGAAGTCGTCCACTCATCCTCGAGACAGCTGGCCTGGGAGCGGCTGACATCGCGATGCTCGAGATCATCGAAGGTAAATTCACCTGGGAGCTTTTGGAGCCATTTGAAATGGTGGGTGTGGAACCGTCCACACCCGGTCAGTAAACGCTGGTATCCGGCCTTCGGGTCATCCCGAGGCCGCTGGCGTACGTTTACCTGCAGCTATGCCAGATCTGCTCAGCAACTCGAAAGCGCGTCGGGATTACCATATCATCGAGACCTTCGAGGCCGGCATTGTGCTGCATGGCACGGAGGTCAAGGCGCTTCGGGCGGGCAAGGGGCAGATTCGCGATGCTTTCGCCCGCGTCGAGGAAAAGGGTGTCTTTCTTTACAACGCCCACATCGACGAGTACACCCACGGCAATCTTCTCAATCACGACCCGAAAGCTTCCCGTCGGCTGCTCCTTCACAAGCGCGAGATTCGAAAACTGTTCGAGCTTGCCGCGATCAAGGGCAATACGGTCATCCCCCTGTCGCTTTACTGGAAGGGCAGCAAAATCAAGGTCGCCCTGGGGGTTGGCCGCGGGAAGGCTGAATACGACAAGCGGGACACGGTGAAGAAGCGGGAATCCGACCGGGAGCTCAAACGGATCGTGATGCATCACCAGAAGCGGGCCTAGCAGACCGTTAAAAAACTCCAGATCTTGCAGGAGGCGAGGTCACGAGACTCTGATTTCCCGGGTATCTTTAGGTATTGCAGAGCCTCCTGACGTCGGCTCCTACTTTTTTAACGGGTTGCCGACGCTCTCGCGGTTCCGCGGGGCGGGTTCCCTTGCTGGCGACCGTTCACAGATTCCTTGAGGTGCCCGAATCCACGGGAAGCTCAGGCGACCCGGCTGGGGCAGAAGCGTCCAAAAAAAAGAAAATCCCCGGGATTACCGGGGAGATCGATTTGAGGGTTGCGATTCCATCAGGCGCACCAGGGAGCCTGAGGAGATGCGCAACTAGGCCTTCTTGGCCGTGCCGGGCTTCTTCCAGGTGCGCTTGGGCGGTTTGATCACCAAACCCTTCTTGATGGCGCCTGTCGAAACGCGGATGTAGCGGACCTCGCCGTCAATGACAGCCTTCACGCGCTGGAGGTTGGGGAAGAAACGACGCTTGGTCGTTGCGGTAACGTGCATACCGATACCGCCCTTTTTCTTCGCCTTACCGCTTCGGATAATTCGTCGGCCCTTAATGGGACCCTTGCCAGTTAACTCACAGATTCGTGCCATAGTCAGCTTTTCTTCTAAGTAAAGAACGGAGACCCTAGTCGGATCGATTCATCATGCAAGCACAAAAGGAACAGAATGTGGAGGAAATTGTCGGGAGCGGTCTGCGAAGCCGGATCTGAGCCGTGCTCAACGCGGTTTCGCCGGGTTTTTTCCGCCCTCGAACTCTCGTGTTCCGGGGTTGGCTATTACATTCGCCCGCGTTGCCGGGCAACTTCGTAAAGAAAAACAGCGACGGAACTCCCCACGTTCAACGAATCGACGTTTCCGGACATCGGAATGGCCACCAGTTCATTGCAAACCGCCTGCACCCCTTCGCTGATGCCGTGGCCTTCGCTTCCCAACACGATGCAGACGTCGCCCGAATAGTCCGCCTGCGCGATGGTTTTCCTGTCGGTGTGGGGATGCGCTCCCAATACCTGGAAACCTTTCCATTTCAGGTCCTTGAGTCTGTCGACAAGATTGTCCAGATGCACGGCCGGCAGATCGAAGACGGTGCCCATGGAGGCCCGGATTGTCCGCGTGAGAAACGGACTGAAGGAAGTCTCGCCGATCAGGAGTGCGTCCGCCCCAAACGCGGCGCTGTTGCGCACCACGGTGCCCATGTTCTCCGCGTTGGCCAAGCCGTCGCAGGCTACAAAGAGTCGGGGCGAGGAGCTGGCCTCCAGCACCGTGTCCAGATCCGGAGGGTTGAGGACCTTGGCGAAAACCTTGACCCCCTGATAACTGGAATGTCCGATGATCTGCTCGATCCCCTTTTTATCGGTCACATACACCTGGATCTGTTCGGGGCGGACTTCCAATTCGAGTCGAAGTTCTTCGAGCCATTCGGGAGTCATCAGGAATGAAACCAGCTCGTAAGCGTAGGGGCTGTCCAGAAGCCGCCGGATGACCTTGGAACCTTCGGCCACAAACAAATGCTCCCGCTGCATGTCCTTGCGTCGGCGCAGCGAACGATAGGGCTCAAGTGCGGGGGAATCGAATGTGTCGAGATAATGTATTTCTACCATTTCAGCTTGGTCTTTGGGCGGCTGTGCGTGGGTGTGAGGGGCCCGCAGCGGGGCCCCGGGCCCCGCTGCGAAACCGGCTTCTGCGCTTCAGAATCTCCAGGAGATCCCGACGAACGGGTTCCAGTCGTCGGCTGCCCGGGTCACTCCGATGTTCACCCCGCCGTCCAGCTGGATGTTTTCGTTGATCGCATAGGTCAGGCCCAGGTCCACGGTGCCTTCCCAGTTGGAGGTGTCCTGCTCATTGACCAGAGCGAAGAACTCCAGGTAACCACCCAGATTGCCCACAATCGAGTGGCCAAACGTGATGGTGTTGATGAATTCGGGATGATAACTCCCTCCAACCTCGTCGCGGACGATGTCGACTTCGGTCATCAATCCCATTCCCCAGTTTCCCGGGAGTGCGACGGCCATAGGCACGATCAGGCCACCCTCCACCGATCCGTTGCCCAGGTTGTCCTGGTTGGTTGGGATTTTGACCACGGGCATCAGGGCCAGGGCCGTTCGTCCGTCGTCGTTTCCCCACACATTGATCTTGGATCGCAGGATCAGGTCGTTGAAGCCCTCCTGTCGTCCGACGGTCCCCGTGGTGTGGTCGGTCCGGCGAATCGAGGTATAAGGAGTCAGGATGAGCTGGAGATCCACATTGTTCAGGAGTCCCACCTTGAGGTTGACGGGCGCGACGTTCCAGGTCTCGACTTTCGTGTTGCTGCGGTCGACGTTGTGCCGGTCGTAGGCGTAGGTGAAGAAATCGGCTTCCACGAGGAAATGGCCGGCATCCAGGGTGTAGGCGCTCTCGGTCTTGTCCGGACGGTCCGTGCTCAGGGGGCGCATCTGTTCATCCGGAGTTGGATTCAAGAGGGTGTATTGACCCTTGTCCGCTGCGTTCAGGGCTCCGGTGAGGATCACCGCGACAAGCAGGGAGGAGAAGCGTCGGGTGGCCCGGTCCCCTGAGCCCGGTCTTTCGAAGCCCCGGGGGGCGCCGGGATGTGCGGGACGTGAATGTCCTTGGCAGGAATGGTTTGTGTTGTTCATGCGGCGGAGGATACTCGGTGGCCGCATGCAGTCAACCCGCGAGGGTGGCAGGGGGGGGAGGTTGCCCCCCTGTTCCGGGAGGGGATTACTCGTTGATCAGGTTCGGGATTTCCATGAACGCATAGCAGAGCAGGTGGCAGATTCCCATCTGTGCGTCTTCGGCGCGTCCGAAATGATCCGAATCGACAACCAGGACATTCGACGCCAGGTCTGCCAGCCGGCCCCGGCTCTTGCCCACGAGTGCGACCGTGGTGAGGCCGTTGGCAGCCGACCATTGAATCGCCTTGACGGCGTTGGGCGAGTTGCCGCTGACGCTCAGGGCCATGGCGACATCGCCGGGCCGTGCGTAGTTCTGGAGTTGCCGCAGAAAAATGTCCTCGTAGGAATAATCGTTTCCGATCGCCGTCAGCCAGCTCACGTTGTCGTTGAGCGACAGGACCCGGAACCGGCGGCCGATTTTGTCCGAGGAACCTTTCCCAAGATCGGTGGCGAAATGCGAGGCGTTGGCGGCGCTGCCGCCGTTGCCGAACACAAAAAGCTGCCGGTCTTCCAGCAGGGTCTTCTTGAGCAGGTGCACCAGGGATTCGACCGCGTCCGGAGAAATTGAGTCGAGGGTTTTCTTCTGCGCGTCGATGTAGGATGAGATCCAGTTCTTCATGACAACGAAACTTGCGGGTTTGAAAGGGTTTGGCGCCCGGATTAACCGAGGGAGGCGTGGCTGCCGTCGCAGTAGGGGCGGGCCTTGGACTCGAGGCAGCCGCAGGCATGAATCGTTTTGTCCGCGTCGAACTTCACGACTTTGGGCGTGATCCCGGTGCCTGAGTGGGATCCATCGCAGAATGGACCGGTCCCGGCCTTGCCGCACATGCAGAACGCTTTGATGTCGCCCGCCTTGACCTCGATTCCGAATGGATGATTTTGCCAGCCTGCCATAGTCAGTTCTTCCCGTGGTTGAATGTTTGCCTTGCGTTTCCAATGCTGCATGACCGCAGCGAACCCCAGATCTACTCCAACCGGAGGAGAAGCGCCATTGAATTCTCCTCATGAAGTTGAGATTTGCCGAAGATTTCGTTCGAGAATTTCGTCCCAATCCGGTTGAATGGCGGGGAACACCACCTGTATGAGTATTCTGGGAAACCGATTAAACCGATCAAGACGCAGGGGGCGCAACCGGCGGGCCGTGAGCCGGGTCCCATCGGTTCCGGCTTCTCAAAACACCTGACCCGAGCATTATGAGCAACCGACTTCGTTTCGCCGTTCTTTTTTGCGCCTTCGCCCTGTCGGGCCTTGCGGCTGCGCAGCCACCCCATCTGGTCTTCATGATCGGGGAGGATGAATATAAAACCTGGGAAACACTGCCTGAGTTTGCCAGATCCGATCTCGAGCCGGCGGGTTACCGCGTGACCATTGTGCAGGCACCGGGGAGTGACAAAAATGATTTTGCTGGATTGGACCGGGTATTACCCGGGGCGGATCTTCTTTTTGTCAGCGTGCGCCGACGGAGTCCGCTGGAAGCTCAATTGACCGCCGTGAGGAATCATCTGGCGGCCGGAAAACCGCTGGTCGCGATTCGGACCGCCAGCCACGCGTTTGCGACGCGAGGGGAACCGATTCCCGAAGGACGAGCACTGTGGCCCGGGTTCGATCCCGAGGTGTTGGGAGGGCACTACGGCGGGCACCATGGGGAGGGACCACTGGTGAGGGTGCGGGTCGCCCCCGGCATGGAGAACGATTCGATCCTGAAGGGGATCGACCTGGACACGCTGCGTTCGAGCGGTTCGCTTTACCGGGTCAGTCCGTTGGTGGCTGGAGCCAGACCTGTGTTGTTCGGATCGACTCCTGACAAACCGGCGGAACCGATCGCCTGGACCCATCGGTACGGTCCGAAACAGGCTCGTGTGTTTTATTCCTCGTTTGGCCATCCGGAAGACTTTCAACGCGCTTCGTTCAGACTCCTGTTGCGCAACGCGATCGATTGGGCGCTCGATCGTCCCGCCCAGCCGGTGGATCCGAATGCCGGGGCCGCCCCGGCGGCCGCAAAGCCCGCCGCTGCGCCTGTGTTGCAGGAGGCCCCTCCGGACTCGAAACCTCTCTCTCCGGCCGAATCGGCTGCGCAGTTCCAGGTCTGGAATGATCTGGAGTTTGAACAGGTGCTTTCCGAGCCGACCATCGAGCAACCGGTGTTTCTGAACTTCGACGAACGCGGCCGGATGTGGGTGGTGGAATACAGACAGTATCCCTGGCCTGCGGGATTGAAAATGGTCAGCCGCGACAGTGTCTGGAGAGCGGTGTACGACCGGTCTTCCCCGGCACCTCCCAATCATTTTCCCGGGCTGGATCGGATCACCATTCACGAGGACACCAATGGGGACGGGGTTCTGGATTCCCACAAAACCTTCCTGGAAGGCCTGAATATTGTGACCTCGGTCGAGCGCGGCAGGGGAGGGGTCTGGGTGTTGAACCCTCCGCATCTGCTTTTTTATCCGGATGCCAATGACGATGATGTCCCTGACGCGGATCCTGAAGTGCACCTCGCGGGATTCGGGTTGGAGGACACGCATTCGGTGGTGAACAGTCTGCGGTGGGGGCCGGATGGATGGTTGTACGGGGCTCAGGGCAGCACCGTCACGGCGCGGGTGACACGGCCCGGAATTGATGAGCCGCCGGTCTATTCCCAGGGGCAGGGGATCTGGAGGTATCATCCCGAGAGTCGGCGGTACGAATTCTTCGCCGAAGGGGGCGGCAACACCTTCGGAGTTGAGATCGATGAGAAAGGCCGGATTTATTCCGGGCACAACGGAGGCGACACGCGCGGGTTTCACTATGTGCAGGGTGGGTATCTGCGAAAGGGTTTTGAAAAACATGGACCTCTTTCGAACCCCTACGCGTTTGGTTTTTTTGAAGACATGGAACATTCCGCGGTCGAGCGGTTCACCCATAATTTCGTGATCTATGACGGGGGGGCGCTTCCGGACCGGTACCGCGGAAGCCTGTTCGGGGTGGAACCAATCCAGGGACGTGTTGTCTTGAGCCGGGTCCTGACCGATCAATCGACCTTTCGGACCGAAGACCTCGGATGGCCCGTGCTCAGCCAGGATCGTTGGTTCCGTCCGGTGGACATCAAGGTGGGGCCCGATGGCGCGGTCTACGTCTGCGACTGGTATGATCAGCAGGTCAACCATTACCGGAATCATGAGGGACGGATCGATCCGCGAAACGGCCGGATTTACCGGCTCAAGGCCAAGGGGGCCCGGCCGGTTCAACCGTTCGATCTGGGCAGGATGTCTTCCTCCGAACTGGTGGGGTTGCTCGGGCACGGGAACAAATGGTTTCGGCAGACGGCCCTGCGGCTCCTTGCGGACCGAAAGGATGCATCGGTAGTGCCTGCGCTCCAGAAGGCCATCCGTGAGAATTCCGGACAGACGGGGCTGGAGCTCTTCTGGGCGCTGCACCTTTGTGGGGGTTTCACCGAAGAGGCCGCCCTGTCCGCGCTGGATCATCCGGAGCCCTTCGTTCGTCTTTGGGCGATCCAGCTGCTGGGAAACGAAAAGTCGGTTTCCCCGAGAATTGCGGCGCGATTGATTCAGGCGACCCGAGCGGAGAGTCATCTCGAAACCCGTGTGCAACTGGCCTGCACCGCGCGCCGGTTGCCGGCCGCCGAATGCCTGGCCATGGTTCGCGGATTGTTGACCTGGGACGAAGACCGGTTGGACAAGCGCATCCCACTGCTTCTCTGGTGGGCGATTGAGTCGAAGGCCGAGCTGGACCGTGGGGTGCTGCTTGAGTTCCTGAAGGATCCCACGGTGTGGGAGTCTGGCATCATGAAGGAACATGTTCTGGAGCGACTGGCCCGGCGCTACGCGCAATCGGGGTCCCGACAGGACCTCATGACGTGCGCCGCCCTGTTTGATCGTTCGCCAGGTGCCGAACAGAGCCGCATTCTGTTCGCGGGCTTCGAGGAAGGGTTCAAGGGGCGCGCCTCGAGTGGATTGCCGGCCGAGCTGTCGAGGGCGATGGCCCGGCACGGACTGGGTTCTGTTGGGTTTGGTCTGAGGCAGGGGGACCCGGTGGCGGTTGAAACGGCTCTTGCGGCAGTGGTCGATTCCGGTGCGCCGATGACGCAGCGTCTTGAATTCCTGGCTATTCTGGGGGAAGTCAAACTCGCGCGCAGTGTGCCTGCTTTGGTGCGCGCGTTCCGGGAGCCGGGGCCTGCGGCCGTGCGCAAGGCGGCTCTCACGGCGTTGTCACAATTCGATGACCCGGCCATCGGACGCGATGTGCTCGAGCTGTACAAGCAGCTGGATCGGGACACGCTGACTTCGGCCCAGACGCTGCTTGCGAGCCGGGGCACCTGGTCCCGGCAGTTGGTTGAGGCGGTTCGTTCGGGGGTGGTTCCGAAGGAGTCGGTGCCGTTGAACACGGTGCGCAAGATCAAACTTCATCGGGATCCGGAATTGGTGGCGCTTGCGGAGCAGACCTGGGGGAATACGGGCACCCCGACCACTGCCCAGATGGAGGGTGAGATCCACCGGCTGGCCGAGGTGGTCCGGGCTGGGATCGGAGACCCATACAATGGCCGGACGTTGTTCGGGAATGCATGCGCGCAGTGCCATACCCTCTTTGCACAGGGAGGTCGGATCGGGCCCGACCTGACGGTGTTCCAGCGGGATGATTTGGAGAACATGCTCCTGAGCATCGTCAATCCAAGCGCGGAGATCCGGGAAGGCTACGAGAATTTTCTGGTGGAAACCAAGGACGACCGCTCGTTTGCGGGGTTTCTGGCCGAGAAAGACAATCGGATGATCGTGCTCCGGGGGCTCGACGGCCAAAACATCCTGATCGAGAAATCAAACGTTCTGGAAATGAAGGCGGCCGGCATGTCACTCATGCCCGAGGGCCTGATGGGGTTGTTTGACGAACAGCAGGTGAGGGATTTGTTTGCCTATCTCAGGAGCACGCAACCGTTGGTTGGGGCACCGCCCCGGCGCGTTCAGGCAAATTGAGGGCGCGCTCAGTCCGCCTCCATGTCGCAGGCCCGCATGAGGCTTTCGTGAACGAGGAGATCCTCTTCCGGAGTGATCCTCAGAGGGCGGCCGGAGCGGATGGCATCCGCCAGATCCTCGAGTTCAGGAACGTAGCGCGCGTAGGGTGGCATGGGAACGGTCTGGGAACCGGAGGGGTAAGGGCCTGCCGCCCGGGCCAGGGAGATTCTGAAAACCGGTTGTTCCAGAGGGCTGATCCTCACGGTGCCGTTTGTTCCCTGGATTTCGAGGGAACGTTGTGCGGACGCCCCGGGTTGAGGCGTGGCGCTGGAAATCGTGGCGAGTGCGTTCGGATACTCAAACACGGCAAGCGTGTTGTCGGCCAGGTTGTCCGGGGCGGTGCCGGTCTGCTTCAGGTGGGCCGTCACCGTCTCCGGCCTGCCCAGGAGTCGCACGACCGGGTCTATGAGGTGCGCTCCGAGCTCGAACATCATTCCACCCCGGAACTTCGCCAGGGCCGCCCGTTGATCGGCAGGGATGTCGGTATTGATCGTTGCGCGAACCCGGTAGACCGTCCCGAGCCAGCCGTTTCTGGCGGCTTCGAGAGCGGCGTTGATCGCGGGATGGTAGCGCCACATGTAACCCATTTGCAGGAGGCGTTTGCGGGATCTGGCCAGGTCAACAAGATCGCGGAAGGATCGCATGGAAGCGGTGGGTGCCTTCTCCAGGTGCACGTGGCAACCCGCTTCCAGCGCCGCTCGGGCGTCCGCGGCATGGTTCTCGACATCCGATTCGACGGCGACCACTTCGGCCGTGCCGAGCAGGTGTTTCCGGGAGACAAAGGATGCGGGCGAGTCGGCGAATCGCTGGCGGACGGAGTTCCGGTCGTCGCAGATTCCCACCAAGTCATACGCCTTGGAATTAAGAACGGCCTTGAGTTTGCCGGCAGCGTGGGGATGGGTCATGCCCAGAAAACCGAGCCGGAGAAGTCCGCTGCGGGAAGGTTCCTGGCCGATAACGGTCACCGCGGTGGAAGCGGAGAAGGAGGCTAACGCACCCAAACCCAGGCTCGAACGGAGGAAGGAACGTCGGTTCATGAAGGGCATTCTAGCCTTTAAAAACGCGTGTTTCCAGGGATATATGAAGAGTCGGGAGGTGCGTGATTTGAGTCGGTAGGGCGAGCGGTGGGGGGTGCTTATGGAAGAGGTTAAAAAAAAGAATATAAATACTTTGCATTTTCCCGGGGAATGAAGATAGTAAAGAGCCCTGTCGTATGGCTCGTCACTTTCAAGGCATGGTGAATCTTCAGGTGAACACGGTTCGGTGATGATTTTAAACCCGGCGGTCGGGAACAGTCTGAAGAAAGCAACGGTTAGCCATACGCAGCGCAGGATAGAATGAGTACGAAATTATTTGTCGGTAATATCTCCTTTGATACAACTGAGAACGATCTTCAAGACGCGTTTGCCGCTCACGGCACGGTCATTGAAGCGAACTTAATGACAGACCGGATGACCGGTCGTCCGCGTGGCTTTGGATTTGTGACTATGAGCAGTCCTGAAGAGGCTGAAAAAGCAATCGAGGCGATGAATGGCGCCGCCCTCGGAGGACGCAACTTGACGGTAAACATTGCTCGTCCGCGTGAAGAACGCGCACCTGGTGGTGGCGGTGGTGGTGGCGGCGGTCGTCGCAGTGGCGGTGGTGGCGGCGGCGGCGGTGGTGGTTATGGCGGCGGCGGTGGCGGCGGCGGCGGCAGAAACCGCTACTAATTCCCACAGTTGATTCACGAATTTGGGGTCCGGGTTACCCGGACCTCACTTTTTTATTTGGGTAGTTTGCTTCGGGCGGGGCGGTTTCCCGTCCGAAGCTGCCCCTTCGGGGGTTAGTGAAGTTTGATGAAAGAACAACCTATTGAAGTCGAGGGCAGGATCGAGACCGTGTTGCCAGGCACCATGTTTCGTGTTGAGTTAAGCAACAAGCACCTCGTGCTGGCGACGATTTGCGGTAAAATGCGCAAACGATGGGTCCGATTGACAGTGGGTGACCGTGTGAAATTGGAGATGTCCCCCTACGATCTGAACAAAGCGCGCATTGTCTGGCGTCTCAGGTAACGGTTCGAATTGGATCGTTTGGTCGATTTCACTTCAGGCGATTCCTATCATTTCCAGTTTCCAGCGGGTTGCTTTCCGAGCTCGCTGATGGAGGCATTCCAAACTTCAGCTTATGCAAGAACGCGCATTGCTGGAGGATTCATTGGCCGCCCGGATGCCGGAGGCCTTGGACATGCTTCGACGGATGGTCGGTATCAACAGTTACACCGGCAATCCAGACGGCGTGAACCGGTTGGGACGTTTCACTGCTGAATCCTTCGTTCCCCTTGGTTTCTCCTCCGAATTCGTTCCCTCCACCAATCCAGATTGGGGATCTCATCTTTTTCTAAACCGCCCGGGCGGTGCGGCTCAATCCATTGCCATGGTCTCCCACCTGGACACCGTCTTTCCTCCGGAAGAGGAGATTCGGAACAATTTTCACTGGAACCAGGAAGGCAGCCGGATCTACGGTCCCGGCACTCACGATATCAAGGGGGGCACCGTGATGATGTGGTTGGTGCTCGCCACGCTCAAGGATCATTTTCCGGAGGTTTTTGAAAAAACGGCGTGGCACCTTTTCCTGAACTCCTCCGAAGAGACGCTCTCGAAGGATTTTGGTGAACATTGTTCCGAACGGATGGATCGGAACACACTGGCCGCGCTGGTTTTTGAAGCGGAGGGCCGGTTGGGGAGTCAGCCGCTCCTGGTCACCTCACGCAAAGGGCGTGCGACATGGCGGATCACGGCAACGGGACGCGGGGCTCATGCTGGAGGCAAACATCGGCACGGCGCAAATGCCGCGGTTCAGTTGGCGCACACGATCCAAAAGGTGGCAAATCTCACGGATCTGCGACGCGATCTTACTTTCAATGTCGGCACGATTTCCGGCGGCGGCGCATTCAACCGGGTGCCGCACGAGGCGTTTGCCGAAGGCGAATTTCGGGCGTTCAGCCCGGAGGTATATTCTGACGCCATGAATCAGCTGATGGCGCTGGCGGGTGAGGGGGAGGTGCGGAGCGTGGCCGACCGGTTCGGGTGCCGGCTTGAGGTCACGATTCTGGATGAAAGCCGTCCATGGCCGCGTAATCCCGGGTCCGACCGTCTGTTCGAAATCTGGCGGAACGCCGGGGAACGAATCGGAATGGAGGTCGGGGTGGAGGAACGCGGGGGGCTGAGCGACGGCAATCTTTTGTGGGACCTCGCACCCACCATCGATGGCCTCGGACCCTGGGGAGACAACGATCACTGTTCCGAACGAAGCGCAGACGGAACGAAGGAACCGGAATACGTCGATCTGGATTCGTTCGTTCCCAAAGCGTTGCTCAATGTGTTGGCCATCGTGGATCTCGCGCAATCGGGGAACTGATCTTCGGGGGCTTCTCAAGTAAGGGTGGGGCATGGACAAGATTTGGGTAGTTTCCCGGGAGGGTTTTGGAGAGACTGCTCGTGATCGGTTGACTCCGAAAAACAGCGTTGAGCTGCGAAGGGATCTTCGCGGTGCCATTTCAAACCTCTGAGGACCTTATGAAAATCAAGAAGAACCGGAAGAACAGCGGCGGCTCCCAGGTGATTGTCACGATTGCCGACGGAAAGAAGGGGGGGGAAACCCATTCCTCGGCCAAGCGCAAGAACGGCGAGGCGGTTTCAGCTCCTCCGAAGGAATCCAAATCGATTGGGAAGGCGGGCGAGGAGAAGGAATTGACAGGGAAACGCTACCTCAAGGAGCTCACGAGACTACAGGTGGAGCTTGTGAAACTTCAGGAATGGATCAAACACGAGCGTCTCAAGGTGGTTGTGATTTTCGAAGGCCGCGATGCAGCAGGGAAGGGGGGCGTCATCAAGCGTATTTCCCAGCGCATGAATCCGCGTGTCTGCCGGGTGGTCGCCCTGGGCACGCCCACCGAAAGGGAGAAATCGCAGTGGTATTTCCAGCGTTATGTGCCGCACCTGCCGGCTGCGGGCGAGATGGTTCTGTTTGATCGGAGCTGGTACAACCGTGCCGGTGTGGAGCGGGTCATGGGGTTTTGTACGGAACCCGAACACCAGGAATTTTTACATTCCTGCCCTGAGTTTGAACGAATGCTGGTCCGATCGGGCATCGTGCTGATCAAGTATTGGTTTTCCGTCAGCAACGAGGAGCAGGAAAAGCGGTTCAAGGACCGGATCAAGGATCCCACCAAACGCTGGAAACTCAGTCCGATGGATCTGGAATCACGACGCCGCTGGCAGGATTATTCGCGAGCCAAGGATGAAATGATGTCGTACACAGACATCAAGCAGTGCCCGTGGTACGTCGTCAACGCGGACAACAAGAAGCACGCGCGCTTGAATTGCATCCATCATCTGCTCCGGATGATTCCCTACAAGGATTTGACCCCGGAACCGATCAAGTTGCCGCCTCGTCAGACGGACACGGGATATATCCGACCTCCATTCAAGGATCAGACACTGGTGCCCGAAGCGTATTAGGTTGCGAAGGGTGTGGAGAGAAGATCGGGGGCGGGCCGAGGATTCAGTGGTTGGGGATTTCCTGGAGCGCCTTCAGGCAATACCAACGCACGGCCTCTGTGAGAGGCGGGCTTAACTCTGAAAGTTGCTCGCGGTCGCACCAGCGAATCGCGTGGTGTTCGGATTCCGCGAGCGTGACGGAACCCTTGATCGGTCGGGCCCAGTAGATCAGACCCACGTGCTCGTGGGTGTCGTTGATTCGGTGAATGTCAAGGAATCTGGGGGAGATCAAAGCCCGGGTTCCTTCGCTTGTGGTCGGGGGACGTTCTCCCAAGAGTTCAACCTCCAGGCCGCTTTCCTCGCGCGCTTCCCGAAGAGCCGCCGCTTCCGGGTCTTCATCCAATTCGATGTGGCCTCCGAGTGGCAGCCATTTGTTGAGGCCCCGGTGATGAATCAGCAGAAGCCGGGCATGATCGACGATGAAAATCGCGACGGTGAAATCGATTTTCTCGTGAATGTGCGGCATCTAATAATCGTAGAGCCCGGAATCCCTGGAAAAGCCGCCGCCACGAGGCGAACCACCCGGGTGTTCCCCTTCGCCCATAAAATCTCCGAGGATGTCGCCCATGTCCTCCTCGATCTTCTCGGGGTCCTCCCCGGCCTCGAGGCGCTTGATCGCGATGTCCATCTCCTTGGGCATGACTCCGTCGGGCAACAGATCCTTCATCTTGCGCATCATGTGCGCCATATGTTTGGGATTGTTTTCGTCCAGGTGGGCCATATCCCGCTCCATCTCCCCCATGGCACGCATGACCCGGGGGTCATCGAAATCGGGCATCGGTCCGTCCTCTCCGGCAGGTCCTTCAGCGCCTGAGGCAGGCTCGGGAGATTTCCGGATCGCCGCGAAGGCGCTCATTTGTTTCTGGAGTTTTTTATTGCCGCACTTGGGGCAGCGGGGCAGACCTTCAGGCTGTATTCGTTTGGACAGGAAGCTGAAGATGACCCGGCATTTGGTGCACGCAAACTCGTAAATCGGCATAAGAAGCTACTTCAAGAGATCGAAGTTCTTCTGCAGAATCTGCCAATCCTTGAGCCCAGCCACCTTTTCGCGGAGCTTGGCGCTGACCTTGGCTTCGTTGGCGTTCTTGGTGGGTTGGGATGACTTGTAGAACACACCGAAATGGCCTGGGAATCCAACGTCGGCCAGCTTGTAGGCGGCCATTTCATTGGTCACATCATGATCCTCCGGCACCAGGTTGAATGCGCCGCCCTTGCGCGGGTTGGAGGCGTCAAAAGCTCCCTCGTAGAATTCAACGCATTCACTGAGGCATTCGATGAAACTGAATCCATCGTGGTCCATGGCCGCTTCCATCATCTGGAGCACATGGCTCGGGTTGGTGTGCGTGGTGCGCGCGACGAAGGTGGCTCCCGCGGAAATGGCCTGTTTCATCGGATTGATCGGCCGGTCCAATGCCCCCCATTGGTCAGTCTTGCTCTTGAATCCAATAGGGGAGGTGGGGGAGGTCTGTTTCTTGGTCAGGCCGTACACCCAGTTGTCCATGACCACGTAGGTCATTTTGATGTTCTTGCGGGCCGTGTGATTAAAATGATTGCCGCCAATGGAGAACGCGTCTCCATCGCCACCAAACGCAAACACATGCAGGTCCGGTCGCGCGAGCGAAACGCCGCTGGCGAACGGGAGTGCGCGCCCGTGGATAAAGTGCACGCCATGCCCCTGCACAAAGTAGGGGAACCGGCTGGAGCAACCGATCCCTGCCACGGTGGTGATCCGTTCGTGCCAGAGCTTTCGTTTCTCGATCAGCTTAAAATAGAGGGCCAGGACGGAGAAATCACCGCACCCCGGGCACCACGTGGGTTGGTCGGCGGCAAGGTCCTTTTTCGTCAAGGGTTTTCTGTCGAAAGGTGCGGCCGGAGCGGCACCTGCAACCGTTGTCTGTCGTGGCGTTTCCATCGAAGTCGCACTCATAAAGTGAAAGAATTAAAATCAGTTTGCCCCAAATGTCAGACGTTTGCGGCCTCTCCCTGAACATAAGGTGCGGCACGCTCCAAAATCTCCCGGATCTTGAAGGTTAAACCGTCGGTCTTCGTGATGCTCCGGATCTTTGGATCGCAGTAGCGGGCTCGCAGGATGGTGGCAAACTGCCCGGATCCATACAGGCCTTCGTCGTTCATTTCCACGACCAGCACATGGGTGAATTTCTTGAAAATCGTCTCCAAGCCGTTCGGGAGCGGATTGATGTGCCGGATATGCAGCGAGGAGACGCTGTCTCCGGCCGCCCGTGCGCGGTCCACCGCTTCGCGGATGGGACCCTTGGTCGACCCCCAACCGACGAGAAGCACCTTGCCTTCATCTCCGCCATACACCTTGGGAATCTCGATCGTGGAGGCGAGGGTCTGCAGTTTGCGCCTTCGTTTGGCCACCATCTGCACGTGGAGCTTCGGAGAACCGGTCGGGTGCCCCATCTCGTCATGTTCCAATCCGGTGACAATCGGGTACTTGCCGCTCTCGATCCGGGTTCCCGGAGCGACGTGACGGGTGACCCCATCGGCGACGGTCAGGTCGTAGGGCTTGTGGGTGGGGACCGGGCTCAAGTCCGGGGAAATATCCTGAAAGAGCGTTTCGAGTTTCGGCTCTGCGAACGCTTCAATTCGGGTTGCAATGGCCTGATCACTCAGGATGAAGACCGGGACGCTGTATTTCCGGGCGATGTTCACCGCCTCAATCGCCGTGTAGAAGCAGTCTTCCACATCGGACGCCGCGACAACCACCCTCGGGGAATCTCCGTGTCCGCCACCGACCGCAATGTTCAGATCGGACTGTTCCACATTCGTCGGCAGGCCGGTGGAAGGGCCCCCGCGCTGGATGTCGCAGATGATGAGCGGGATTTCTCCCATGACAGCCCAGCCGATGGCCTCCGTCTTCAGGGAGATGCCCGGACCGCTGGATCCCGTGACCGCGACTCTCCCGGCGTAGCTTGCGCCCAAAGCCATGGAGACCGAAGCAATCTCGTCCTCGCACTGAATGAACATGCCTCCGTATTTCGGCAGTTCCCGGCGCAGGATCTCCATGACATCGGACCACGGGGTGATCGGGTAACCCGCACCGAACCGTACGCCCGCAGTGATCAGGCCGAAGGCCAATGCCTCGTTGCCGTTCATCACGACCTGCGTTCCATCCCGTTTCTGGCTCTCTGCAAAAGCAAAGGTCTCCAGCAGGTCTCCCAGCGAATAGCCGTAGCCGGCATGAAACGCCGTGAGCGCATTGTTCAGAATGCTCTCCTGCTTGCCTGCGAACCGTTCCCCGATGAGTTTGGTGAGCTTGGGCACGTCCAGATGAAACGTCTTGGCCACCAATCCGAGGGTGAAAATGTTCTTTCCCTTGTCCCGCGCGGTTCCCCCGATGGCTTCGACGGTCAGGCTTGAAATCGGCACACCGACGTGCCGGTAATTCTTTTCGAATTCCGGTTTGGGTTCAACATGATCGCTGTCGAACAGCACGATCCCGCCCGGTTTCAGCGAGGCGATGTGGTTTTCGTAGGAATGCTGGTAGAAGGCCAGCAACACATCGGCTTCATCGCCGGCACTGAGCACTTCGCCCGTTCCGATGCGCACCTGGAATATCGAGGGTCCCCCGGAAATCGTCGATGGAATGGTCATGAACGTCATGACCTCCTGCTCGCTACGCCCTGCCAGGCGGGCTAGAAATCCACCGATAGCCTGAATTCCATCCTGTGAATTGCCCGCAATTCGGATGACGGCTTCAGTAAGCTTTTTCGTTTTCCCGCCACTGTCCGCTGATGGAGCGGCTTCAACTGCTTCGTTCATTGAGTAGTTTGTATGAGAGATGCGACGACACTTGTCGAGAGAAAGAGATGCGGATGCGTTGAGAAGGCTTTCCGTTGCGATGTTCGACGCGTGTCACGTGTTTGTGAGTCCACACTAGCACCTCTTATTCGCCTGTCAAACGATTATGATATCTATATGTCTTTGATAAGGACAGACTTATGTGAAGCATGAGATTTCCATGCAGATCCTGTGAATTCTCTTCAAACCCTTGCGCGGCAACTAGACAGCCCATTCTTCGGGCATCCAGTGCTCTCCCAAATGCCGCATCCAGTGCATCAGTCCCTGGGCCACTCCCGTTCCGCACCGTTCCGTGCTGACGTAGCCATCCTGCTCGCGAACAATCTTTTTGACGGCTTCCACCGCGTTGTGCGGGGCAATCAGCCATCGGGCGCTGGATCGCTTCAACATGGGCAGATCGTTCAGGTGATCCCCTGCGGCGACAATTTGTTCGGATCCAACGCCCAGAAGGCGGCCGATTTCGTTCAAAGCGGACCCTTTGTTGTAATCCGAGTGACTCAACCGGGCGTAGATGCTGTTGCGTACCACCGAGATTTCCGGTTCCTCCCGCCACAGGACTTCCAGAAACTCGCAGATCTGATCACAATCCTCGTTGTTCGCTGCAATCAGGCAGAGCGGCGAGAATAAATCCTCGTAAACCCGGGCCTGGAACCGGTTGTTGATCGCCTCAATGATGGGCGGGAGGGTGGGGAGGATTCTCCGGAAAAGAGTTTCATGAGCGGCTGTGCAGCCCTTGTTCCATTCCTCCAACGCAACGTATCCGGATCCTTTGCGCACGTGAATCTCCCGTTCCACGGTCACCAGGTAATCGGGCAGGACACCCACCCGGGACCCGCGCAGGGTCTCCATGAGGCTTCCAATCTCGCGTCCGGTGTTGATCACCCAAACCACTCCCTTGGACTGCAGTTCCGCGAGCATGCGCTGCAGACCCTCCGGAACCGCGGGTTCATCGAAATCCGAATGCACCGTGCCGTCGAAGTCGGTCGATATGATGCGTATGGGCAATGGCTGCATAAGAAAATTGCGAGTGGGCCCGGGGATTGGCCGGACCGAACAGACGTTCCCTCTCCCGACGGACCTCGAAGTCCACACTTGCGCGCTGATTACAATGGTGCGATAGCATGGATTGTCAAAACCATTATGGAGTCTCTTCAGGATCGATACGACGAAGCAATGTACCTGTTCAGCGCGGCCGATTACCCGGCCGCGATCGCTGCATTTCAATCCATTCTCAGGGACGATCCCAGCTATTTTGACGCTCAACTCTCGCTCGGCATGGCGCACTGCCGGATGGGTGACTTCGAGCTCGCGGTTGCCGAGGGCCACAAAGCCGAAAAAATGCGCCCCAAAGACCCGTTGGTGCATACCAATCTTTCCCTGTTCTACATGAAGAGCGGGGACAAGACGACCGCCGAACACCACGGTTTGCAGGCCCGCATCGCTTCCTGGAGGAATCCCGAGCCCCCGCCCGCCGGGCAGGATTCTTCAGAACTCAAGATGGCCGCCCCTCCGGCACCCAGGATGAAACCGCCTGAAAAATTTCCCGATATGCCGTGGAAAAAGAACGCGCCCATGGGTCGGCCCTGAACCGGCGCAAGTCTGCAGACCGGACCAATCCACGCACTGACTCTCTCGAAACCCGATGAAATCTTCCTACGAACTCGCCATGGAGCGCCTGAGCAAGAGTGCTCCCCAAACCACCCTCACCGATGCCCAGAAAGCGAAACTCGCCGAGCTGGATTCAAAGTACGCCGCGAAGATTGCTGAACGCGAGATCTTCCTGAACGCCGAGCTCGCCAAGGCGGTCGCCACGGGTGATCACGAAGCTCTGGACCAGCTCAACCGTCAGCTTGCGAGCGACCGCAAATCGCTGCGAGCCGAACTCGAGGAAAAGAAAGAGGCCCTCCGTGCCAAGGGTGATTCCTGATCCCCGGACTTTCGCCTGATCGAATTCGGTCTAGTTCGGTTTTCGTTCTGAACGCGAACTCCCGGAACGGCTTGGGGATCGTGGCGAAGGCGTGAGCTGGGACGGGGTGATGATTTGGGGCGGTGGTCCCTGTTGCAACGGCACGCTGCGGAACTCCGAGGACGCCGGAGGAGCGGCCCGTCGGGCCGGGGCAATTTGGTCCGGAACCGTTCGCTGGATCGGTTGAGCCGAGCGATCTGGCGGCGCGGGCCTCGGCGGAGGGGTGTAAAGGCTGCCCGGCTGATTTCTGGTTTCTCCAAAAGGCGCTCGTGCGGGTGTCCGCGTGTTGTTCCTTTCATTCAGTGCATTCGGCGTCAGCAACGGTTCCCTCCGGATGGTCTGCCGATTTCGATCCGGCAACCCGGCCGGGGGGCGGTTGATTGAGCTGGGAGCGCCCAGCTCCTGTCGTGGCCCGCGCGAAGACGGGACCGCTGCCGATGGCTGTGAACTTCTGTCGAGGTTCCTCAAGGCATCCCGCCGATCGCTGTCCCCGAGTTGCAGCGGTGTCGGTCGACCGATGGTTGATAGCCTCCGATCGGAGTTGGCACCGGCGGTAGCCGAAGGCGTCCGCCGGACCGGGGCGGGCCTGTCAAACGCGGAGGAAGGCGCAGTTCCTTCCGGTCGGGTGGGAATCGCCGTTCGTCGGGTGGTGGTTTCCCGGCGTTGCAGCGGGCGCAGCTGACTGCCGCGACCTTCGGGCGACAACGATCGTCCGGTCCCGCGTGCCGCTGTTTCACCCGCCACTCCTCCAGGAACCCTCAGTTCCTCGCGTCTATCCGAAACCGCCCTCCGTGCTTCCATCGTCCGCAGATCAGGCCGGTAAATCACGGCCTCCCCTCCGCGGCGCTGGATTTGGCCCGGCCGTGCCTGCTCGGAATTGTTCATGGGCAGGTTCCGAATGGAGGCCGTCCGGATCTGCGCGTCGCCGCGGAACGGCCGGCCGGCAACGCGGGAAGGCCCGTTGTGGATGACGGTGCGGTCCGGTGCCTCGGTGTAATTGTTGATGATGGTCGTCTGGTTGTAGACTTGGGTGACCCGTTCACGCGGCAGGCGGTGACGCCAGGGCGATGGCCCGCAGAAATAGCCGTAGGGCACAAATCCGTAATGCACATAGGAAAGTCCGAAATCGAAACCAACGCCCACGTTGATCGAACCAAATCGAAGCCCGGATCCACCGTAATAGTAGGCACCCGGCGGAAGCGGTGCCCAACCCACATACGCGTCCGAGTACCGCCAGGTCACCCAGGCCGGGCCCCACGTCGATCCGGGAATCCAAAACCAACCGCGCGCCGGATGGCGGTGCCAGCGCCCGTAGTGAAACGGTGCCCAACCCCAGCTGTAGTTCGAATGCCAGTACCAGCCGGAAGACGTGTAGTACCAACTCCCATTGTCGAAATACGGCTGCCACCCGGGATTCACCACCGCCGCCGTTGGCTGCCAGCAAGGTCCGTAGCCGGGAATGTCCACCCAGGTCCCATACGGCGAAAGGCTGGACTGAAAGACCGCCGTCGGCACCGGCTCGGATTTCGCGACTTCCCCCGCAGCGGATGCCTGTCCCGGCTGGAAGGAGGGGGCCGCTTCAATCGCCACACCGGGAGCATCCGGAACGACCGCCGCAGGATCCGGCACTGGTTGCCCGGGCTCCTGTTTTTTTGCGACTGCCTCGGTGCCTGAAGTATCGGTCGGATTTTCGGTCGGATTCACGACCAGGGATTCGGAAAGTTTGGATTCCAATTCGGCGACCTGCTCTTTTGAATTTTCGCCGACCCCTTTCCGGATCATCTGGGTGATGACGTTCTCCGGAATTCCCAAATCCACCAGATAGACGATCGCCGCACTGTCCATGTCAAACGATCCCTGGTGAGCTTCCACGAAGGCGAGCATGACCTCCGTGTTCACCCCCGATTGCGCCAGATCCGCAAGCTCCGCGACTCCTTCCGAAATCTCGATCGGAGTTTCCTCCGAAGGTGCGGTCGGCTGCGGGATCGATGGGACCTCTGCCGCCTTCGCCGTTGCGGGCTGCTCCGGCTCGGTGAACGCCGGGATTTGTTCCTGAGCCTGGATCCTCACGGGAGGCGGGTCGTTCAAATCAGCCTTTCCGGCTTGCACCATGGGCCCCGAAACCCGGGGGACTTCGGATACGGAGGTCGGGCGGTTCGCGCAACCGGCAAAACCAAGGAGCGGAACCAGGATACACAATCCGCCATTCCATAGGGCGTGAATCCATCCTCCCCAATCAAACAGAAACCCGTGTCGGGAAGCAACCCGCGCCGTTGGCGCTTGGCAGGCCCGACCCGCTCGATCATCTCTCTGGTTCAACGGCTGCATACCAAACATTACTCCTTCCCGGCATACGATCCCAATGTTTTTCTTTGGCTCCGGGGCGGCTGGTGCATGGCAGAATTTTTCTTGGAGCGTGTCTGAGAAGCAGGTGCCGACGGAGGGCTTGCTTCTTCTACTGCCGAACTCGGCGATCTCCAGAGCATTTGGAGCCACGTCACGGGTTCTTTACAGATGTAAAGTTTAAACTTGCCATTCTCTACGTATGTAGATTATCGTGCCCGCAAGTTATCCGAAATCCATCGAACTGACATGAGCAAGAAACCCATTGAATTGACCGAAGCCGAATGGAGAATCATCAAGGCCGTCTGGGCCGGGGAACCGTGTACCGCACCGGGCATTCAATCGGTCTTGGAGGGCGAAACGGGATGGACCTACAGCACGGTACGAACCTTGATGGATCGCATGGTGGTCAAGGGATTGCTGGCCGCGAAAAAGCTCGGGAAGATGACGACCTATCGGGCGGTTGCAACGCCGCGCCAGGCCCAGAGGGGGGAGTTGATGTACGCCTTGAAGAACGCGTTTAATGGGGCCCTCACACCAATGGTGGAATGCCTGCTCAATACCCGGGACCTGACATCCGATGAACTCGACAAAATCGAGTTGTTGATTCAAACGAAAAAAAGGGACGTCAACAAAACGCCCGGCCGTGGCTAACCCCCTCCCATAAACGCCATGACCCATTACATCAGTTCTGAGAACCTCCCGTTAGTAACATCGGCCTGGAGCGTTTTTGTTCAGTCAAGCCTGCTCATCGTG
This sequence comes from Verrucomicrobiota bacterium, assembly GCA_021733945.1. Lineage (GTDB taxonomy): Bacteria > Verrucomicrobiota > Verrucomicrobiia > Limisphaerales > SIBE01 > JAIPJX01. The sequence continues at coordinate 1,364 of JAIPJX010000038.1, read as the reverse complement.
GGGCTTTTTCTTTTTGACCGTCTTTTCAGAAAAAAAATCCGGGCCGAGATTCGCCATGCCGCCTGGTTGTTGTTGCCGGTTAAACTCGCGTTGCCCCCAACCCTGGCCCTGCCCACGGCGATGGCCTACTGGATTCCGGTTGATCGTCAGATCGGCCTGATGTCCAATTTCTTTGCGGGCGAACCCGGGGTCCGGACGGAATCCCTGCCGGTCGAGCAGGAACCGGTCGCCGGAGACGCCCGGTCGGCGACGGAACCGTCCGGTTCGAAGTCGTCGATCAGCACCGTTGGCCTGGTGTACATTCTGGGGATGGTGGGACTGGGGTTTGCCGTGGCGCTTCGTTATCGTCGGATTCGAGGGATCATTCGCGAGTCGCAACCCGCGCCGGAGGCCGACCAAGTGTTGTTGCGCGCCCTGCGCACGGCGCAGAACGTGCACCGTCCGGTGAGTCTGCGCCTGTCCGCTGGGGTCCCGACCCCGTGCGTGTGTGGGTTCCTGAGGCCTGTGATCCTGTTGCCCCGAGATCTGATTCACCATCTGGACTCCCGGGCTCTGAAGGCCGTGCTGATCCACGAGTTGGCGCATATTCAGAGAGGCGACCTCTGGGTGAACGGAATTCAAACCCTCCAACAGATTGCCTACTGGTGGCATCCTCTGCTCTGGTGGGCCAATTCCCGAATCCGGCAGATCCGTGAGGAGGCGGTTGATGACCGCGTGATGGCGAGTCTGCATGTGGATGCGGATGCGTACGCTCCCGCTCTTTTGAAGGTCGCGCGTGAGGCGGTCCGACCCTCCGTCTTCTCCCTCGGTCTGCTGGGAATCGTTGAAACCAAAAGCCACCTCCGCCACCGCATTGAACGGCTGATGCACTTCCGGGGGGGGCGGGCTGTCGGTGTTCCAATGAAATCAATCGTGCTGATTCTGGTTGCTGGACTGCTGGTTCTTCCCATGGGTGGAAGCCCTGTGCCGGGCGCGCCCGATGCGCAAATCTCCGGCGAGAATCCACAGCCGCCGCAGGCGGGATCGGACGTTTCACCCGTGAAGGTTGTCTCCAACCCGATCCAGATCCATCTGGAGGCGCGATTCATCGAGCTGTCCGGATTCACTCCTTCGGAAGAGCCCGTCGGCAGCCCCCTGCGTGATTTGGCAGATGACGCCTCCCGCCAACCAGCCTCCACGGCATCGCCCGCAGCAAAAGAATTCCTCGCGCGTCTGAAATATCCACAAAACGTGATTCTGGACCAATTCGAAACCCTGACCCTCGCGCGTGTATTGACTGCGGACGAGACAAAGACGTTAAGGACCCGTTTGGAACAGCGCGGGGGGACGGATGTGCTTGCGGCTCCCCGTGTCACGACAGTGGA
>JAIPJX010000037.1 GCA_021733945.1 Verrucomicrobiota bacterium | reverse complement strand
GGCGGTGGGAGGTCCCTGTTGGGCCCGAAGTTTGAAAACGCTGGCTTGCATTGATCTGGAGGGATTTGTAGCCTTTGCCGCCTGGTCGCACGAGAGAAAAGTCGCGGGCTCAAAAAGGTAATTCAATGCGTGAAGTCATCAAGCGGTTCACTGTGGACGCCCTGTCCGTTCAAGTTTTCGAAGAACCGTCTGCCTTGTCCCGATCCGTGGCGGGCGACGTCAATGCCTATCTGATCGACACTGTGAACCGACAGGGAAGTGCCCGGGTGATCCTGGCAACGGGCAATTCGCAGCTCCTGTTTTTGAAGGAGCTCTCCGGATTAGGCGGTGTGGACTGGTCGAAGGTGACGTTGTTTCACATGGACGAATATCTTGGAGTGCCGAAGGCGCACCCGGCGTGTTTTCGCCGTTACATGTACGAACGGGTCGAACAGAAGCTTCATCCTGCGCGGTTTCATTATCTGGAGGGCGACGCCCTTGAGCCGATTCGCGAATGTGACCGGTATGAATCCCTTTTGCGTGAAGCCCCGATTGATCTTTGTTGCCTGGGTATCGGGGACAATGGACACCTGGCATTCAACGATCCGCCGGTCGCTGATTTCGGGGAAGCCCGGTTGGTGAAGATCGTGAAGCTGGATGATGACTGCAAGACCCAGCAGGTCAATCAGGGGCATTTCCCGGATCTTCAGTCGGTGCCGGCCTACGCCCTGACCCTGAGCGTTCCGGCTTTGTGCCTGGCCCGGAAAATGATCGGCCTTTGCCCGGGAGCGCACAAGGCGAAACCGGTGCGGGCCGCCCTGGAGGGGCCGATTGACCCGATCTGTCCGGCTTCGGTCCTGCGCACCCAGTCGCAGGCTGTTCTTTGCCTGGACGCGGCCGCCGCCGGCGCTCTGGATTGGACCCGACACGAATGCCAGGATGAAATGGTGGCACGCTGAGACTTGAGCCAATGATCGGGATGAAGATTCGAATCGCTTTGGTGGGAGCCGGCATGTTTGGGGGGGATGTTCACGCCCGCGCGTTTGCCGATCTCCAGCTGAATGGAATCGCGGGGCAGCTTTCCCGGGCGGGACTGGATCGCTGGAGCCGGGACCTGGCACCGGTCCAGTTCGAATTGGTGGCGGTGGCAACGCGCTCCGAAAGCTCCGCACTGCGAGCCCAGGCCGCTTTCAAGGCTGCGACCGGAGGCGAACCCCGAATCTTCTTCGGAGAGGAACCTTGGAATGATCTGCTGCGGGATATTCCGGATCTGGATGTAATTGCGGTGGCGACGCCGGACCACCTGCACACGCCGGTGATTCTGAAGGCTCTCGAGGCGGCGGTTCATGTGCTGACCGAGAAACCGATGTGCCTGGCGATCGACGAAGCGGACCAGATCATTGAGCTGGCCACCTCGAAGGATCGGATTGTGGCGGTGGACATGCACAAGCGGTACGATCCGGATCACCTGCGGATCCGGGATGACATCAAGAACCGGATCGGAGATCCGCTGTACGGACTGGCGGTTCTGGAGGAACCCCTGGAGGTCTCGACCAGCACCTTCAAATGGGTGGAGCAGAGCGATCCGTTCAGTTATGTGGGACCGCATTGGACCGACCTGATCTATCACTATTACGGCAGTAAACCGGTGTCTCTGACTGCGGTGGGTCAGAAGAAACGGTTGATTCGGGACGGCATCAACGCATTTGACGCGGTGCAGGTGCGGGTTGATTTCGAGAACGGAATGAGTATTTCGTTCCATAACAACTGGATCACCCCGCCCGATTTCGAGGGGCCCGTCAATCAGGGGCACGAGATCGTGGGTGCCGACGGCAAGGTCGAGTCGGATCAACAGTACCGGGGCTTCCGGTTCTGGAGCCAGGGAAAGGGCAGCCGGACTTCGAATAATCATTTCACCCGGGAGGTCGTGCGTCCCGACGGCAGTCGGGCCTATGTCGGTTACGGGGTGGACAGCCTCATCGCGGGGTTGGTGGCGATCTGCCGGATGAAGTTTCTGAACGAGACCCGCGAGGCGGTGGCCGGGAGTTATCCGACCGCTGAGGAAGCCCGGATTACGGTGGCCATTGTGCATGCCGCCCGGATTGTCCGGGATTTGAACTTCAGCTATCTGCAGCAGGGAAAAGGAGCGCCGGTGTCGGCCCGGTTTGGGGCGGATGGAATCACGATTGTGGATCCGAATCGAGCCGCAGAGGGTGCCGGGCATGTGTTTGAACGGATTTATGACAAACCCCTCTAGCAGACCGGTAAGAAACTCCAGATCTTGTAGGAGGCGAGGTCACGAGACTCTGATTTCTTAGGTGTCTTTAGGTATTGCAGAGCCTCCTGACGTCGGCTCCTACTTTTTTAACGGGCTGCCAGGGCAGGTTTCGTGCGGGAGCACCAGTCCGGGTGATTCCGCCGGCAGGGTGCGCGGCCCCTTCAGCAGGAAGATTTATGGGTAAAGAATTCAGCATCATTCCACGGGAAGTCCCCGAGGTGCACACAGAGTTTCGGCGCATCTGCACGCCGCTGCCGCACCCGGATTCCGTGGCGACCCTTGAGAAACTGCGCAGGCACGAACCAATCTCCATGCGCGGGCAGTTGCCCGTGGTCTGGGAACGTGCGGAGGATGTGTCGGTGTACGACCGGCATGGCAACCGGTGGTTGGACTGGAGCTCGGGGGTGCTGGTCACCAACGCCGGGCACGGAGCTCCGGAGGTGCGGAAGGCCATCATCGAGCAGGTGAACAGCGGGTTGATCCACAACTATGTTTTCGCCAGCGAAGAGCGTGCGGAGCTGGCCGAGTGTCTGGTCGGTCTTGCGCCGGAGGGGCTCGACAAGGTATTCCTGCTGACGACCGGATCGGAGGCGACCGAGTGCAGTCTCAAGCTGGCCAGGGCTCAGGGCATCCGGACCGGGGGCAATCGCAAGATCGGCATCGTGGGGTTCGAGCGCGGTTTCCACGGACGCACCCTGGGGGCCCAGCAGGCGGGTGGGATTCCGGGCCAAAAGAACTGGATTATAAACGAGGATCCCGCGATTCTGAATGTTCCTTTTCCCGATGGGTACTGGACCGAGGACCAGAGCTTCGAATTGTTCCTGAAAACGATCAAAGCCAGGGGATTGGCCCCCGATCAAATTGCCGGGGTGATGCTCGAGACGTTCCAGGGGGTTGGTCCGGATTTTGCCCCGGTCGAGTATATCCAGGCAGTGGCTGAGTTCTGTCGGCAGAACGGGGCGTTGCTGATTTTTGATGAAGTACAGGCCGGGTTTGGTCGGAGCGGCAAGTTTTGGGCTTTCGAACACTACGGAGTGACGCCGGACCTGATCTGCTGCGGCAAGGGCATCAGCAGTTCGCTGCCACTTTCGGCGGTCATCGGTCGGTCTGCCGTCATGGACAGCTTTCCTCCGGGGTCGATGACCAGCACCCACACGGGCAATCCGGTGTGCTGCGCGGCCGCCCTGGCCAGCGTGCGGAAGATCCTCTCCGAAGACCTCACTGGCAACGCTGCCCGCCTGGGGCCGGTTCTTCTGGCGGGGCTTCAACGTATTCAGGACAAACATCCCGAGGTTGTGGGGCATGTCGCTGCCCGGGGACTCGTCGGGGGACTGCAGGTCGTGAAATCCGGGAAAAAGGAGCCAGACCACGATATGGCCCATTCGATCGTGGAGCGTTGTTTTCACAAGGGACTGCTTCTGTTCTCTCCGGTCGGTGCCTGGGGACAGACCGTGAAGATCGCGCCTCCGCTGACGATTTCGAAAGCGGCGCTGGAGGAGGGTGTGTCCGTGCTGGAGGAATCGGTGCGTGAGGCTGTAACCTTTTAGCCGGATCCGGCTCCATACCGTTCAAAGTGCATGCGCAATGAAGTGTAACGAACTGTTGGCCCTGCTCAACGAGTATGTGGACGGAACCGTGGATCCGGGCATCTGCGAGGAATTCGAGCGGCATATGGCCGGATGCAATCCCTGTCAAATCGTCGTGGACAACATCCGGAAAACCATTCAGATCTACCGCGAAGGAGTGCCATGCGAACTGCCTCTGGAGTTTCGCACGCGGCTGCACTCCGAATTGCGTGCGCGCTGGAAGAAGTCCGGTCCGGCGGCGGGCTGAGGAAGGACGGACGGGGCCCCGCCGGCTCCCGGTATCCCGGAATCAGGGCGGGATGGAGGGAGGCTCCATGGCGGGGGGGAACTCGATTGCCGGTTGGATTCAGGAGAGGAGATTTCCCTCACTTTCAGGTGTAACTTTCTGGAGGGTTGCGGCTCGGAATGAGGTGGCGCGGGTTCCGGAAGAAACGGCGGGACCGGGATGGAACAGTCGGCACCGGCCCGCGTCGATTAACTGGACATTAAATTATGAAACTGACATTGGAACGATATATACGGTTGTTCGCCGGCACGTTTGTGCTGGTCAGTCTCCTGCTAAGCCAGTGGCACAGCCCGCACTGGCTTTGGTTCACGGCATTTGTCGGATTCAACCTCCTGCAGTCTTCGCTCACGGGGTTCTGCCCGCTGGAAAAGATTCTGCGCGCCCTGGGAATCGGCAGCTGTGCTGCGAACACGCGCGGTTGATCCAATCAAGGGGATTATGATCAGGGCAACGTGGAGTATGTGGGTCGGCGTCGGGCTTGTATTGGGATCCTGCGTTCGGGCCCAGGATGCGCGGGTGTGGAGTTTTGAACAGGCGATCGTTCAGGTCCTCGCGGACAGTCCGGATGCGCGGATGGCCGAGCTGAGGATTGAGGCGGCCCGGGCGGGGATGCAACAAGCCAACGCAGCGCTCTGGCCGCAGGTGCATCTGGAATCCGATTACATGCGCACGGACAATCCGCTGCGGGTGTTCGGCTCGGTGCTGAATCAGAGTGCCTTCTCGCCGACGCTGGATTTTAACGATGTGCCGCAGGCGGACAATCTCGGGGTGCGCGCCGTGGTTTCGGTGCCGCTCTACGCGGGAGGCGGCATTTTGGCCGGCCGTGATTCTGCAGCCAGCCACGTGAGCGAGGCCCGCCTGAGTTCCGATGCGGTTCGCAACCAGCTTGCGTTCGAAGTGGCCCGTGCCTTTTTTACGATCAACAAAAGCGCCGGTTACGTTCAGGTGACCGAAGCGGCTTATGCCGCCACCCAGGGCAATCTCGGAATCGTGCGGCATCGCTTCGAAGCGGGAACTGTTCTGAAAACCGAGGTGCTTCAGATGGAGGTCAGTCTCGCCGAAGCCCGGGAAAACCGGGTGGCTGCGCGCAATTCGTATCGGCTGGCGATCCGTGCTTTGCAGACGCTCCTCGGCCTGGAGGGGGAAGAGTTTCAGGTGGATCCAGGCGTGCCCGAGTTGGCCCCCCCGGTTGGTGCCGATTTCTCGAGGCGATCGGAGCTGGCAGCCGCGCTCGAACGAACCCGGATGCTCGAGGCCGAAGTGCGTCGTGCGCGATCCGGTTACAAACCCCAGGTCAACGCGTTCGCCAGTGGAGATTACAATCGGGGGTGGGAGTTGAATGGCTCGGGTGAAAACTGGACGGTGGGCGTGATGGGTAGGTGGAACCTTTGGGACGGACGCCGCACCCGGGGACGTGTCAGGGAGGCCGAAGCAAATCTGGCTTCGGCTCAGGAGGCACTTCGTAAAACGCGGTTGGGCATCGAATTCGAGGTGCGCCAGGCGCAATTAAACGCGGAGTCCGCATCCGAGCGCGCCGCCGCTGGAGTCGCTGCGGTCGCTCAGGCAAGGGAAAACGTGGAGCTCACACGAGCGCGATTTGAACAGGGACTTGAGATTGCTTCCAGGATGGTGGATGCGGAAACGGCGTTGACGTCCGCCAGAATTCGAGCCGTCAACGCCGAGAGCGACCAGAAGATGGCATGGGCGGCCCTGAGAAGAGCGCTGGGTTTGCCTCAGACCGGCGGGGCTTCAGGAAATTTATGAAACAGATGCGTGGAACCAGTTTGACGGGATCTCACCGAGAGCCTCGAGTGGCGGGATGGGGGAGGAGTGGCACGCCTGGCTGGCGGGTGGTGCTGAGCCTGGGACTCGGGGCATTGATTCTCGCAGGGTGCGAAAAGAAACACGACCCTGGCAGTGCGGAATCGAAGCTTCCGGCTGCAAGGGTGCCGCTGGCGACCGTTCGGAGGATCTCCCTCATGTCGACGGATGACGTGGCGGGGACTGTCCGGGCGCGCCTGAGTTCGGTGGTGGAGAGCAAGGTGGCGGGACGGGTGAAGACCCTGTTGGTGCAACCTGGGGATCGGGTGAGTCAGGGACAGTTGCTGGCTGAATTGGACGTGCTCGAAATCGGAGCGCAGCTCGAGCAGGCACGGGCCCAGCGCGACCAGTTCACCCGGGACCTCGGTCGCATCAAAACTTTATACGAAAAGCAGGCGGCCACCCGTCAGGAGCTCGACGCAATTGAGAGTCGGGCCCGGGGAGCGGAAGCAGCCGTGACACAGGCCGAGGTAATGCTCGGGTATGCGCGCATCACCGCGCCGTTTGATGGCGTGGTCACCGGCAAATTTGCCGGGGTGGGGGATTTGGCGATGCCGGGGAAACCGTTGCTTGGGGTGGAAGATCCCTCGACCGTTCGCTTTGAAGCCGATCTTCCGGAATCCCTCCGACCCCGTGTATTGCCTGGTGCCCGACTCGCGGTGCGGATGGGCTCGGGGACCCTGTCCGTGACCGGAGTTGTCAGTGAAATCGCTCCCACTGCGGATTCGGTCACGCGAACGTTCCGTGTAAAACTTGATCTGGAATCTTCGGCGCATGTGCGGGCAGGTCAGTTCGGGCGCGTCTCCGTGCCGGTGTCGGAACGGTCTGCATTGGTTGTTCCAATGGATGCCGTGGTCCGGCGGGGACAGATGGAGTTGGTGTTTGTGGCCCTTGATCAGAGGGCTTCGCTTCGCCTGGTGCGCACGCCGCAGAACGGATTCAATTCCGGTGGATTTCCCGCTGGTGAGGTGGAACTGATCTCGGGTGTGTCTGAAGGGGAGCGAGTGGTTTCGGCCGGGGCGGATCTGGTCCGGGACGGACAGCCGTTGGAGGAAATTCAGTGAGCGCTTCCGGGGACGGTTCCGAGCCCGTGACGCTCGGTGTGACGGGGCGGTTGGCGGCAAGTTTCATCGATTCGAAACTGACCCCGCTGCTGGTTCTGGCGTCGGTGCTGCTGGGCGTGGCCTCTGTGGTTCTGTTGCCCCGGGAGGAAGAGCCCCAGATCAAGGTCCCGATGATCGATGTGATGGTCGGGATGCCCGGGTTTTCCGCCAGCGAGGTTGAAGAACGGGCGACGCGCCCGATGGAACAGTTGCTCTGGGAAATACCGGGGGTGGAATATGTCTATTCGACCTCGCGTCCGGGCGAGTCGCTGGTGATCGTTCGGTTCAAGGTGGGGGAAGACATCGAGCGCAGTCTGGTCAAACTCAACCAGAAACTTCAGTCCAACTTCGACCGCATCCCGATCGGGGTCTCGTTTCCGCTGGTAAAACCGCGGTCGATTGATGACGTTCCCATTCTTGCCCTGACGTTTCACGGAGAGGGCTACGATCACCTCACGCTGCGGCGGGTGGCGGCCCAGGTGCAGGAGGCGGTCAAGCAGGTTGAATCGGTCGCGGAGACGACGCTGATGGGGGGTGCCCGCAGGCAGTTGCGGGTTGCGTTGGATCCGGTGCGCCTGGCGTCCCGAAATCTGAGCCCCGGGATGATCGCCGCGATGCTGCAACAGGCAAACAGCAGGGTGCCGGCGGGTCGGATCACCAGTTCGGACCGGGAGGTGATCGTCGAAACCGGTTCGTTCCTGGAGAACGCGGAGGATGTGGAGAGTGTGGTGGTGGGAGTGTTCAACGGCAAACCGGTGCATCTGCGCGAGGTCGCCGAAGTCCGGGACGGAGCGGAGGATCCCTCGCAATATGTGTTTTACGGAAAGGGTGCCCGTTCCGGGGGATCTGCGATGGAACAGCCCGGAGTGACGCTGGCTGTTGCCAAACGTCCGGGGGCCAATGCGATCCAAGTGGCCGGGGATGTCCTGCGCAAGATCGAAACCTTGAAGGGTGTCGTGATTCCATCGGATTTATCGGTGTCGATCACGCGGCATTACGGAGCAACCGCAGCGGAGAAATCGAACGAACTTCTGTTTCACATGGGCATCGCGGTGGTGAGTGTGGCGGTCCTGATCGGTCTGGCCCTGGGGTGGCGCGAATCGTTGGTGGTGTCGATCGCCATTCCCTCGACGCTCGCATTGACCCTGCTGGTTTTTTATCTGCTGGGATTTACCCTGAACCGGATCACTCTCTTTGCGTTGATTTTTTCGATCGGGATCCTGGTGGATGACGCGATCGTGGTGGTTGAAAACATCGTGCGTCATTTTCACATGGCTCGCAACGCGGGTCGAAGTCGGGCCGCGGTTGCCGTTGAAGCGGTGAATGAAGTGGGTAACCCGACCCTGCTCGCGACCTGGGCGGTGATTGCCGCGGTGTTGCCGATGGCGTTTGTGGGCGGGTTGATGGGGCCTTACATGCGACCCATTCCCATCGGTGCCAGTGCGGCCATGGTTTTCTCCCTGGCCATCGCGTTCATGGTAACCCCCTGGGCGGCGCTCCGGATTTTTCAGTGGCGGCGTGCCGGGAAATTGGATTCCGCAGCTCACGGGCATGGCGGGTCGGGCGAGGGCCGCATCGCGGGTTGGTATCGCCAGGGCATGCGGCACCTGATCCGGTCCGGGAGTGCGCGCCTGGTGTTCCTGGGGTTGGTGTTCCTGTTGCTCGCCGGTTCGTTCAGCGGAGTGGCGATCGGCTGGGTTCGGGTGAAAATGCTGCCGTTCGACAACAAGAGCGAGTTTCAGGTGATTCTGAACATGCCGGAGGGAAGTTCGCTCGAACGAACCGCGCAGGTGGCGAGGGAGATGGCAGCGGCCGTTCGCACCGAACCGGAGGTGGACAACTACCAGGTTTACGTGGGGACTTCCTCTCCGTTTAACTTCAATGGGTTGGTGCGCCATTATTTCCTGCGCCGCGGTGCCAGCGTGGCGGATCTGCAGGTCAACCTGGTGGGAAAACATGAACGCAGCGAAAAGAGCCATGACATCGCCAAGCGCGTTCGACCCAGGCTGAAGGCGATTGCCGACCGATTTGGCGCGCGTGTCACGGTCGCGGAAGTGCCTCCCGGCCCGCCGGTCCTTCAGACACTCGTTGCCGAGATTTACGGTCCCACCGAGCAAGTGCGCCGATCTCTCGCAACCCGGGTCCTGGATGTGTTTGAGTCAACTCCCGGTGTTGTGGATGCCGATTGGTATGTCGAGGATGCGCAGCCGCGAACCCGCGTCGTGGTCGACAAGGAAAAAGCCGCCCTCCACGGAATCGGTGCGGAGACCATTTCCCGCACGGTGCGTCTGGCGTTGGGTGGGGATCCGGCCGGATTGTTGCATCAACCCCTTGAGAAGGAGGATGTGAACATTGTTTTTGAATTGCCCACCGCTCACAAGGCCGCACCTGAAGATTTGCTCAATCTCCGCATCGAGGGAGGGCAGGGGGGCACGGGCATGATCCCATTGCGGGAACTGGTGACTCTGGTGAACGAATCGGTGGAACCGTCGATCTACCACAAGAACCTCATGCCGGTGACCTATGTCATTGGGGATGTGGCCGGAGCGATCGAGAGCCCGGTCTACGCGATCCTCAAAATGAATCAGGCGCTGGAAAAACTCGACGCAGAGCGGATCCTGGCAGGGGAGACACCGGTCAACGTCACCGTGCCGTCCGGCACGGGGGAACGCGGGGTGCACATTCTGAACGCGTCGCTCCCGTTCTCGGAGAACTGGCCGGCGCTCAAGTGGGATGGGGAATGGCAGATCACGATCGAAGTGTTCCGGGATCTGGGGTTGGCATTCATAGCGGTGCTGGTCATCATCTACGTGTTGATGGTGGGATGGTTCCGCTCATTCGTGGTACCGGTGGTGGTGATGGTGGTGATCCCCCTGTCCCTCATCGGCATCCTGCCGGCGCATGGGTTTATGAGTGCGTTTTTTACTGCGACGTCGATGATCGGGTTTATGGCCGGCGGGGGCATCGTGGTCCGCAATTCGATCATTCTGGTGGATTTCATCGAACTCAAAGTAAAGGAGGGATTGAGCCTCGAAGAGGCGGTGATCGAGGCTGGACTGGTGCGGTTCCGGCCCATTTTGCTCACGGCCCTGGCTGTTGTCGTCGGTGCCCTGGTCATTCTGTTTGACCCGATCTTCCAGGGCCTGGCCATCTCCCTGATCGCTGGTGGTATTGTCTCCATGGGCGTCAGTCCGGTGGTTGTTCCCATCCTTTACTTCATGGTGCGCCGCCGATCCGCCGTTGCGTCCGAGGCTTAGCCGAGCGTTAAAAAACTCCAGATCTTGTAGGAGGCGAGGTCACGAGACTCTGATTCGTTCTCGCTGTCGTTCTCTCCGGGGATCAGCAGCGTGGTCACCTCAAGCCAGACGTCGGTTTCGCGGCGCAGATACTTCAGAGTCTCGAGCACGGGGGCCAGGGTTCCGGAACAATGGCGGATGTAAAACTCCTCGGAAAACCCCTTCAGATCCACATTCGCGGCATCCATGTGCTGATAGAAATCCGGGCGCGCCTCCGCCGTCATGTAGCCGGCGGTTTCCGCCGCCACATTGGCGCGGACCGGTTCAAGCGTCCCGACACATCCCCGCAGCTCTCCGGAGCGCTCGCGAAGTGTTACAAACACCCCGTGCCGCGAGTTGAGGAACTCGCCGCTTGGTTTGGGTGGGCTCTCCCTGCTGCCGGCCAATGCTGCCTCCACCGAGCGCCGTGCCAGAGCTGGAAGCCTTTGCCCGTCGATTTCCAGGGATTCCCTCGAGCCTGATCCTGTGGGTGGGGACGAGGTTTCTTCCTCGAAAAGAATCGCCACTCCGTATCCGACGCCGAATGGCCCTTCGTAACTGAGAACTTTGTGTCCGTGGGTGTTGAAATCCACTGCGGACACCGCAATCAGGGTGGAATCCACGGCGTCTTCAGCCGCCCGTTCCCGGAGCATGGGATTGAGATTCCCGAGCTTGTGATAATCGCCGGCGCGGAGGCGGTTGATGAATATCTCGTCGAACCGATGCGCCTGGGGATGAAAACCACAGGGAGCGTCTGTTGTCAGCCGGTGACTCATGTCACCGCTGGCGATGACGGCAATGCGACCGTGCAGGGTGCGGGCGGCGGCGGCAATGCAGTGCCCCAGTTCGTTTAAGCCGCCTTCATCCGGATAATCCAGACTGAGCAGGACCGTTGGCCCCGACCATCCCGCCTCCGCCAGGAACCAAAGGGGCACGAGCGCACCGTGATCCAGATCCATATCCTGGATGGACCAGGTGTGCAAAGCGTGCGCGTGCGCCTCCGCGGCGATGCCCCTGGCCAGCCGTTCGTCGTTGGGTAGGTCCACCTCCACGTGCGAAGCGCCAAACTGGTTGAACGATCCGTGCAGGCGTTCCCCGGCTCAGAGACCAAACGCTCCATGGATCCGGGGTGAATGTGGTGAAATGACGACAAGTGCCTGGGGTTGGCAGTTCATCACCCAGGCCGCGACTTCGCGCATCGCCCGGCGGCTGGCCTCTGCTGCCGCTCCTCTTGCGCCCCCGATTTCGGGCACGAGAATGGGTGCGTGTGGCATCAATACGGCACACGCCACCGGAGAATCCCGCTTGCCCCCGGGGCTGGTTTCCGGTCCCCCAACTGTTGTCTCCGACAGGATGCTCATGGTCCTGCGAGGTTCCGCGACAGTTTTACCTGCGGCTCCCGGCATGCCGCCCGGTCGCGGTGATTGGTTTGTTCATCTGGACGCACCGGGTTTTGAGTCGGAGGTCCAGTTCACGCGCAGGAAACAACTTTCCTTTGCGTAACGCAGTTCGAGCCGACCCTTGTATGCCCGTCGAAGGGCCTGCCCGATGCGTTTGGGTAAATGGATGTCCGTGGTGCTGACAACCACCGCCCCCGGTCGTTCCTCAACCTTCATGATCCGATGGAGCGGATGCAGATTACGTTCGGCGCGCTCCGTGTTGCGGGCCAGACCGAGGATTTCGGTCCTGTGGGTCTTCAGGAACTCTCCGCTCATCGTCACCAGACCGGCTGGAAAATTGTCCTTGATCCGACGGCAGGCGTGGCAGATTTCCCGATGCGAATGGGTGGGCCAGGTTGGCAGCCACTGCCACCGTCCGCCCTTGAAGACAGCGCGGCATACCGGACACACGCTGGGTTCGCGCAGCTTGCGCGTGGGTTTGTAGGCGTCGTGGATTCGTTCGTGGATGAGACGGTTTTTACGGGGCTCGGAAAAAATTGCAGTCATGGTTCCTTCCTTTCTGGGCGGATGCACGCCCATGCTCCAACCGGCGAACTCAGACAGCGGGGTTCTTCGCATAAACCGGCTTTGATCTTCGATTCAACTTAAGCCAAAAAAAACAATTGTCATGTGGCTGATGGTTGCGGCTCTTTCCTGGCTGGTTTGCGTGAGGGTGACAGAAGGCGCTCTCCATTTGCATTGGTCCTGGTTCGTATCCGTCATCCCCCCCCCGGTCAGGTTGTCCCGGCCAAACTCGCCTGGGTGAAGGGTAATCGGCCGGTTTCACGATAGTGCGCCCCGCAGTCGTTCTCCCGACCGCGCACGATCCGCAGGCCTTTGAGCCGGCCAAACTCCGATGTGATGATGGTGGACTCCTGTTCCCCGTCGGGCCCATCGTGGGCCGCGTCTTCCAGTTCTTCCAGCGTGTTGATCTGCAGATCGTCATGCAGTTTCCATGCGAATGCCCTGCCGATGCCCGGCACCGAAGCCAGCAGGGCGATGGGATCGTGTTTGGCGCGCAATCGGGTCAGCATGGCCAGTTTGCCGTGGAGCAGGACGTCGCGAATCGAACGCGCAATGCTTTCACCCACACCGGGAAGTGCCTCCAGTCCGGCGAGCCCTTCTCCGGCGAGGATCTCCGAGACCGGCCGATCCAGTGCACGCAACGCGTCGGCAGCCCGATGGTACGCCTGCACGCGGAAACGATTCGCTCCCTGCTCGGCGAAAATCCGGGCGGCTTCATCCAGCAACCCGGCAATGTCCTGATTCATCGGAACAGGCATGGCACTCCTTTGTTTTCCGGCCTTTGGGCTCTCAGGAAAATGTGCATCAAGATCTCCATGAGCACCTCAAATGGAAGGGCCCGGAGTCGACCCTTTTCCTGATGCAAAACTTAAGCCTTCGAAGGCTTCCTGTCCAAGGCGTGGTTTGATGGACTGTTCCCGGGTGGAAACCCCGGCTGGAAAGGCGGGCCCTGGACCCGGGCCGCAGGATCCAAAAATCGGTTTTGATAATCCGGCGGCATTCGATAGTGTCGGCGGCCATGGCTTTAAGGTTTTTATCGAACGGCGCCGGCCTGATCCGGAAGCGGCCGTGTTGGGTGCCAACGCTGCGGGGCTGGGTGGCCCTGTTCCTGGTGGTGTTGACCATCGGGTACGGCGCAGTCCATGCGGTTTTTCCGTTTCTGCAGCAGCACGATCCCCTGGTCAGCGATGTCATGGTGGTCGATGGCTGGGTTCCGGATTACATGATGGCGGAGGTGGGTGCCGAGTTTGAACGGGGCGGTTACAAGATTCTGATCATCACCGGAACCACGATCCTCAAGGGGGAACCGATGGCTGAACAGAAGAGTTACCCGGAGTTGACCCGGGCGGCACTGCTCAAAAATGGGTGGGATCCGGAAAAGGTGGTGGCGGTGCCCTGCGGGGATGTTGTGCGGGACCGCACCTACGCTTCGGCGGTGGCGCTGCGGGAGTGGCTGGCCGGGTCACCCTACCGCGGACGTTCGTTTAATATCTATTCCCGGGGTGCGCATTGCCGTCGCACCCGGTTGTTGTATCAGCTGGCGTTTCAGGATGTGGTTCAGGTGGGAGTGATCGCCGGGCAAGATCGCCGGTACGACGGTGCGCGCTGGTGGGTCAGCAGCGAGGGAGTGCGTGATATCATCGACGAAACCATCGCCTATTTTTACGCCCGGGTGATCTTCCGCCCGGTTTGACTCACGAGCGGAGGGCGGTGGAGGTTTCCGGATTCACCGCTCCCGTGCAACTGCTGCCGCAGCCGGCCGTGCAGGCCAGGCAATGAATGCCGGTGAGAATGTCCGAGCCATCGAGTCGGCCTGGCGTGACCTCCCACAGATGGAGTGGCTTGCCGTTGCGCAGCTGCATCCCGAGCATTTGATTAAAATCGCAGTCGTAAATCTCGCCCATCCAGCCGACGCTGAGGGTGCTGCGGCACATCAGGCCTTCGACCGTGGAGGGGTTGAAATGGCTGGCGAGCAACTCCAGGTAGGCATCCCACTGTTCATTCCTGCGGAGGTCTTCGGCGAATCGCGCAATGGGTTGATTGGTGATCGTGAACAATCGATTGAAAACGATGCCGAATTTGCGGAGCAGCGCCTCCTTGTAATCAGACTCCAACTCGGCCTGCGGGCCGGGCAGCCTGGCACCGATCGGATTGTAGACCAGATTGAGCGGCAGAGCCGTCCCGTAGCCGACCGCGTTGAGTTTCCTGAGCGCGGAGATGCTTTTTTCGAAGACTCCGTCACCGCGCTGGGCGTTGACGTTGTCCGCTGAATAACATGGCAGCGAAGCGACGACTTCGACGGAGTGGTGAGCCAGGTAATCGGGCAACCAGGCGAACGCGGGTGTCTCAAGGATGGTGAGGTTGTTGCGGTCGATGACCTGGCATCCGGCGTGGCGCGCCGTTTCGACGAAGTAACGGAAATGTTCGCTCAACTCGGGTGCGCCGCCCGTGATGTCCACGACCGCGGGTCGGTGCTCCTGAATCCATTCGCCGACGCGTCGGGCGATGGTCGCCGGCATCATCTCGGTGCGCCACGGCGCGGCGTCCACATGGCAATGCGTGCAGGTCTGATTGCATTTGCGCCCGACATTGATCTGCAGCGTTTGAAGCTGTCCCCGGCGCAGGGTCAGGCCGTTCCCGGCGAGTTGGGATTGAAAACGATTCATGGTTGCGGAACAGGGGTTGCCGGTCATGGAAACGGTTGCATCACGTCTGTTGGAACAGTTGCAGGACCCGGACGAGCATGGCGGAAAGCAGTGCGGCGCACGGCAGGGTGACAACCCAGGAGGCGAGCACGCCCAGGACCGGCTTCCATTTGGTTTGGCGGGTCACCATGCCCATGCCGATGAGGGATCCGACGCTGACATGGGTGGTGCTCACGGGCAGCCCGTGAAAACTGGCGGTGGTCACCAATGCGGCGGTTGAAAGATTCGCTGCGAATCCCTGGCCGGGATTCATTTCGGTGATTTTGTGGCTCATGGTGTCCGCCACCCGCCGAGCGTTCAGGAGGCCTCCGAGGCCGATGGCGGTTGCAACGATCAGGATTCCCCAGCGAACGTCCAGTGCGGAGGCCGCGAGCAGCAGGGCCGCAATTTTTGGTGTGTCGTTCAAACCCCGGGCGAAGCTCACCGCTCCGGCGCTCATGAAATGCAGCGAATCGAGCAGGCACCCCGCGTTGATTCCAAAAACGGTGCCGGAGTACCGTTCGGCGCAGGTTGCCGGTTGATCCATGGTTACAGAAAGGGTCGGAGTCGATTGTGCGGCGAAGACGCCGTCGGGCTGGGGGATCGGCACGATGACGGTTTCGAGCCCTGCGCAGACACACATCTCCTTGGTGAGTCCGAAGCGTAATCTGGCGAAACGAAATCCCAGGTAAACGGTGGCACCGGTGGCGACCGCCAGCAGGGGACTGAGGAGGAGCGGTACGATGAAGGTGCTTCCGAGCATGGAGAAATTCAGCGCATTGGGGGCGGAAGCCAGACCGGCCCCGACCAATGCCCCGGTCAAGCCGTGCGTTGTCGAGATGGGGAACCCAAGAAAGCTGGCGAGCAGAACGGTTGCCCCCGCTCCGCCGGCAACGGCCAGCACGAACTGGGGTGACCCCACAATGGCGTCCGGCACCAGCCCTTTTCCCGAGAAATTCCGGATCAATGTCTGCGCCAAAAACAGGGCCGTCAGGCTTCCGAAAAATGTGGCGACCGTGGCCCAGGAAATGGCTGCTCGATAACTGCATGTCCGGCTGCCAAACAAGCTGGCGACACCCTTGAAGTTGTCGTTGGCACCGTTGGCGTATGCCAGGAAGCTGACGGCCAGGAGCAGGAGCGTCGTCAACATCAGCAGCAGCTTTCAGTGCTTCCAGCGCAGCATTGGGAGGCGGCGGTGGAGGCGGTGGTTTCCGGTCCCTTGGTTTCACGGGGATGCCTGATCGTGGCGTGCATGGCGTTGAAAGGTTTGGCTTCCTGCGGCTGCACCGGGACGCGGGGTTCGATCAATTCGAAGTGTTCGGCGTAGGGCGCCTGGCGAAAGAGCTGAAAGGTCTTGTCGCAAACGGCGGTGCGGTCTCCCCGGCGGATTCGATGCCCGGCGTCGTCCAAGACCTCGCGGAACGGACCGCGATAAACGACCGCCTGGTTGTGCTCCACGCCCCCGCGTTGGCTGGCCTTGAAAGCTTCCACGGTGACGGAGCGGAATTCGATGCCCTGCACGGTCTGCCACGGGGTTGCGTCCCGTTTGAGCAGTCGGATCCCGTGAAATCCGGAGTCTTCAAACAGTCGGAGGAACGAGTCCTCTCGGAGAGCTCCACTGATGCAGCCGCTCCAGAGCGTTGGATCCTGTTGCATGGCCGGGGGAACGTCTTCGTCGCTCACGATATCGGAAATGACGGCGCGCCCCCCGTTGCGCAGGACCCGGTGGATTTCCTGAAACAACTGACGTTTATCGTGTTGTTCGACCAGGTTGAGCACGCAGTTGGAGACGACGACATCCACGGATTCGGTGGCAACGAGCGGATGGGTCAGCCGGAGTTCCGATGCCAGTTCTGTGGCGGCGAGGTAGGAGGTGGCGGTGGAAATCGGGCGATCCGCCAGGGCGGTGTCGAGTTTGTCCAGATCAAGCGTCAGGTCCTGGATGCGGCCCTTGCGGAACTCAACGTTGGAGTAGCCCAGACGTTCGGCGACGATGGGTGCGTTGCGGCGGGCCACCTCAAGCATGTCATCCGTCATGTCCACACCGATCACCCGACCTCCGGCCCCGACGATCTGAGCGGCGATGAAGCAGATTTTCCCGGTGCCGCTCCCGAGATCGAGCACGGTTTCTCCGGCTTTCAGGTATTGGGAGGGATCGCCGCAGCCGTAATCCTTGTCGATGACTTCCTGGGGGATGACTTTGAGCAGGTTCGGGTTGTATTCGATGGGGCAGCACAAGGCGGGCTCTGCAGTGGCTGCGGCCGCGGAGTAGCGGTTTTTGACCGCAGCTTCTGAAGTGCGGGGAGTCAGGGTGTTCATGATTTATGACCGGATATTAAAGCAGTTTCATCCCAGCATGTCGGTTGCCGCCGTTTCTGGCAATCCCATAGGTCCTGCTGCGCCCGTTGGGGCGCTGATATTATCTTGCGACGGGATCCCCCGGGCGTTAGCCTTTTTCAATCGCGTTGGAACGGTAAAATCTCCACGGCGTCTCATGTTGGGCACCCTGGTGGCTTTCCAGAAATGAAGATCGGTCGGGATTCACATGACTCAGAATGCGGAGCGGAGACAGTTGGAGCGAGCGGGGGCCTTACATTGGTTTCACTGGCTTGTGGGTCTGTTTTCCGTTTTGATGACGCTCTCGGCCTGGTATGTTTCCAAGCGTGAGTTGAAGGCCACGCGCCAGGTTCACTTTGAACGTATAATGGATCAGACTATTGAGTTGATCCTGGACCGCATGTCGAAATACGAGGAGGCTCTTTGGGGCGGTGTTTCGTTGATCCACACACTGGGCGATGGGGTTGATCACGATCAATGGCAGACCTTTGCCAGGAGTCGGCGCATTGAGGAACGATATCCGGGAATCAATGGCATCGGCGTCATTCATTCCGTGTCGCCGGACGGCCTGCCTGGCTACCTGAGTCTTCAGCGGAAGCGGCGTCCGAACTTCGACATTCACCCGGCCCACGCCGAACCGGAGTTGTTCCCGATCACCTACATTGAACCGTATCAGGGCAACGAAGTGGCTGTTGGACTGGATGTTGCCCACGAGGTGAATCGATTCACCGCGGCGAAGAAGGCCAGGGACACCGGCCAAGCGCAGATCACCGGGCCGATCACCCTGGTCCAGGATTCGGCAAAAACTCCGGGATTTCTGTTCTACGCTCCTTTCTACAAAGGGGGGAGCATAGGCCATGATGGGCTGCAGACATCGAATTTCCTGGGCATGGTCTATGCCCCGTTCGTGGTGAACAAATTGATGCGAGGGGTTCTGGAGAAGGAAAAACGACAGGTGGGGATCCGGATCTCGGATGGTCCCGATGTGTTGTATGACGAACATCAAACAGAGGATGAGGATTTTGACCCCGTCCCACAGTTTAAGGACTCCAAGGATGTTGCGCTGTACGGCAGGACCTGGACGATTGATGTTTGGAGCACCAAATCGTTTCGGGAGGCGGCGTCGGACTCTCAGCCGGCCATCATTTTGTTCGGGGGCATTGCAATGGACGCATTGCTTTTGTCGCTCTTCCTGGGCATCTCCAGGGCCAACCGACGTGCCATCGCCTACGCCGATTCGATGAATTCCGAGTTGCAGATTGATAAGGGACTTCTGGAAAAGGCGAATATGCACCTGGGGGTTGTGGCTGAGCAACTCAAGTCGGCGAAGGAGGTGGCGGAGGTCGCCAACAGGAGCAAATCGGCCTTCCTCGCCAACATGAGTCATGAGATTCGTACTCCCATGAACGGGGTGCTTGGAATGGCGGAGTTGGCGCTCGACAGGACCGCGGACAAGGAACTGCGGGAATACCTGGAGACGATCCGCGATTCAGGGCAGTCTTTGTTGGCGATCCTGAATGATATTCTCGATTTTTCAAAAATCGAATCCGAGAAAATGGAGCTGGAGTCCATTCGTTTTGCACCGAGGGATGCCGTGAAGCAGATCCACCGAACCATGGGCTTTGCCGCCAGGGAGAAGAATCTCGGTCTAGTTCTCCAGATCGATGATGCGGTGCCTGAGGAGGTTGTGGGGGATCCCGGTCGGTTGCGGCAGATCCTGATCAACCTGATTGGCAATGCCCTCAAGTTTACGAAGGAGGGACGGGTTGAGGTTGCCATGCGTGTCGAATCGCAATCCGACCGGCAAGTCTGCCTGCGTTGTGAGGTCCGCGATACCGGAATCGGAATTCCACCTGATAAACAGGCTGTCATTTTTCAGGCATTCACCCAGGCAAACGAATCAACAACCCGCCAGTTCGGAGGCACGGGCCTGGGTTTGGCCATTTCATCGGAATTGACCCAACTCATGGGCGGGCGCCTTTGGGTGGAGAGTGTGCTCGGTGAGGGAAGCCGTTTTTATTTCACGGTCCGCTTCGGTTTGTCACCGGAAACCGTCCCGGGTGCGGGGTCAGGGAATTTGGAATCCGTTCGCGATGGAATTCAGGCCGAACCCAAACGTGCCTTGCGAATCCTTCTGGCGGAGGATAACCCCGTGAACCGGAAAGTTGCTGCGACGCTGCTGAAAAAGCGAGGGCATCAGGTCGTGATGGCCGAGGACGGGTTGAAGGCCCTGGGTCTGTTCGAGCGCGAGTCCTTCGACCTGATCCTGATGGACCTGCAGATGCCCGAGATGGGGGGGCTCGATCCGGTGAGGGAAATCCGTCAGAGGGAACGTTCAACAGGGCAGCGCGTCCTGATCGTCGCCATGACGGCCCATGCCGGAGCGGAGGATCGTCAGCGTTGCCTTGATGCGGGAATGGACGATTATTTATCGAAGCCGATCGACGTGGCCAATTTGTATCGGGTCGTTGAGGGAGTCCAAGCGAAGGGCGAAGAGAATTTTCGTTCGGCTTGGCGAACGGGTGGTTGAGGTCGACCTGTTCGCAGCGCCGGGTTGGATCCGGAAGGGGGCGGACTCAGCGTGGGGCAACCGGCCCTTCCAGAGGGAACAGGGACTCGTTGGGGAGGGCCTCACGTTGGACGTCTCATTTAGACGGTAAAATCGCCGTCCAGATAATCATCTCTGATTTCGACATTCGCAGTGTGACGTTGACAGTGCGTCAGGATCTTTCCGGGAATCTCGGGATATTCGGCGGTTTTTCTGGTTTGGCATCAACATTGCTGGTCTTGCGGTGCTGATGTTTCTGGTCCACTTTCCGAGGTCGGAGGTAAAGCTAACTTGAAAGGTTTTCTGGTGATTAAAATGAAGCGGTTTTATGTTGCGAGTTTGTTTCTGTTGGCATGGTTTCCAGGCGAAACAGCGGTGAACGGGGCGACATATGGACAGGAGGTTGTAGCGGCGGTGCTCATTGCCGAAGCCCGGGGGGAGGGGGAAAAAGGAATGATGGCTGTGGCGGAGGTCATTCGCCGACGAGCGGATCTAAAAGGAGTTTCCATGCTCTCGGTGGTGGAGCCGGGAACATTCACCAGTTTGAACGGCACGGATCGCGATGCTCTTCTGGAGAAATACCGCAAACACCCCAGTTTCCCCGCCGCATTGCGGATTGCACGGCGTGCGTACAACCGACCCGAGACGCTGGCGAATTTGACCCGCGGCGCAACGCATTTCGCGCACAAGAAGATGACACCCTGGTGGGCCAGGGGGAAGGATCCCGTGGTCACGATCGGGAATCACACGTTCTACAAGCTGGCGCGGCTCTAGTTTGTTTCGGAATGGTTTGCTGCGGTCGCCGCCGCAATCCCATACCCTCGATCAGGGGCCGCCGATTGCAGTTCGATATACACCATGCCGTTCCAAAACTCGCGGTCGTCATTCGAGTGTCGCACCTGTGAGGCAGTGGAACGGTTTTGTGTCTCAGCGAGACGTTTTGGGTTATTCCCGATTTGGCTTTAGTGTGTCGCCGGATGCTGATAAGAGAAAGGAATGGCGAGCGCATTAAAAATTGGATTCTTGGGAGCGGGCAGGATGGCGAACGCCCTGGCACGGGGCATGGTCGTCGCAGGGTTGACGCAGGGGCGTCAGGTCGTTGCGAGTGATCCATCGGCAGCGGCGCGCAAGGGGTTTGCAGAGGCGGTGAAGGGCAGGGGGGTTGGGTCGAACCTGGAAGTTCTCAAAGCCGCCCAGGTGGTTTTCCTCGCGGTCAAACCTCACCTGGTGACAAGTGTTCTCGAGGAGGTTCGTCCGCACTTTGGGAAATCCCATCTCCTGATTTCCATTGCTGCCGGTGTTTCGGTGGCGACGCTTGAGGCAGGTTTGAACCCGGGTGCCCGCGTGATTCGCGTGATGCCCAACACACCGGCGTTGGTGGGGGCGTCGGCCAGCGCGTTTTCCCTGGGAAGCTCCGCCACGCGCCGGGATGGGGAGCTGGTGCAGAAATTGTTTTCCGCCGTGGGGCTGGCGTTTCAGGTTGAGGAAAAACTGTTGGACGCCGTGACGGGACTCAGCGGGAGTGGGCCGGCTTATATTTACATGGTGATTGAGGCGTTGAGCGACGGCGGGGTCGCCGCCGGATTGCCCCGGGAAATGGCCACGCAGTTGGCGGCGCAAACGGTGCTGGGAAGTGCGCAGATGGTGCTCCAGACCGGTTTGCAT
Source organism: Verrucomicrobiota bacterium (assembly GCA_021733945.1). Taxonomy (GTDB): domain Bacteria; phylum Verrucomicrobiota; class Verrucomicrobiia; order Limisphaerales; family SIBE01; genus JAIPJX01. The sequence goes on along the minus strand of JAIPJX010000037.1, from coordinate 15,317 downwards.
CCGGGTGCGCTCAAAGACATGGTCACCAGCCCCGGAGGCACCACCATCGAAGGGGTGCACGAACTGGAGAGGTCGGGAGTGCGTGCGGCTTTCATGAACGCAGTCCGCGCAGCGGCGAGGAAGGCGCGTCGTCTGGGCCGGCCGGCCCGGGGCGAGGTCAAGATTTCCGAATGAGCCGCGAGTGCTCGTGCGGGCTCGACAGGAATTCCTTTGAGTGGGTAACCAGGAACGGAATCGGTCACCCTGAGAATTAAATTATGGGATTCCCATTACCAACTGAAAAACAGGGGCGCATCCTGTGGGTTTCGATCACCGCACTGGCAGTGGGCGTGTTGCTGGCATTGATGGGTCTGTTGGTTTTGGGACTGGGCTGGGTGATCAACCAGTTGTCGGTGGTTCTGCTGCCGCTGGCGGTTGCCGGAGTGATCGCCTACCTTCTGGATCCGGTTGTGGATTATTTTGTCTCCCTGAAGATCCCGCGTGTTCGGGCGGTGCTTCTGGTGTTTTTCCTGGTGATCATGCTGGTAATCGGACTGCTGGCAACCGTCGTTCCCCGGGTGATCGTGGAGACGAATTCGCTTGTGAAGAGCCTTCCAGGCCACGTCGAGGACATGCAGAAAAAGTTCGAGGAATGGATGGTCAGCACGCCTTTGGGGATCGAGTTGCCCTCCTGGTGGCCCTGGTCGGGTTCTTCCACCAATGCCCCGGGCGTCAAGGAGTCGGTCGAGGTTCCTTCGACAGCGGGCGGTGACTCCACCAACGCTGTGCTGGTCGCGGACTCGGAATCAGCCGGAGCGACGAACGAGGTGGGGGCGGCTTCCGCCGACGGGGCTCGGTCGGCGCGGATCAACAGGGACCTGGGTGAGAGCCTGATCTCCTGGATGCCCCGGGCGTTGCAGAGCCTCCCGGTGGTGGGCAAATGGCTCGTCAGTCAGCTCTCGGCCATGGCGTCCTGGGTGGGGTTGATCATCGGGTTTTCTTTGATCCCGGTTTATCTGTTTTATTTCCTTCTGGAAAAGCGGGGCATCCAGCGGAGCTGGACGGATTATCTGCCCATCCACGAGTCGAGGACAAAGGAAGAACTGGTGTTTGTTCTCAAGTCCATCAACGACTACCTGATTCTTTTTTTCCGGGGGCAGGTTCTGGTGGCGCTGTGTGACGGGGTTCTTTACACGATCGGATTCCTGCTCATCGGATTGCCCTATGCGTTTCTGATCGGTCTGGCAGCCGGGTTTCTGAGCATTGTGCCCTATCTGGGTTTCGTGATCAGTCTGGTCCCGGCACTGGTGCTTGCAATCATCCAGTATGGCGACTGGCTTCACCCGGTGTTGACCCTGGTGGTGTTTGGGGTCGTTCAGTCGCTGGAAGGGCTCTTTATCTCTCCGAAGATCATGGGCGACCGCGTCGGGTTGCATCCGCTCACCATCATCGTCGCGGTGATGCTCGGCACGGCCCTGATGGGGGGGATCCTCGGCGGCATCCTGGCAATTCCCCTGACGGCCGCGCTTCGCGTTCTGATGTTCCGTTACGTCTGGCGCAAACGCGGGGAAGTCGCCTGAAAAGGCCGGGGACGTTTACGGGCGCGCCGGTTGTGCGAGCAGTTCCCGGACATCGACAGCTTCCATCCCGGCGGATCGGATGGCCTGCATCCCAAGATCGGTGTCTTCGTAGGCCCGGCAATGGATCGGCGCTACTTCGATGCGGGCGGCTGCCTCCAGGAAAATGTCAGGCGCGGGTTTCTGGTGGACAACATCCTCACTGGTCACGACGGCCTCGAACAGATGCCGGATACCGAGGTGTGTGAGCACCTGGCCAATCCCGCTCCGGGTGCCACCCGAGGCGACCGCCATCGGAAGTTTTCCGTGGTTGGCCCACGCGATTTCGGCGACGCGCTGGATCGGCTTGACTCCGGGGAGCAGGGGCAGATAGGCCGCTTCCTTCTCTTTGGCTACGGCAATCGGGTCGATTTTAATGCCCTGCTCGGAACTGAGCATTTTGAGGATGTCGCGGGAGGGCACTCCTCCGAGCGAATAGAATCGGTCTTCGGAAAATTCCAGACCATATCGGGCGACCACCGTCTGCCACGCCTGCCAGTGAAAGGGCATGGTGTCCGCCAAGGTTCCGTCGCAGTCGAAAATGATTCCCTGAATGCTCACAATTGAAGTGCTGCCAGTTTGGTGTTTAAATCGTCTGCCATGAGGGCGTCGATCACCTGATCAATGTTGCCTTCAATGAACGAAGGGAGGTTGTACAGGGTCAGTTCGATCCGGTGATCGGTCACCCGGTTTTGCGGAAAATTGTAGGTGCGGATGCGTTCGTTGCGTTCACCGGTACCGACCTGTGCTTTTCGTTGAGCCGCGTACTTGGCATCTTCGTCGGCGATTTTGCGCTCGAGAAGGCGGGACCTCAACACGGTCATGGCCCGGGCCTTGTTCTTCTGCTGCGATCGCTGATCGGCGCAGCGAACGATCAACCCCGAGGGACGGTGAATGATCTGCACGGCGGAGTCGGTGGTGTTGACGCCCTGGCCACCCGGGCCCGAGGCCCGACACACCGAGATGTCCAGATCATCGGCGCGAATCTCTATGTCCACCTCTTCGGCTTCCGGCAGAACCGCCACCGTGGCGGTGCTGGTGTGGATGCGTCCCTGAGCCTCGGTGGCGGGCACGCGCTGCACGCGATGCACGCCGCTTTCGTACTTCAGCCGCTTGAACACATTGGTGCCGGTCACGCTGAAGATGACCTCCCGAAGTCCTCCGAGGTCCGACGGGCTCGAGTCCAGCGCTTCGACCTTCCAGCCGTGGGCTTCACTGTACCGGCTGTACATTCGGAATAAATCCGCCGCAAACAGGGCGGATTCCGAACCGCCCGCTCCCGCGCGGATCTCGAGAATGGTGTTTCGCGAATCCGTGGGATCCGGAGGAAGAATCCCGTGCTGAAGTTCCAGGGCCGAGCGTTGCTCCTCGATTTCAAGGCGCGAGATCTCTTCCTGGGCCATCTGCGCCAGTTCCGAGTCGCTTGGTTCCCCCTTGATCAGCTCTCGGTTCTCCTGCAGATCGGCAATGATCTTCAGATACGCCTCGCCGTGGGCGGTCAGTTCCTTGAGACGCCCGTATTCCCGCGAAAGCTCCTGAGCCCGCTGGCCGTTGGCAAAGACCTCCGGATCGCTGAGGGAAGCCTCCACCTCGGCGTAGCGCCTTCGGAATCTCTCGATGTGCGGACGTAAATCCATTGACCCGGTAAAAAAAGACCGCCCGCAGAGCCATGGGAACTCTGCGGGCGGAAATTGTGTTGTTGGCTACTTCTTCTTTTTCTTGAGCGCAGCAGCAGCAGCCTGTGCCGCCTGCGTCTTGGCCAGACGCTGTTGGAATTTGTCGACGCGTCCGGCGGTGTCGATAAACTTCTGCGTGCCCGTATAAAACGGGTGGCAGGCGTTGCAGATGCCGATGACGATGACCGGCTTGACGGAACGGGTTTTAATTACGTTGCCGCAGGCGCAACGAATTTCCGCTTCCAGATAGTTTGGATGGATATCAGCTTTCATACCAAAAGGGAAAGAAACTAGCAGGGGCGCTTGGCTTGACAAGAGGAAACTTCAACCAACCGGGGTATTTCTTTTGCGAATAGCCGCCTCATTCCCCTCCGGCGCACCGGGGATGCCCCTCCCCGGAGCCAAACCTCCACTCCAAACCGACTCTCCGATCCATAAAATCCACCGACCCAATTGGGACAGGGCTTCCCGCAATGCCCGAGCAAACCGATGCGGCAACCGGAACCGGCAGCAATGGCGATTTCCCCCCGCGGATCTCGTGCATTCGAGCCTTTCCCCCCCAACGCACTCAGATGGAGTCGGATTCGAATGCAACCTTTTGTTGCAGGTGCACCAAAAGGTTGCACTTCGGGAGATGCGGGAAACCACTGACCGGAGGCGCTGCGTAAACCCAGGGGGTGACCGGATTCTCCGTCGGTTGCGAATGGCGAATGCGATTGATCCTCAATCGGAACGAAGAGAGAGCCTGGGATTTCCGCCATTGAGTAATGCACTTGAAGACAGGGATGGCAACTTCCATTCGGTAGAGAAGGGGCGTGCATCACCCGTCACAGCGCTCGTCTGAATGCCAGTGACACCCGATGTGGCGTTTTGTGTTTGCTGAAACGTTTAAAATGGGCTCTCCACGTGAAGCTTGGGAACCTTTCTGAATCAGACACCGTCATCCGATCGAGATGCAACCTTTTGTTGCAGGTGCAACAAAAGGTTGCATGGGGTCGCGGTGGGGAGGGAATCCGGCGGGGGGGGCGGTTGTCGTGGAGGGGGGGCGAGGGAAAGGTTTTCCCGGGGTAATACCGGCTTGAGTTCGGCGGGGTTCTCGGTGTAAATGCGTGGAATTCCTTGTCATGCCCATGTTATACCGATTTTTAGCCTTCCTGTCCGTGATGCGACGACGTCCTGGATCACCCGGGATTTCCGCTGGTGTCCTGTTGCTGGTGGTGTGTGGTGGCTTTTGCGCGGAAATTGAAACCCGGGTTGAGCCCCGCGTCCCGTGGACAAATTCCAAGCTCGTGGGGCGGCCGGAACCGGCCCCTCCCTACACCGTGGAAAGGGTGTTTGCCGGAGTGGAATGGAAAGCTCCACTTTATGTGGCTCCGGTTCCGGGGGCGGACCGGTTGCTCGTGGTGGAGCAGGGGGGGGGCGAGGATCGTCCCTCGAGAATCTTCCGGATCGCGAACGATTTTGGGACGGGGCGAAAGGAGCGGTTTCTAGAGATGTCGGGGCGTTTGATCTATGGACTGACGTTTCACCCCGGGTTCGACACCAACGGTTTCTTTTATGTATTCAGCAACGGGCCAACTCCATCACCCGATCGTACGAACCGGGTGTCCCGGTTTGTGATGGATCGTCAGGAGCCGCGGAATTGCGATCCGAAATCCGAGGTCGTGATCCTGGAATGGAAGTCAGCGGGGCATGACGGCGGTGATCTGGCGTTCGGCCGGGACGGAATGCTGTACATCACCACCGGGGACGGCACGAGTGATTCGGACGGATGGGTGAGCGGACAGGATGTAGGCAACCTGTTGGCGTGTCTTCTGCGGATTGATGTGGATCACCCGGGAGAGGGCCGGCCTTATTCGGTGCCGCGGGACAATCCGTTTGTGGGGGTAAGCGGAGCGCGGGAGGAGATCTGGGCGTATGGATTTCGAAATCCCTGGCGGATGACGGTTGACCGCAAGACCGGAGCAATCTGGGTGGGGAACAATGGACAGGATCTTTGGGAGACGGCGTACCGGGTGAACCGTGGGGACAATTACGGCTGGAGTGTTTATGAAGGCAGTCATCCGTTTTATCTGAACCGGCGGCGGGGTCCGACTCCGATTGTGAAACCGACCCTTGAGCATCCGCATTCGGAGTTTCGATCGTTGACGGGGGGAGTGGTGTATTACGGGGTGCCGCATTCCGAACTGAACGGAACGTATGTGTATGGGGATTATTCGACCGGCAAGATCTGGGGTGCCCGGCACGATGGCACGCGGTTGACCTGGCATGGGGAATTGGCGGACACGGCGCTGAAGATTGCGGCCTTCGCATTGAGCAAGACCGGTGAGCTCCTGGTGGTGGATCACGGGGATGCCCTTTACCGGCTCGTGAAATCTCCGGCGGATGATTCCTGGACCCGTTTTCCAAAGCGCCTGAGTGAGACCGGGCTTTTTGCTTCGGTGGCAAAGCACCAAGCGGAACCGGGGCTGATCCCGTATTCGGTGAATGCGCCCGGCTGGGTGGATGGTGCGCAGGCGGAACGTTTCATCGGTTTGTCCGGCGAATCGCAGATTGTTTACACATCCAGTGGGGGTTGGAATTTTCCGGATGACACGGTGCTGGTGCAGACGCTGACGATGCCGGCAAGCGGGGATGGGCGGCTTCCCGCACGACGGGTGGAAACACGGTTGTTGGTTCGGCAGCAGGGGGAATGGGAAGGTTACAGCTACCTCTGGAATGAGCGTCAGGATGAGGCGACCCTGGCTTCCAAGGGCGGTGAGACGATCGAGTTTGAGGTGGGGGACGCAGGTGTGCCGGGAGGTTCGCGGATGCAGACCTGGCGGGTGCCCAGCCGGACGGAATGCATGGTTTGCCACGGGCGCGCGGTGAATTTTGTGCTGGGGTTGAGCGAGCTGCAGATGAACAAGGTCCACGGAAACCGGACCGACAATCAGTTGCGAATGCTGGATCGTCTGGGTGTTTTCAGCAAGCCGCTGCCAAAGCCGCCGGAGTCCCTGGGACGGTTGGTTGATCCGTACGATGCCGGTGAAGATCTCGAGAAACGAGCGCGGTCGTTCCTTCATGCGAATTGCGCGGTCTGTCATGTGGAAGCCGGAGGGGGGAATTCCCCGATGGTGCTCCAGTACGGAAAGGATCTGGACCAGATGAAGGTGGTTGGGGCCAGACCACAGCACGATACGTTTGGAATTGCCGATGCGATGCTGATTGCGCCCGGGGATCCCGATCGTTCCGTTCTCGTTCAGCGGATTTCGCGCCGTGGGCGGGGGCAGATGCCGCCCCTGGTCAGCGGGCAGGTGGATGCGGCGGCCGTGGAGCTGTTCCGGAACTGGATCTCGGGAATGAAACCGACCCGGAGTTTTGTTCGGGAATGGACCCGGGATGAGCTGATGCCTGCGCTGGCGCAGCTGAGCTCAGGACGGTCCTTTGAGTCGGGTCGGACGGCGTTTGAAGCCATTGGGTGCGCGCAGTGCCACCGGTTTGCGGGGGAGGGAGGGAGCGTGGGGCCGGAGCTTTCGGGTGTTGGGAAGCGGCTGAAGCCGGAGGATCTTCTGGATTCGATGCTGACACCCTCCCGGGTAATCGCGACCGGGTATGAAACGGTCGAGATCGAGACGGTGGACGGGGAATGGGTTGCTGGCCGACTGGAGCGTGAGGATGATGAGTGGGTGGTTTTAAGTGCTCCTGCGGGCGTTGACGAGCCCGTGCGGATATTGAAAACGGCCATTCAGAGCCGGAAGATTTCGCAAACATCCAACATGCCCGAAGGCATGCTCCACACGCTTGGGAAAGAGGGGATCCTGGATCTGATGGCGTATCTCCTGAGCGATGGGAACCCGGGAGACCCGATGTTCCGGTGATGCGAGGGGAAGGGAGTGCATTTGTCGCCGACAGAAGCAGCGTTGTCCCTTGCCGACGAATTGAATCTGCCTATAATCTCGCGCGATGTTGGATATCAAATTAATTCGAGAGCAGCCTGAGTTCGTTCGGGAACGGCTGGCGACGCGGGGGGCGGGGGATGAAGCGAAGATCGATGAGATCCTCTCGCTGGACGAACAGCGGCGGAAGCTTCTCAACGAGGTCGAAGCTCTCAAGGCCACCCGGAACCGCGTGTCGAAGGAGATTGGTGCGTTGATGGCTCAAAAGAAGCCGGACGAAGCGGAGGCCAGGAAGGCGGAGACCAGGAGTTTGGGGGATCAGATTGCGGCGCTCGACAAGACGATTGCGGAGACGGAAACGGCGAGGGATGGGCTGATGTTGCGGTTGCCGAACCTGCCGCATGCGACCGTGCCGGTGGGGAAGACCGCTGCTGATAATGTGGAAGTCAGCCATTGGGGTGAAAAACCCCGGTTTGCCTTCGAGCCCAAATCGCATGTTGATCTCTGTGAGTCCCTGGGACTGGTTGATTTTGCCCGGGGCACCAAGCTCTCCGGGAGTGGGTTTTTGCTGTATACGGGTTGGGGTGCTCGATTGGAACGGGGTTTGATCCAGTTCCTGCTGGATTTGCACAGTCGAGAGCATGCCTACACGGAGGTGTCCCCACCCTATGTGGTGAAGCAGGAGTGCATGATCGGCACGGGCCAGTTTCCCAAAGCGGCGGATCAGGCCTACGCGGTCCAGGAAGGGGAGGACGCGAGCACGTTGGGCAAGCTCTATCTGGTGCCGACGGCAGAGACGCCGGTGGCCAACATTCATCGGGAGGAGTTGCTCAAACCCGAACAGCTGCCGATTCGGTACTGCGCTTACAGCCCCTGTTTTCGAGCGGAAGCGGGTGCGGCGGGAGTCGGGACCCGGGGCATGATCCGGGTGCATCAGTTTGACAAGGTCGAGTTGATCAAGGTGGTGACGCCCGAGACGGGTTACGACGAGTTGGAGGGCATGATGGCCAACGCCGAGAAGGTGCTGCAATTGCTGGGCCTGCATTACCGGGTGCTGTTGTTGTGCACCGGAGACATGGGGTTCACCAGCGCCAAGACCTATGACATCGAGGTTTGGGCACCGGGGCAGAACGATTATCTCGAAGTGTCCAGTTGTTCCAACTGTGAGGATTTTCAGTCGCGACGGATGAACCTGAGGTGCAAGCCGGAGTCGGGTACGAACTTTTTTCCTCACCTGCTCAACGGAAGCGGCACGGCTCTGGCGCGTTTGTTCGTGGCTCTTATTGAAACGTACCAGCAGGAGGACGGGTCTGTGAAGATTCCTCCCGCTCTGCAGCCCTACGTGCACAGCGATCGGATTGGGGCTTGATCCGCCTGCGGCGGGTTGGTTGAAAACCGAAGGGCGGTGGATCGAAGGGCTTAAAGGGATGGCAGCGGGTCAGTTGCGGATCGGGAAAAAGACCGTGAAGGTTGTTCCCGTGCCTTCGACGCTGGTCACTTCGATCCGGCCCTCGTTTCGGGTAACCAGATCTTTGACAATGGAAAGGCCCAGGCCGGTGCTGGCTTCGCCGTCCGTTCCGGGGCGGGAGGTGTCCGAATACCGATCAAACAGCAGCGGAATCTTTTCCGGGGGAATTCCAATGCCGGTATCGGCGATGACAATTTCGACTCCGTTCGGTTTGGCGTGGCGGACGGTGACCAGGATGTCGCCCCCCTGCGGGGTGAACTTGAGCGCATTGGAAAGCAGGTTGTTCACGATGCGAGAGAGCTCCGATGCGGGGATCGCGATGGTTGGAGCGGAATCGGTGAAGCTGTTGTCCAGTTCCACGCGGATGCTTTTCTTGGAAGCCTGTTTGCGGAACGTGGCCAGGAAGGTGTCGAGTGTCCCAAGCAGGTTCACGGGAGCGATCGGGGCGGCGGCACCGGGTTTCTGTTGGGCTTCGGCCTTTGCCAGATCCAGCAAATCTCCGATTTGCGCGAGCAATTGTTCCCCGGATTGGGTGATCAGACCGACATACTCCTTGTTCTCGGCGCTCAGGGTGGGGTCGGAGCCCATGACGTCGGCAACGCCCAGGATCCCGTTCAACGGGGAACGCAGATCGTGGGACGTGACCGCGAGCAGGTCGGTCTTGAGTTTGTTCAAGTGGGTCAGTTCCTCGATCTGGCGCTCCAGGGTACGGTTGAGCAGGCGTACCTCCAGGTGCACCCGCACGTGAGCCAGGAGCTCTTCCTTGGCGAACGGCTTGATCAGGTGGTCGGTTCCCCCGGTTCGAAAAAGCTCCAGGATGCCGTCCTTTTCCGGGAGACCGCTGACAAACATCAGGGGCACATAACGAAGTCCCCTGAGTTTGCGGACCTTCTGGCAAAATTCAGTCCCGCTCATCTCGGGCATGACCACGTCGGTAATGATGAGATCCAGATCGTTCTCGTGCGCCTCGGCAATCCTGTACGCCTCGACCCCGTTTCTGGCCTCCATGACCGTCAAGCCTTCGGCGCGCAGGCACCGCATGATGACATGCCGGGCGACGTCCGAGTCATCCACGACAAGCGCCTTGAGCCCGGTGAGGGGAGCCCGGATGAGCAGTGCGTCCTGGATTTTGGAAATGAGTTCATCCTTGCCGACGTTCTTGGTGATGAAATCCAGAGCCCCGAGTTCAAAGCCGCGCTCCCGGTTCTTGAGGGTGTCGTTGCCGGTTACAAAGACGACGGGTGTGATCGCGGTGTGATGTTCCCGTTCCCGCTGCCGGATGCGTTCGCAGACTTCGAAGCCGCACATGTCCGGCATGTCCACATCGAGTGTGACCAGGTCCGGCTGCATCTCCTCGAGCATGGCCAGCGCGGATGGTCCGTCCATTGCGGTCCGGACGGAGTGCCCCGCCTCGCCCAACCCACTGCTCAGCACGTTGCGGAAAAACGAACTGTCGTCGACTGCAAGTATCTTCATCGCGGCGGACAGTAGACACTATTGCCGAGGACGGGCGCAACAGGTTTAAATCGGCCCAAGATTCGGTTGAAGAATCCCGGGTGTTTGAATACGCTCGGGACATGTCTACCAAGTTTTCCAGATTCGGTGTTCTTGTGGCGGTCTTCATGGTCCTGTCTCTCGGCATCCGGGCGGACGAACCCGCGGCGGGCCGGCAGGTGGAGCAGAAACTCGATCTGCCCGATGGGCGTTCGGTGTCGTATCTGTTGTATCTTCCGGCAGAGTATCGGGCGAACGAGGGAAAATGGCCCGTGATGTTGTTTCTGCACGGCCGTGGTGAGAGCTACGGGCCGTTGAGCCTGGTCAAAAAATGGGGTCCTCCGCAGATGCTCGATCGCGGTGAAGCGCTGCCGTATATCGTGGTTTCTCCGCAGTGCCCGGGAGAGGAAAGCTGGGCTCAGGAGAAACAGCAGGCGGTTTCGAAGAACCGCTCGGACCGGGGCAAATAGGTTGATTCAGCTGGCCCTGAGTGCTGCGAAACGGCCTACACATCGATGTAGTCGGTGCGTTCCTCAGTGGACGAGGCTTTGGCTTCCGGCGCTGGTTGATTCTGGCGGAGCGAAACAATCAGCGCGACGCATCCGGTCCAGGTTGGCAGCATGTCAGCGACCGGGAGGCATTCCAGGATGAAGGTGGGCAATAGGAGCGGATGAAACCCTATGAGACCACTCAGGAGGAGCATTGCAATGCCGTCGAGGATTTCGTCCAGAAAACTCCAACCCAATGGGCCGAGCAGTAGCGGAATCGTGTCCGCAATCATCGCGATGGCGAACGCGATGGAGATGCGTTTGCGATTGAGAGTTGGGGTGTGAAACCAGGTCATCGTTCTTCGTATGGGTCGGCTTATGCCAACCTCGGCTCTTCGCGAGCTGAAGTCAAGCGGGAGGGTGCCCCCTGGTCCTTGCTGGAGGGGATGCGAGAGATCGGATGGTTCGCTCTTCCCTCCAGAAACTTTTGGAGTGCGCCGGGACCGTTCTGGTTGTGATCGGAGAGGGGATTTGGGTCCATGAAAACTTTTCTGGCGCATCGGTGCGCTGTGTGCTTCAATGGCTTCGAATGGACCGGCGTGGGAAAGCGCCGCAGAGTTGTCTCAAGGGCGGCCGGTGGATCCTCGCAAGGCTTGGATTCAATCTGGTGCGCAGTTATGGGCCAGAGTTATGAAGCAGACTTGGAATTTTATCCGCAATTTAATGCGCAAGCTGATCGGTTCGGATGAGGAAGGGCCTTCGTCCTCCCGTTTGTTGGGAATCTACATGTCGCAAACCAACAAACTGGGGCAGTTGTCCTCGCCACTCGAGCAGACCCACGAACGCCGCAACGGACGTTTCAGCCATCATCGTCGCAGGGATTAGTCCTGCGGCGGGTGCGTTCAAGCTGGGGCGAACAGGCAGGTGACTGGAGTGACCGGGCCGATTGATTAGGTCGGTTGCTGCGGGTGTGCTGCAGCCATCTTGACGGACAGAACTTGAGCCTGCGGTATCCGGCACCGAATGCCAAATTTTCGTTTTTGAAAGGAAACTGCCCCTGAGTGCAGGCAACTTCTCCCTTGTCCCATTGGCTGCCGAGTGCGCCGATCACCAACGGATAGAGATTTGATTTTTTTTATATGGAAACAACCCTGATTCTACTGAAACCCGACTGCTTCAACAAAAACATGATCGGCCAGGTGATAGCCCGGTTCGAGAAGAGCGACCTTGTGGTGTGCGGATGCAAAATGCTCAAGCTCTCCAAGGAAATCCTTGAGGAACACTACGCTCACATTGCCCAGAAACCCTTCTTCGGTGAAGTGCTCGGGTACATGCAGTCGACTCCCGTGATCGCCCTGGCGCTCAGTGGCAACGACAGCGTGCGCAGGGTCAGGGATCTCGTGGGTCCGACCGATTCGCGAAACGCGGAAAAAGGAACGATTCGCGGAGATCTCGGCGAGGACAACATGCGCAACGTCGTGCATGCCTCCGATTCTCCAGAGACTGCCGCTGTGGAGTTGAAGCGCTTTTTTCAGGACGGCGAAGTCTTCGCCCGCTGACGTTTCGGAACGAGGGGACGTCGCCTCACCCCGTCTCTATCACGCCGCGTGGGCACCGTGATAGAGACGGGGAACCCGGTAAGTGATGCTGGTCAAAACCTCCCAAGGAATGGATCCGCAGGCTGCGGCCAGTTCCGCTGCGGTGATGCATTCCTCTTTTTCGCGGCCTATCAGCGTGACCGGGTCGCCGACTCCGGCGGTCGGCACCTTCGAGACATCGGCAATCATCTGATCCATCGTGATCTGCCCAAGGACGCGGCAGCGGGTTCCGTGGATCAACACGCTCGCCTGGTTGCTGCCGGACCGCGGGTAGCCGTCGCCGTATCCGGCGGTCAGGGTTGCCACGCGCATGCGTCGCCGGGCGACGAAGGTGGCTCCGTAGCTGAGCGGGGTTCCGCGGGAAATTTCTTTGACCAGGGCGATTCGACAGTTCCACGAGAGCACCGGATGGAGGGGGGTGCCGGTCGTGTGGGGCAGGGGCCGGGTTGAGGGGGGGGTGATGCCGTAGACCAGGAGTCCGGGGCGGACGAGGTTGAACTGTGTCTTGGGCTCGAACAGGAGGCCCGCACTGTTGTTGGCATGGATGCAGGGAATGGGAATGCCCAGCTTGCGGACCTGGTCGAGGACCTTTTGGAAGCGGTCCTGCTGCGCCGCCGATTGTTCCGGATCTTTATCGGCTGAGGCGTAGTGGGAATAAACCCCTTCCAGGCGGAGACCGCGCAGGCCCGTGACGGTCTGGATCAGGAGCGTTGCTTCCCGCTGCCGTGCGCCCAGGCGGCCCATGCCGGTATCCACCTTGACGTGAACCGGGATTTGTTTGCCGAGCTTCAGAGCCGCCATCGAGAATTGTTGTGCTTCGGCTGCCGTGGAGATCGTGGGCATGACATCGTCACGGATGGCGGAGGTCACCTCGTTCGGTAGACAGGCCCCGAGCATGAGGATGGGCCAGCCGGCTCCGACCTGCCGGATCGAGCGGGCTTCCTCGAGGTTGGCCACGCCAAACACATCCGTTCCTCCGTGCATCAAGGCGGCGGCGATTTGCCGCAGGCCGTGTCCATAGGCATCGGCTTTGACCACCGTGAGAATTCGGGTTCCGGCACCGACGCGTCGCCTGATCCAGGCCAGATTTTGGCCCAGGGCGTTGAGGTCAATCTGTGCCCAGCACCGATAAGCCGAAGCTGCCTGGTTAGCCCGCATGAATGGAAGCTTCCGACCGGTATAAACGGTGGTTATCCGAGGGGCTCGGCGTGTTGTCTGACGTCGCGGGCTGTCCGTTCCTTGAGGGAGCGGCCAGCCGGTCAGCGAACCGGTTGATTGGAATCGGGTTCAGGGCGGGATGGAGAATCGGTTTCGAGGAAGTCTTCGTTGTGTCCGGCGCTGGACGGTGCCGGATTGGATTTGTTGAGGGAAGGGCGAAACACATTCCGGATCAGGGGAAGGAGGCCGGTCTCGGTTTTTTGAACCTCGGTTTCGGCTTCCTTCAAGGCGTTCTCCCAGGCGGGTGCGAAGCCAGGAGCGCGGGCCTGCATGAGATGCAGCGCCTTGTCGTAGAGAGTGAGGGTGTGCACTTCGGCGCGGCCCGGTTTTTGTTTGAGCGCGGAGTTGGTGACCCGGAGGTTTTCCGCCACACGCTTGGCTTCGTCGAGTTCCCGTTTGGTGGTGTCATTGCCGGCGGCGTTGATTTCCATCTGGGTGTGCAAATGGTCTTTGAGGGTGCGCACTTCCTTGACGAGGGCGCGGCGCTTGAAGATGCCGTCCAGCCAGGCAAACAGGGTCGTCAGGAGCCCGATGCCCAAGCCGACCGCAAAAGGGTTAATATGCAGATCCATAACGATTATCAGAATACAGTGTCACGATTTCGATCCGTGCGAAAGGGGGGAAGCCGAATCCGGCGTCTCTCCCCGTTCCAGCGGTCAGGAAACCTCGGGCAGTCTTGAGGCTGGGGCGACAAAAGGCAAATGGATTTCCGGGGCACGTCCTGTCGAAATTGCTTGCCCCCATTTTTAACTCTCGCTTAGTATGCTCTCGCTGATCTGGCAACCCGACAATCGTTGGGTGTCTGGATCGGACTCGATTCACCGGAATCGGGATCGGGATGCGCGCTTAGCTCAGTGGTAGAGCATTACCTTCACACGGTAGGGGTCGCAGGTTCGAAACCTGCAGCGCGCACCATTTTTTTTGTACTTTTCCATAGCGCAAACCGTTCAAAATCAACGCCTTACGCGTTTGGCGTTTTTTGGCCAGGAAAACCAATGCCAAAATAATGTCACAATGCCAAGGGTGGTAAAGAAAAAGCCCCACACTCAGGTGGTGCAGGGCTAGGGGCTAGGGGCAATGCCGTTAAGGAATTCGAGTCTGTTTTTAAATATGTTGATTATCAAGCACTTAGAGCTTGTACAAATTTAGCCATTCCTCTAATAGAATTGGGATGCGAAGCAAATTCCAATTCTGCACGGGCGATTTTCAATCCAACTGGGACCAACGGATCAGTCCAACTCAGCTTGAAAACATCTTCCGCCAGTTCGGTCCCGGGAAACGCCGACCGCCTGTGCTCCCGCTGAGCCAAGTGTTTTCCGGCTATGGATACAATGTTCGAAGGGTCTCTTGACCGCCAAGCAGATTCACGAAATGACGCTGCGCATCATGGCGCAGATCGCAGCGTGTGCAATACCGCCACGAAGAAAGCGATCCTGTACCAGAGCCGTCCGAAAGCCGATCGGAAGCTGGCCTCGCCTTCTGAAAAATACTTATCAAAACGGTGACACCGAATGGATCGTTTCGCCTATCAAAAATTAATTCCTTAGACCGTGTCTGAAAAGTAGGAGCCGACGTCAGGAGGCTCTGCAATACCTAAACATAGCGAAAAATCAGAGTCTCGTGACCTCGCCTCCTACAAGATCTGGAGTTTTTTAACGGTCTGCTAGCGCCTGCCTATGTGCTGGCTGCCAATGTCCGCAATGCTCAGCGTACCGGTCGTCATCATGGCCAGTTGCAGTTCGGCGGTGATCATCTCCAGCACTCGCTCCACTCCTTCCTGGCCGAACGAAGCGAGCCCCCACAAATACGGACGCCCGATACCCACCGCTGAGGCACCCAGTGCAAGCGCCTTGAAGACGTCGCGTCCACGCCGAAACCCGCCGTCCACCATCACTGGAATCC
>JAIPJX010000036.1 GCA_021733945.1 Verrucomicrobiota bacterium | reverse complement strand
GGGAGGGGGGTGGAAGGGTTTGGTCCCGCTGGGGAATCCGGCGGCCCGGGTGAATTCTTTTTGACATGCGGTTTCAGGCATAGGATTAAGGTAGGAACAATGCTGAAAGACGATCTCTGGTTGGTTGCAGAAGCCCTGAGCTCCGGTTTCGATCCGCTGACCCAGAAGCAGGGGGCTTGGCTGCGTTTGGGCGGGGGAGTCAGGAAACTCGAGATCCGCGACAGCGATGACTGGCTGGAATTCCTCGCAGAGGTGGAGGATGAGACCGGGCGCATGCTTCCGGTGACGGTTCAGTTCGAGGTTCCGACGGATCCCGAAGAGAAGATCAGGGTGTTGGGGAGTTGCCAGTGTTTGGCGGGCGGCGCGTGCCCTCACATGGCGGCATTGCTGCATGAAGTCGCCGCCGGCGAGTGGGCTGATTCGGGCAATGGCGGTACTGCGGCGCATCCCGGGCAGGTCCACTCGAAGGCCGGGGTGCCGATGGTTGCAAAGCCGCGATTGGATCCGGTCCTGAAAGAGTGGATGAGCCAGCTGGGGCGGGCGGCGAAACAAAGCCAAACCAAACCACCTACGGAATACCCGCCGGAGGTGCTGGCACGGCTCGTCTTCGTTTTGAAGGTGCAGCAGAATAGACTGAGGGTGGAGCCGACCCTCGTGCAGGTTAAACCCAAGGGCGGGTATCATTCCCCCCGGAAGCTGTATTTCGATCCGAACACCGCGGGCAGTGTGGGGAGGGTTGGCCTGGACGGGGATCTGGCCCTGTTGCGCGAGTTGAAGGCGTGGCAGTCCACCTACGCCCCCCCAACGCAGTTGGTGTTTGAACCCGAGTCGGAGAGGGGGATGCTGGAGCGGTTTTTGGCGACGGGGCGATGTCATTACCGTGGAGTGAGCGGGTCGCACCCCGCGCTCAGGTTGGGGCCCGCGAGGTCGGCGCGGCTGGGGTGGGTAACGGATTCGAAGGGGCGGCAGACGCCGCAATTGTTGATGGAGCCGCCGGTCGGCGAGGTGCTTCCCCTGAGCCCGCCGTGGTATGTGGATGAGACCACCGGCGCGTGTGGTCCGCTTGAGGCGGGTGTGCCGCCGCAGGTTGCATTGGCGTGGCTGCAGGGGGCACAGGTGTCGCCCGGGCAGGCGAGGCTGATTTCGGAGGAACTGGCACGGCGAAGCAATGAAATCGCGCTGCCCGGCCCGGCGCCGATTGAAGTGGAGGAGATTCGGGATGTCGCCCCGGTTCCCTGCCTTCGGTTGAGTTCGGAGGTGGTGTATCCCCGAGTGGCACGATATGGGAGGACCGTGAGCAGGGATGCGAGGCAGGAGTTGACGCTGCACGTGGCGGAGTTGGGGTTTGACTACAACGGATGGTTGGTCAGGCCGACCGGGAAGCCCGGGATGGAGGAGGAGTTTCGAGAGGGCAAATGGTGTACTCTGCATCGGAATGCCCCGATCGAGTGGGGTGTTCTTGAGGTGCTTTCCGTCACCGGTTTCCGGCATGTCCAGGAAGTGTTTGCCGAGTATGCGGTGGATCGGGAGAAGTGCCTGTTGACATTCGGAGACAGCCACGAGTGGCTGGACTTTATGGAGCTGGAGGTGCCCCAGCTTCGGAAGAACGGCTGGAGGATTGAGGTCGACAGCACGTTCCAGTTTCAGATGGTGACTCCGGAGAGTTGGTACACGGATGCCACACCGATGAGTTTGGGCAGCGACTGGTTCGGAGCGGAACTCGGGGTGATGCTCGACGGCAAGAAGATCAACCTTCTGCCGATCCTGATGCAGGTGTTCGGGTCGGGCCGTCAGGCCGATCTGAACCTTGCCCAGCTGGAGAGAATGGATGACGACGCGAGCCTGCCGATCCGGCTGCCGGAGGGGCGCACGCTCAAGTTCCCGGTCGGGCGCTTGCGGGCGATGATGGGAATCCTTCTGGAACTTCTGGACGGGAACGCCCTGTCCGCACAGGGTCGCTTAAAACTCAGCAAGGTGCGAGCTGCCGAGCTTTCGGGAATGGCTGGTGGGGCGGATTGGCGCTGGCTGGGAAGTTCCGAGCTGCAGAGTTTGAGCGAGCGGTTGCGTGGGTTTGAGAACATCCGGCCGGTTCCGGTGCCGTCCGGGTTGAAGGCGAGTCTGCGGCCCTATCAGCAGGAAGGATTAAACTGGCTGCAGTTTCTGCGCGAGTACGATCTGGCCGGAATCCTGGCGGACGACATGGGGCTGGGCAAGACGGTGCAGGCCCTCGCTCATTTGCTGGTGGAAAAAGAGAGCGGCCGCATGGATCGTCCGTGCCTGGTGGTGGCCCCGACGAGCCTGATGACGAACTGGCGGCAGGAGGCCGAGCGGTTTGCGCCAGACCTGCGCACCCTGGTTCTGCACGGGCTGGATCGCAGGCAGCATTTCGACCGGTTGACCGAATACGATCTGATCCTGACCACCTACGCGCTTCTGCCGCGTGATCAGGAGGTCCTTCTGGAACTGGAGTTTCATTGTGTGATCCTTGACGAAGCGCAGTACATCAAGAACCCCAAAACGCTTTATGCCCAGATTGCAGGGCAGTTGAAGGCCCGGCATCATCTTTGCCTGACCGGAACGCCCGTGGAGAATCATCTGGGCGAGCTGTGGTCGCAGTTCAACTTTCTGCTGCCGGGATTTCTGGCCGATGAAAAACGGTTTAACCTCATCTTTCGGCGGCCAATCGAGAAGGCGAACAATGAGGAGCGTCGGGCGATCCTGGCGCGCCGGGTTGCTCCGTTCATGCTGCGCCGGCGCAAGGAGGAGGTGGCCCGGGATCTGCCGCCCAAGACCGAGATTGTGCAAAATGTGGAAATGGAGGGGGCGCAGCGGGATTTGTACGAAAGCATCCGGCTGGCCATGCACGAGAAGGTGAAAGCCGAGGTGGACAAGAAGGGGATCAACCGGGCCCACATCATCATTCTGGATGCGCTGCTCAAGCTGCGTCAGGTGTGTTGTCATCCGCAGCTCCTGTCCCTGCCGTCCGCGCGCAAGGTAAAACAGTCCGCGAAGCTCGATCTGTTGATGGATCTTTTGCCGGAAATGATTGATGAAGGCCGGCGGGTGCTCCTGTTTTCACAATTCACGAGCATGCTTGCGTTGATCGAGGTGGAGCTCGGCCGGAGGAAGATTCCGTATGTGCTGCTGACCGGGCAGACGCAGGACCGGGAAACGCCGGTCAGACGCTTTCAGGCAGGGGAGGTGCCGCTCTTCCTGATCAGTCTGAAGGCGGGCGGCACCGGGTTGAACCTGACGGCGGCGGACACGGTGATTCATTATGATCCGTGGTGGAATCCGGCGGTGGAGGACCAGGCCACGGATCGTGCGCATCGGATTGGTCAGGCGAAGACGGTCTTTGTGTACAAACTCATGACCGTCGGCACGGTCGAGGAAAAGATCGGTGAGATGCAGTCTCGCAAACGCGAACTGGTCGAGGGGTTGTTGGGTCAGGACAGTCAAGCGGGTGCCAAACTGACTGCCGAAGACATCGAGGTGCTCTTTTCGCCGATTGGCTGAACCCCGATTTAATCACGCCCCACGGGGCGGCGGAGTCCCTTTTTGGCGGACTGCCGCGCTTTATCGGCCAGAATCCGTTCCTTGGCATTCCTGCTTCTGGGCCGTTTGGTCCGGCGGTTTTTTTCGATGCGCGCCTTCTCGGCCGCCTGGCGTTCCGTCCTGCGGGTTTCCAGTTTGTCCAGGAGGAGGGCCCGGGCGAGGGTGCGATTGCGCCCCTGATATCTGGAATCCTGGCATTTGACCTGGATTCCGGTTGGTTTGTGCAACAGCATGACACAGGTGGCGAGTTTGTTCACATTCTGGCCGCCGTGTCCCCCTGAGCGCACAAAACTTTCTTCGATGTCCGATTCGCGCACGCCGAGCGCGCGCATACGCAGCGCCAGGGCGTTCTCGCCTTCGGGAGAATGGGCAGCTGATTTCATGAGGTGAGCTTAGTCGGAGGATGTCGTGGAGCCGAGGATGAAATGGTTGTATTTGCTGGGTTTTTGGGGGTGAGACAGGGCTTTCTGCAGGGTGAAAAAATGAGTGAAAAATATTGACTTTATGCTGCAGGGCGGAGTATGAACCTCAGGTCAATCAACCCAACAGTTTGGAAGCTTTGTCTACTATGAAGTCCATAAAACCCAAGAATCCACCCGGCCGATTATTTCGTGCCCTTTGTTCGATCGTAGCTCTGTTTGCAATTGCGCAAACGGGATTTAGCCAGGTCTCAACCGTCGTGTTCGAAGACGATTTTTCGTCGGATACGATCGATCCAGCGAAATACGAAGCCTCAGCTCCGTTTTTTGAGGGTGGCATTGGCGATATCCACGCGGAAGCCGGCAACGGCGTGATGCGATTTGTGGGGACGACGACCCAGCAGTGGTGGTCCGGTGGAACGTTGAAGGTGGTTCCGAAGTTCACGCCGACGGCCGACAGTCCGATCACCGTTTCGATTGATCGGGTGTCCGAAGCCGGGCAGGGGACAGCGTCGCGCAGTGCGCTCTGGATTCTGGATGAGACCCGGAACAATTACATTCTGTTCGCCGATGTCCGCGGCGAGGGCGGTTGGCATTACAATCAGAAGATTGGATCGCCCAACGACGTCCCGACGGGCGGCGGGCCCAATATCGCCGTGTTTGACGGTGCGGAGTTCGATGACGGCGGACTGCATCGGATGAGTCTTCAGGCGAACGGATCCACTGTGAAACTGATGCTTGACGGCAAGGACGGCGTGGAACTGGAGTTCCCGTTTTCGCCGGTAGTGATCGAGTTCGGAAGCTATGCGCGCGCGAACAACGACACGGCGGACACGACCTGGGACAACCTGAAGATTGAGGCTGTCCAGAGCACGGTGGTTGTGTTTTCGGACGATTTTGCGTCGGACACGATCGATGCGGGCAAATACACTCCGTCGGCGCCCTTTTTCGAGGGTGGTGTTGGGGATATTCACGCAGAGGCGGGCAATGGAGTGATGCGATTTGTGGGAACGACGACGCAGCAGTGGTGGTCGGGGGGCACGCTTCAGGTGGTGCCGAAGTTTGAACCGAGCGCCGCTGCGCCTGTCACCGTTTCGATTGACCGTGTTGCGGAAGCCGGGCAGGGCACCGCCTCGCGCAGTGCGTTGTGGGTGCTGGACGAGACCGGGTTAAACTATGTGTTGTTTGCCGATGTGCGGGGTGAAGGCGGTTGGCATTACAACAAGAAGACAGGATCCCCGGACGATGTGCCGACCGGTGGTGGACCCAACATTCCGACGTTCGACGGGGATCCGTGGGATGACGGTGGGTTGCACCGCATGACCATGGTTGTCAACGGATCGAGCGTGAAACTGATCCTGGATGGGGTGGTTGGGACGGAGATCGCGTTTCCGTTCTCGCCGGTGAGATTCGAGTTCGGCAGTTATGCGCGGGCCAACAACGACACGGCCGACACGACCTGGGACAACCTGGAGATCACGACCGTGCCCAAACGGAGCAATGTCGTTTTCTCGGATGATTTTTCATCCGATGTGATCGATCCCGCCCGGTATGCACCGGATGCGCCATTCTTTGAGGGTGGAACGGGTGACATTCGCGGCGAGGCCGGCAACGGGGTGATGCGGTTCGTGGGAACGACGACCCAGCAGTGGTGGTCCGGCGGAACCCTCCGTGTGGTGCCGACCTTTGCGCCATCCGAATCCGAAACGGTGACCGTTTCGATTGACCGTGTGTCCGAAGCGGGACAGGGGACCGCGTCGCGCAGTGCGTTGTGGATCCTGGATGAGACCAAGAGCAACTATGTTTTGTTTGCCGATGTGCGAGGCGAAGGCGGTTGGCATTACAACCTGAAGATCGGATCGCCCAACGATGTGCCGACCGGTGGCGGTCCCAACATTGCCGCGTTCGACGGGGCTCCGTGGGACGACGGTGGATTGCACCGCATGAGCATGGTGGCTGACGGCAAGACCGTAAAACTGCTGTTGGACGGCGTGCAGGGGGTGGAGCTTCCGTTCCCGTTCTCGCCGGTCATTTTCCAGTTTGGGAGTTATGCCCGGGCCAACAACGACACGGCCGACACCACCTGGGACAATCTGACGATTGAATCGGAAGGTTCGGCGACGTTCGATCCCGCCGACATCGGCGTGCGCGTTGGCCAGGTGAGCAGTGATGTGACGGTGCGGATTCCGCAGGGGTTGAATCTCCAGGGAGCCGTGAAGTTGAAGATCGCGAGCAGCAACCCGGCCGTGGCGGTTCCCGAAGGAGGCACCGGGGGCGAGTTGACCCTGACCTTCCCGCAAGGGGGCGCGAACACAGCCAGCTTTAAGATTCGAGGCGTGGCGCTGGGCGGCGCTGAGTTCACCGCATCGGGTGACGTGGGTGTGGCCAACAAACTGGGTGTTGCGGTGATCTCGGGACCGGCCCTGTTGCTTGAGGAGAACTTCGCCGGGGCGAGCATCGACACCGCCAAATGGACGGTTTCCAATCAGTCGTTTGAAGCAACCGGAGTGGGCACGTTCACAGCAACCCAGGCGGGTGGGGTGCTGACCATTGAAGGCTACACGGATGCGGACTTCTGGGGAGGTGCATCGATCAAGACAGCCAAGAGCTATCTTGCGACCAAGGATCTGAATCTGGTGTTCGAAGTCGACCGGGTGTTGATCGATCAGGTCGGCACGGCGGGTCGCACGGCGGTTTTCATTACCAATGCCGATCGTTCTAAGTTTGTGCATTTCTCACAGAATGTGGGGGAGAACAACTGGCAGGTGAATGTGAACCCGGGAAGTGCCACAGGGCAGGGCACGACGCTCTCGGCGTTTGCCGGCATTGTGGACTTGAATTCGCACAAGATGAAGATGGTTGCCGATGGCAAGACGGTCGAAGTGTTCCTGGACGGTGTTTCGGGCGGTAAATACCCGTTTGAAGTAAACTCGGGAATTCATTTCGAGATCGGTGCTTATGCCCGCGCTCTGGACGACTACAACAAGGGTGCCTTCGACAATGTGCGGATCGAGAACGTGGTTCCGTGCGTGTCCGCTTCGCCGTCGACGGTGACCATGACCGTTGCGGATTCGGGTGCCGAGTTCGACGTGACGGTGCCGACCCTGTTGCACGACGCGAGTCCGGCGACGGTGAAGGTGACCAGCGCCAATCCGAGCATTGCCGTTCCTGCGGGTGCGGTGAATGGGGTCCTGACCCTGACGTTCGCGCCGGGTGCTTCGAATACGCAGGCGGTGAAAGTGGTTCCGGTTGGTCTGGGAACAACCACGTTCACGATGGCCAGCACCCCCGCGAGCTGCGTGACCGGTGCCGTCAAGGTGGAGGTCATCGCATTTCCCGAAGTTTTCCTGACCGACGACTTCGCGGGGGGCTCGGTCAACACGGCCAACTGGGTGCTGGATCAGAACCCGTTTGACACGGGTGTGGCAACGGCGGAATCGGCTCTGACGATCGACAACGGCCAGGTCAAGATTGACATCACTGCGGAGCAGGCGAATTGGCCGGGCGCGGCGTTGTTCACGGCCAAGACCTACAAGGCCAGTGCCACCGAACCTTTGACCTTCGAGATTGATCGCACGAAGCTCGACTTCGTCCTGGTCACAGGAACGGGAGCCGAGCAGCGGGCGGGTGTGTGGGTGCGGGATGCCGCGGGCAACTTCGTCTTCTTCAACGAGTATCTGACCCACGATGGTGGAAATCCGGGCTGGGGCTACAACCTCGTCAACGGCGGGGCGAATGACAATCCGACCGGTCTCAGTGTGAATATCCCGGCCTTTGATGGTGGGAAATTCGATGACCGCGGCAACCACAGGGTTCGGTTGGTCGTGAACGGTTCGACCGCCAAACTCATCCTCGACGGTGTTCTGGGTGCGGAAGTCGACTTCCCGTTCTCCCAGGGGCTGACGTTCGGATTCGGTGCGTATGTCAACGCCGCGACGGATGTGGTTCGTGGATACTTCGACAACGCCGTTGTCAAGGGCGGTGCCTCTGCAGCTCCTGTGGCAACCAGGGTGTCCGCCGCACGGCAGGACGCCAACGTGGTGATCTCCTGGACCGGTGGTGGAACCCTTCAGGAAGCGCCTCAGGCCACCGGGCCGTGGAGCGATGTGCCGGCTGCGGCGAACCCGTTTACCGCACCCGCCAGCGCACCGAGCAAGTTCTTCCGGGTCCGGAATTGAGCCGTAACAAGTCTCTGACACGACCCGTCGGATTTCATCCGGCGGGTCTTTTTTATGCCCTGATAATCCTTGAGACACCCAAGGCCGGATGTTAGTGTCGGGCCCTGTTCCTTCAGGTCCGATTGGTTGAAAACATACGCCTCATGAAACACACGTCGCCTTTCATTTTCCGCCCCTGTCATCCGGCTTGCATTCAATCGTTCCGAGCCGGGAGCCGGGGTCTGGCGCTGTTCGTCGTCGGGCTGATTTCGTTCGTATCGGAAGCAGCTGTTGCTCCCGTCACCTCGCCGGAGCATGCGTTCACCATTCGGCAACTCGAGCTGCGGAAACAACAGCAATTCGCCGCTTCCCGGAGCTTCAGGGCGTTTTATGGGTTTCAGTTCACCGACCGGGTTCGGCAGAGCGCGATCGGGTTCGAGAACAGGGTGGTGGATGACGCGGCGGTATCCTACAAGGCGGCCCACTACGATCACGGCAACGGGGTCGCGGTTGCCGATGTGGACGGGGACGGATTGCCGGACCTTTATTTTACGACCCAGGTGGGTACGAGCCAGCTTTGGAGGAATCGCGGAGACGGCACCTTCACGGATCTGACCGTACAGGCGGGGGTTGGTTTGACCGATCAAACGGTCGTTGCGGGGTCGTTTGCGGATGTGGACAACGACGGTGATCCGGATCTGTTCGTGACCACGGTGCGGCACGGAAATCATATGTTCGAGAACCTCGGAAACGGCCGGTTCAAGGATATCTCCAAGGAGTCCGGACTTGACTATTCGGGGCATTCCTCCGGCGCGACGTTTTTTGATTATGACCGGGACGGCCGTTTGGATCTGTTCGTGGTGAATGTGGGCGTTTACACGACGGCGAAGCAGGGGCGGCACGGTTTCTATTCCGCATACCCGGATGCGTTTGGGGGGCACCTGTTCCCGGAGCGGACCGAGACGAGCATTCTGTATCGCAACCTGGGGTCAAACCGGTTTGAGGACGTTTCGAAGCAGGTGGGTTTGCAGGATGGGAGTTGGAGTGGGGACGCCGCGTTCACGGACCTGAATCAGGATGGCTTTGCGGATCTCTACATTGTGAACATGCAGGGGGACGATCATTACTACGAAAACCAGGGTGGGCAACGGTTTGTGGACAAAACCGCCGAAACGTTTCCCAAGACACCCTGGGGTGCCATGGGGGTTCAATTCTTCGATTTCAACCAGGACGGTCTGATGGATCTTTATCTCACGGACATGCACTCGGACATGACCCAGGGGCAGACCGTGGAGGCGCTTAGTTTCAAGAATCAGGCCGAGAAAACCAAGAGCGAGGCCTACTGCTCCGTTCAATGGACCGAGGCCTACCTGCAGGGGGCCGGCAACAATGTATTCGGCAACGCGTTTTATCAAAACCAGGGTGGTGGGAAATTTGTTGAACGATCGGATTCGCTCGGTGCCGAGACCTACTGGCCCTGGGGGGTCAGTGTGGGAGACCTGAATGCGGATGGATTTCCGGACGTGTTCGTGAGTGCCGGGATGGGATATCCGTTCCGGCACGGGATCAACTCCGTCCTGTTGAATGAAGCGGGCACGCGGTTTCTCGACAGTGAGTTTCTGCTGGGAGTTGAACCGCGCGGGGACGGTCGCACGGAAAAGGTATGGTTCACACTGGAGTGTGACGGAGCCGATTCCGGGCACCCCGAGTGCGCCGGCAAAACCGGTTCGGTCGACGTGCTGGGCACCCTGAGCACACGGTCTTCGGTCATTGTTGATCTCGATAACGATGGGGACCTGGATATTGTCACGAACGAATTCAACGACCGCCCCCAGGTTTTGATCAGCAACCTGAGTGATCGGAAAAGGATCCGTTTCGTGAAGGTCAAACTCATTGGCACAAAATCGAATCGCGACGGCCTGGGAGCGACGGTGCACCTGACAACCAACGGGAAAAAGTGGACCCAGTGTCACGATGGAAAATCGGGTTATCTCTCGCAGAGTTCGAAAGTCCTCTACTTCGGGCTGGGCGAAGCCACCGAGGTTGAGTCGATCGAGGTGCTCTGGCCTTCGGGGAACAGGCAGACGGTGACCCAGGGAATCCCTGCCAACGGCCTGATCACGATCACGGAGAGCGCCGAATAAACCCGCCTGTCGGTTCCCGGGAGACCGCGATACAGGTGTGGCGTGGGTGGTTCCCGGTGCCTCTCAATCCCGTGTCCGGTGTGATATGAAGATGAATTTCCTGCCGCTGCTTCCGTTGCTCCTCGTGGGGTTGCAGGCCGCTCAACCGGACTGGAGGATTCACGAAGGATACCGGACGCGGCCGCTCCGTATTGCTGCGGGCGGGAAAACCGGTTTCGAAGGTGTCGGATCGCAGGATTCCGGGATTGGGTTTGTTAATCATCTGGACGAGGAGCGATCGTTGACCAACCAGATCTATCTCAACGGATCGGGAGTGGCCGCCGGGGATATTGATGGGGACGGTTTGTGCGATTTGTATTTTTGTGGGTTGGATTCCGACAACGCGCTTTACCGCAATCGTGGAGAGTGGCGCTTCGAAGATATCACCGACTCTGCGGGTGTGGCCTGCAGCGGTCAGGCTTCGACGGGTTGCGCCCTTGCCGATGTGGACGGGGACCACGATCTCGACCTGTTGGTGAACGGGATAGCCGCCGGGACCCGGCTCTTTCTCAATGACGGGAAGGGGCGGTTCGTGGAGGCGACCGGTCCGGCGGGTTTGGGTGGCACCGATGCCGGTCATTCGCTGGCGATGGCGGACATGGACGGCGACGGGTTGCTGGATCTTTATGTGGTGAATTACCGGAACGACACCATGCGGGACATGCCGGAGGTCCAGTTCAGCGTCGGGGTGACCAACGGGGTTTACCGTCTGATCTCGATGAACGGGCACCCCGCTTCCGCGCCGGATCTTCGGGGCCGATTCACGTTTGACGGTGCGGGTGGCGTGCTTGAAAACGGGCAGCCCGACGCTCTTTTTCGGAATCAGGGCGGTGGCCGGTTTGAGAGGGTGAGCTGGACGGAGGGAGCGTTTCTGGATGAGACCGGTCAGACGGTTGGCATTCCGTACGACTGGGGCCTGTCCGCCCTGTTCCGGGATCTGAACGGAGACGGAGCTCCGGACCTGTATGTGTGCAACGATTTTCAGTCCCCGGACCGGATTTGGATCAACGACGGTCGGGGAGTGTTTCGGGCGGCCGCCCGTGAATCGATCCGGCAGACCAGTCTGTTCTCGATGGGCGTGGATGCCGCGGACATCGACCGGGACGGGCTGGATGATCTGTTTGTTGCGGACATGCTGAGCCGTGAGCACGAGCGTCGCCAGGTGCAGGTGATGGGGCCCACGGCTTTTTCCCAGGTCCGAAGTTCGGCGGGAGACCGGCCGCAGTCGTCCCGGAACACGCTGCTGCACAATCGTGGGAACGGAATCTATTCGGAGCTGGCGCGGTTCAGCGGGGTGGATGCATCGGACTGGTCCTGGTGCCCGGTGTTTCTCGATGTGGACCTGGACGGCTACGAAGATCTGCTGGTCACGACGGGGCATTGGCGCGATGCCCAACACGCCGACGTCGCCGCGGAGCTCGATGCCGCGAAAGCCCGGCGAAAGATGTCGCCGGTTGAGGAACTTCGTCTGCGCCGACGATTCCCGCGTCTCGACACGCCGAATGTTGCGTTTCGGAACCGGGGCGATCTGACCTTCGAGGAAACCGGCGCCGCGTGGGGATTCGATTCCCGCGAAGTGTCCCAGGGCATGGCCACTGCCGATCTCGACAATGACGGCGATTTGGATCTCGTGGTGAACTGCCTGAACGGCGCTCCGCTGCTTCTCCGCAACCTCTCGGATCATCCGCGTGTTGCGATCCGGCTTCGCGGCCGGTCGCCAAACACTTACGGGGTGGGTGCCCGAATCCGGGTGATCGCGCCCGGGCTTCCCGAGCAGAGTCAGGAGATCGTCTGCGGCGGGCGGTATTTGTCGAGTGACCAACTGATGCGGACATTTGCTGTGCGGAGCCGCGAGGACAAGGTCCGTGTGGAAGTGACCTGGCGTGATGGCCGACGCAGTGTGATGCCAGCCGTGTCGGCGAATCATCTGATGGAACCGGACGAAGCAGCCGCGCTCCCGGGTGTTGTTGCGAAGGAACGTGTCCGTGCGAAACCGGTTTTTGAGGATGCCAGCGCCCTGCTCAACCATCGGCATGTGGATGAGCCGTTCGATGATTTCGCGCGGCAGCCGTTGTTGCCGCGCAAGCTCAGTCAGCTTGGGCCCGGGGTGACCTGGTTCGATTTTAATCGGGACGGATTCGATGATCTGTTGATTGGAGCGGGACGGGGTGGCCGGATGGCAGTGTTTCGAAACGACGGCAGGGGTGGGTTTGTGCGGCAGCGGGCCAAACTGCTGGAGGCGGTTGCGGAACGCGACATGACAACGATCCTTGGCTGGCGGCCCGATCCTGCCGGACTCCGCCTTTTGATCGGGAGCGCGAACTACGAGAACGGCGCGGTCGAAGCCCCCGCGGTGCGTGATGTTTCCCTGGTGACCGGTGCGATCCGGGAGGACTTGCTGCGATCGGTGTCGAGCACGGGACCGATGGCATTGGCGGACGTGGACCGGGACGGAGATCTGGATCTGTTTGTGGGTGGTCGCGTGATCGGGGGGCGATATCCGGAGCCGGCGGACTCGGCGCTGTTGATCAATGACAACGGAACGTTCCGGTTCGACGCGGAAGCCAGCCGGCCGTTTTCAGCGATTGGTCTGGTTTCGGGTGTTCTGTTCAGCGACCTGACTGGGGATGGATGGCCGGAGCTCGTGCTGGTCTGCGAATGGGGGGGGCTCCGATTTTTTCAGAATGTGGACGGACAGTGGAGACCCTGGGATGCGCCGGTCCGGAGTTTGGGGGAGGACAAAAAAAAGAATCCCGGGGGCACGGTTGGCGGGTTGAGGGGTTGGTGGAACAGCGTTGCGGCGGGGGATTTTGACGGGGACGGTCGGATGGATCTGGTCGCGGGCAACTGGGGGCGGAATACCTTTCAACAACGATTTCTGGATCATCCGTTGGAGGTGCATTATGGGAACACCGATGGCAGCGGGAACTGGACGATCGTCGAATCTCATTTTGACCCGGTGCTGGGCGGGTTTGTTCCGCTCCGGGACAAGATGGCGCTGAGTGCTTCGCTTCCTGTTTTGATGGATCGGTTTCCGACGTTCGCGTCGTTCAGCAAGGCTGACCTTTCGTCCGTTCTATCCGAAGGCGTGCCGCCGATGCAGGTTGCCTCCGCGAGCACGCTGGATTCGGTGATCCTCCTCAATCGAGGCGACGGTTTCGAGGTGCGATCCCTGCCGGCGGCGGCACAGGTATCCCCCGTGTTTGGGATAGCCGTGGGAGACTTCGACGGAGACGGCCATGACGATGTTTTTCTGGGGCAGAATTTCTTCGAAGTGGGACCCCACGCCAGTCGCCAGGATGCGGGGCAGGGTTTGTGGTTGAGGGGAGACGGGCGCGGCGGTTTTACGGCTGCATCGGACGGCGCGGCCGACCTGGGCCTTTACGGAGAAGTGCGCGGCGCGGCCGTGAGCGATTTCGATCACGATGGGCGACCCGATCTGGTGGTGACCCAGAACAACGGGCAAACCCGGCTGTTTCGGAACATCGGCGGGCGTCCTGGCTTGCGGGTAACGCTTCAGGGACCGACGCAAAACCAGCAGGCTGCGGGGGCGATGGTCCGCGCGGTGTATGAGGGTGGCGCGCTGGGTGCGGCAAAAGAGATTCGAATTGGCGGCGGTTACTGGTCTCAGGATTCGAGCCAGGTGCTTCTGGGCGGGGCGCGAAAGCTCGCGGCCGTGGATATTCGCTGGCCCGGCGGATTGGTGGAGCGAGTCGATGTGCCCGAGGGGGCGCGATCGATCAGCCGCACCATGCCTGAAGGCCGGTGATCGGAGCCGGCCGGACATGGCACGCCACAAGGCATGACTCAGGGCTGGCCGTGCCCCGACCGGTTGGACTCAGGCTTTGGAGTAAACCTCCGCGCCCTGATCGACAAACTCTTTTGATTTCGATTCCATGCCCTTCCTGAGGGCTTCCTGATCGCTGACGCCCTGGGCGGCCGCGTATTTGCGAACATCCTCGGTGATCTTCATGGAGCAGAAATGGGGGCCGCACATGGAACAGAAATGGGCGCTCTTGGCACCTTCCTGAGGCAGGGTTTCATCGTGAAACTCGCGCGCCGTCACGGGGTCCAGTCCCAGATTAAATTGGTCGTCCCAACGGAATTCGAAACGCGCCTTGGAAACGGCGTTGTCCCGGTGTTGGGCACCCGGATGCCCCTTGGCCAGATCCGCTGCATGCGCGGCGATCTTATAGGTGATCACGCCGTCCTTGACGTCCTTTTTGTTCGGGAGCCCCAGGTGTTCCTTGGGGGTTACGTAACAGAGCATTGCGCAGCCGTACCAGCCGATCATCGCAGCCCCGATGCCGCTGGTGATGTGGTCATATCCCGGGGCGATGTCGGTCGTGAGCGGCCCCAGCGTGTAGAAGGGGGCTTCGTGGCACCACTCGAGTTGTTTGTGCATGTTCTCTTCGATCATATGCATCGGAACATGGCCGGGGCCCTCGTTCATGACCTGCACGCCGTGTTTCCAGGCGCGTTCGGTGAGCTCGCCCTGAATCTTGAGTTCGGCGAACTGGGCCTCGTCGTTGGCATCCGCGATCGAGCCTGGGCGCAGGCCGTCTCCGATGCTGAAGCTGACGTCGTACGCGGCCATGATCTCGCAGATGTCGTCCCAGTGGGTGTAGAGGAAGCTTTCCTGGTGGTGAGCCAGGCACCACTTTGCCATGATGCTGCCGCCCCGGGAGACGATGCCGGTCATGCGGGTGGCGGTCATGGGGACAAACCTGAGCAGAACGCCGGCGTGGATGGTGAAGTAATCAACTCCCTGTTCAGCCTGTTCGATCAGGGTGTCCCGGAAGATCTCCCACGTGAGATCCTCGGCTTTTCCGTTCACTTTTTCGAGAGCCTGGTAAATCGGGACGGTGCCGATGGGAACCGGGGAATTGCGAAGGATCCATTCCCGGGTGGCGTGGATGTTCTTGCCGGTAGACAGGTCCATCACGTTGTCCGCGCCCCATTTGGTGGCCCAGCGCATCTTTTCCACTTCCTCTTCGATGCTGGAGGCAACGGCGCTGTTTCCAATGTTCGCGTTGATTTTCACCAGGAAATTGCGGCCGATGATCATCGGTTCGGATTCCGGGTGATTGATGTTGGAGGGAATGATGGCGCGGCCGGCGGCCACTTCGTCGCGGACAAATTCGGGGGTGATTCGGGCCGGGATTCTTTGAGGAAACCGGCGGAAGACGGAGGGAGTGAATTCGGTGTTCGGGTCGGATGCGTTGCCGACCTGAGCGGAGCCCGGGTGCTGATGATTGAGGTCGGTCCGGCCATTGGAACTCTGGAGTTGATCCAGTCCCATGTTTTCGCGAATCGCGATGAACTCCATTTCCGGAGTAATGATTCCCTGCCGGGCATACCAGAGCTGGGTGACCGGGTGGCCCTTGGAAGCGCGAAGGGGGCGGCGACGCTGCCCTTTTAATCCGGGGAATTCGACGAGACGATTCTTCTCCGCCTGACTGGCGTATTCGGCGTGCTGGCGGGAGAGATAGCCGTTGTCCTGAGGCTTGACCTGGCGACCGTCGTATTCCTCGACATCGCCACGCTTCAGGATCCAGTCTCGTCGCAGGGCGGGAAGACCTTCATCCGAGGAACCTTCGAAGGCCGGATCGCCCCACGGTCCGGAGCAATCGTAAACCCGGACCGGAGCGTTTTCCTCGATTTTGCCATCGAACGACTTGGTGGGGGAAAGAGCAATTTCGCGCATGGGCACGCGCAAGTCTGGATGAAGGGTGCCGGTCGCGTAGACTCGCGAGGAGTTGGGGAGTTGGTCGGTGCTGCGTGGGCCCAGGGATTCTTTTGTCGCGATCATAATTTTCTGTGCTTCCGCGCGTGTTGACGGCAATCGCGGGTTTGCGTTCTCTGTCGGGTGCTCTCAGGAAATCGGTGAAGGACAGAAATCCCTTCGCCAGCATTACCTGGAGCAGGTTCAACGGGTCTTCCGCGGGCCGAACGCGGAACTCTCAGCCTTTGTCCGTCGGATTCCGGACTGGTTGGCTCCCCTAACGCTTTTCAGCCTAGGCTCCGGGAACCCACGCGTCAAGCTGTCGGTTGGGGGAGCTGCGGGAGGCCGTGGCCCCGGCATTGGGTTTGGCGCGGACACGGGGGATGCCATGAAGGAGCTGGCAGGGGCGAATCGCAATGCGATTGGTTTGAGGTTCGGAGATGCCCTCGGTGTGGATACCGGGCAAAAAAGAAAAAGCTCCCCGAACCCGGGGATCTCGGGGAGACCACAGCCGTGTTCGGGGAGCCTTGATATCGGGGCCCGATGCCGCCGAGGTGCGGTATCTGGCGGTCCGGACTAGTAGCGGTAATGGTCCGGCTTGTAAGGACCTTCGACGGGTACTCCGAGGTAATCCGCCTGCTTCTTTGTGAGGGTGGTCAGCTTCACGCCGATTTTCTCCAAATGCAACCGGGCGACTTCCTCGTCCAGTTTCTTGGGCAGGCGGTAGACCGAGGGTTTGTAGGAGTCCTTGTTGGTCCACAGGTCGATCTGGGCCAGAACCTGGTTGGCGAACGAGTTTGACATGACGAAACTGGGATGGCCTGTGGCGCATCCGAGGTTCACCAGGCGTCCTTCAGCCAGCATGTAGATGCTGTTGCCGCCGGGGAAGGTGTATTTGTCCACCTGGGGTTTGATGTTGAGGCGGGTGACGGCCTCGGCCTGATTGAGCTGGTCGATCTGGATCTCGTTGTCGAAATGACCGATGTTGCAGACGATCGCCTGATCCTTCATCTGCTTCATATGATCGAAGGTGATGATGTCGCAATTGCCGGTGGTGGTCACGTAGATGTCGGCCTCGCCGAGGGTGTCCTCGATGGTGGTGACCTCGAACCCTTCCATGGCAGCCTGGAGCGCGTTGATGGGATCAATCTCAGTGACGATGACACGGGCACCGAAACCGCGCAGGGAGTGGGCGCTGCCTTTGCCGACATCGCCGTAACCGCAGACCACGGCGACTTTGCCGGCGACCATGACGTCGGTGGCGCGTTTGATGCCGTCCGCGAGTGATTCGCGGCAGCCGTACAGGTTGTCGAACTTCGATTTGGTGACCGAATCGTTCACGTTGATGGCAGGCACCAGCAGTTTGCCTGCTTCCATCATCTGGTAGAGGCGATGCACACCCGTGGTGGTCTCTTCGCTGACGCCCTTCCACTCCTTGACGACATTGTGCCAGCGTTTCGGCTCTTCCTTGTGGATTTTCTTGAGCAGATCCTTGATGACCTGTTCCTCGTGGCTGGCACCCGGGCTGTTGACCCAGGTGTCACCGTTCTCGAGTTCGTAGCCTTTATGGATCAGCAGGGTGGCGTCTCCGCCATCGTCGACGATCATTTGGGGTCCAAGGCCTCCCGGGAAGCAGAGCGCCTTGTAGGTGCACCACCAATATTCCTCCAGAGTTTCGCCCTTCCAGGCGAAGACGGGCACCCCGGCTTTCGCGATGGCGGCGGCGGCGTAATCCTGGGTGGAGAAGATGTTGCAGCTGGCCCAGCGCACGTCGGCACCCAGGTCAACCAGAGTCTCGATCAGGATGGCGGTCTCCACGGTCATGTGGAGCGAGCCCATGATGCGGACGCCTTTCAACGGTTTGGCGATGGCGTGTTTGCGCCGGATTGACATGAGCCCCGGCATCTCGTGTTCGGAGACGTCGATGGTCCGGCGGCCCCAGTCGGCCAGGCTCAGGTCCGCGACTTTGAAGTCGGGTTCCGTTGCACCGGGATTTGCAGGTGTTGGTTCTGTTGCTGTCGCTGTAGACATAATTTATTTCGATGGATTGAGTGTTTATCGGACGGCCCGTTTGAGGGCGGCGGCCTTGTCGGTGCGTTCCCAGGTGATGCTTTCGAAGTCGTCCACCTTTCCGAAGTGTCCGTAGTTGGTGGTCTTGGAGTAGATCGGCCGGAGCAGGTTGAGTTTCTTGACGATGTCGGCCGGTTTGAAGCTGAAGACCGAAAGAACCGCTTTTTCGATGGTTTCATCGCTCACGAGACCGGTTCCGAAGGTGTTGATGCTGACGCTGACCGGGTCGGGAAAGCCGATGGCGTAGGCGAACTGAATTTCTGCGCGGGTGGCCAGGCCGGCGGCCACGATGTTCTTGGCGACGTAACGGCCCATGTAAGCAGCGCTGCGATCGACCTTGGAGGGGTCCTTGCCGCTGAAAGCACCTCCGCCGTGGCGTCCCATGCCGCCGTAGGTGTCGACGATGATTTTGCGTCCCGTCAAACCGGTGTCGCCCTGGGGGCCACCGACCACGAACCGGCCGGTGGGATTGATCAGGTAGCTCGTGTTGCGATCGAGCAA
Organism: Verrucomicrobiota bacterium; assembly: GCA_021733945.1. GTDB lineage: Bacteria > Verrucomicrobiota > Verrucomicrobiia > Limisphaerales > SIBE01 > JAIPJX01. The sequence continues at coordinate 18,395 of JAIPJX010000036.1, read as the reverse complement.
TCCTTTGGGCAGGACCTTTTGGACCACTTCCTTGATGATGAAATCCTTGAGAACCTTGTGCTTGATCCCATCGGCGTGCTGGGTGGAGATCACGACGTTGGTGATGCGGACCGGCTTGCCGTCTTCGTACTGAACGGACACCTGGGATTTGGCATCGGGGCGCAGCCATTTGACTTTGCCTTGTTTGCGGATCTGGGTGAGTTTCCGGCCAAGCTGATGGGCGTAGGTGATCGGTGCCGGCATCAGTTCGGGAGTCTCGGTGCAGGCGTATCCGAACATGAGGCCCTGATCTCCGGCACCCTGTTCCGCGGTTTGTTTGCCTTCGGCGGCCTTTGCGTCGACGCCCTGCGCGATATCGGCACTTTGCGACGTGATCACATTGAGGATCATCACGCGGTCCGCGTGGAACACATCATCATCGTTGACGTAGCCGATTTCGCGGATGGCGTCCCGGGTGATGGCGTTGAAATCGAGCTTGGCGCGGGTGGTGATCTCGCCGCCCACCACGACGAGGTTTGATTTTGCGTAGGTTTCACAGGCCACACGGCTGCGGGGGTCCTGTTCGAGGCAGGCGTCCAGGATGGCGTCCGAGATGGTGTCGCAGACTTTGTCCGGATGCCCCTCGCCCACGGATTCAGAAGAGAAGATGTAGTTATTGCTCATGATATCGGTTGATCGCCAGGAATCAGATTAAAGAACATATTGACGTATCAAGATAGGAGGATATAAAACATGCGGAACACGTCAACAGGTAATTTAAAAAGATTTTGTGAAGGTCCCCAGGGCATCCATCCTGAAATGTCTGAGAGCGCTCGCCGACCCGACGCGGCTGCGGATAGTCGCGCTGCTTCGGCGAGACGAACTTTCGGTGAACGAATTGCAGGAGATCACCCGTCTGGGGCAGTCGCGCATTTCCACCCATCTGGGCTTGCTGCAGGAGTCTGGATTGTTGCAGTCCCGGCGGGAGGGGAAACGCACGTTTTATCGACTCAAGGGTGAGGTGGATGAGAGCCTGCGCGAGGCGACGCGACTGGCCTGGGAGGGGGCGAAGGAGCTGCCGGAACACAGTGCTGACCAGGTGAATCTGAAACGCATCGTGGCCCGACGGTCCGAACAGGCGCAGGTTTATTTCAATCAGGTGGCGGGCCGGTTTGGGCGAAGCTATGGTCCGGGAAGGTCGTGGCAGGCGTTTGGGCAGTTGCTTCTGCGAATGTTGCCGCCCGTGGTGGTTGCGGATCTGGGGTCTGGTGAGGGGTTGTTGAGTGAGTTGCTGGCGCGGCGTTGCCGGAAGGTGATCGCGGTGGACAACTCGGAGAAGATCATCGAGTTCGGAGCGGGCAAAGCGCGGAAGAACGGGATTAAGAACCTTGAGTTTCGGCTGGGGGATCTGGAGTCCCCTCCGATTGACGCGTGCAGTGTCGATTGGGTGATCCTCAGCCAGGCCCTGCATCACGCGAGGGATCCGGCCAAAGCGATCCGCAGTGCCCATCAGTTGCTGGTGGCGAACGGGCAGATTCTGATCCTGGATTTGCTGCAGCACCAGTTTGAGCAGGCCCGGGATCTGTATGGGGATCAGTTCCTGGGATTCGCTGAGAGCGATCTGCATCGCTGGCTTGAGGAGGCCGGATTCCGGAAAATCGAGATCAGTGTGGTGGCTCGTGAAGAGCAGCCTCCCTACTTCCAGACGGTGATGGCTTCCGGGGTGAAGTAAAGCGTGGGGACCTGGCTCGGACGGGTTGTGGTGGTTGAGTTGGGAGCGAGCGAAGCGGGGACCAGGGGATTCGGGAATTTGCGGTGGGCAATGGGAATGGCCGTGTCACCAGGGGGAATTCACCGGGATGCGAGTTCAGCGGTCCGCGAACCAGAGTCGATGGGCTGTTTCGCCCAGGATTTTTCGTTTGACGACCGGGTCGAGTCCCAGCTCGGTCTGGAAAATGGCGAGGTGTTCCCGGTATGAAATTTTTGGACACCAGAGTTCGCATGGAAAATGGCTTCCCCAGACACACCGATCGGCGCCGTATGCGTTGATGACCTGGTGGCAGGAGTCGTGCATGTCGCGGCACGGGTATTTTTCTGCGGTGCCGGTGGGGATGAAAGTGAGTTTGGCGTAGACATTGGGCAGTTCCGCCAGGGCGAGTACATCGCGAAGGGTTGCTTCGTGGTGGGCGCCGCTTCTCAGGTTGAGGCAATGGTCAAGCACCACGGGGAGTTTGGGGAAACGTCGGGCCAGGGTTTCCAGTTCGGGGCGTTTATCGCGGTTGGCAAGGGTGTTCACGGCGATTCCGAGTGTTTCGGCCGTTTCCCAGAGCCGATTGACGCCGGGATGATCCAGCCTTCCGTCCGAGGCGGACAGGCTGCGCAATCCGCGGACGTTGGAATGGGTCACATACTTCTGCAGCAGGGCGGGGCTGGTTGATTCGTCGGGGTCGAGGGTGCAGATGCCGGTCATGAAATGGGGATTGGCCCGGCACAGGTCGGTGACGAAATGGTTGTCCCACCGATAGAACGAGCTGGTCTGCACCGCGGTGACGAGATCGACGCCTGCCGATTTGATTTCATGCTGCAGATGCTCCAGAGTGCCCTTTGCGCGGGGGGGCCTGTTCGGATTTTGAATAGGAGGGTAGGCGAGTTCGTCTGGGCTATACACATGTGCATGGCAATCGATCACCATCGACGTGGACTCCTGGGGTTCGGCCTGGATCCCGCAGTGCTGGAGAGCGACCGAACTGAGGCACAGTGCGGTTGATTGGAGGAAAGTGCGACGATTCTGCAGTCTGGACTTATTCATGGGAATGGCGCGAACCCTACCGGATCTGGAAGCCGATGGCAATTATCGTGTTCAGATTCCCCCACAAACCTTTTGATGAATGACCCTTTCTCCTGTTAATAGAGTCCGTATGCAAATCTCTCTGCCTTGGGGCAACCTGGTTCGATTGTGGGGACGATTGTCGATTCCCGCCTGGATGGGGTGCGCGGTTTCCCTGTTGGGTGCGACTGGAGATTTGATGATCACCAAGGTCGAAACCGGTCTGGTTCGCGAGCGCAAGCTGTCTCAGGTCTTTGAGTTTCCAGGATCCCTTGAAGCGTTTCAGGAAGTTGAGATCAGCTCCAAGGCCAGCGGGCAAATCATCTCCATGAAGGTTTCCGAAGGGGAGAGGGTGCGCAAGGGCCAGCTTTTGTTTGAACTGGACGCCCGCGGGGATCGTATCGCCCTGGTCCGGGCGGAGGCGGAGTTGGAGAAGGCGCAGTACGATCTGCAACGCCTGGAGGCTGGGTATCAACCTCTGGAAATCGAGGAATCGCGCCGGAGGATGACCGCGGCCGAGGCGGTCTTCACGGCGGCCAGGGATGACTGGCAACGCACCACGCTGTTGGCGGAGCAGGGGATCTCGGCGGCAAGTGAGTTGGGCAAGGCGCGTTCGGAGTATGACGTTGCAATCGCCCAGCTTTCGCAGGCGAAAGCACGATTGGCCCTGATTGAAAGTGGTTTCAGGTCTGAAGACATTCAGATCGCGCGGTCCGAAGTAAAGGTTCGACGAGCGCAGGTGGACGACATTAAACGGCAGTTGGAGGATCACCAGGTTTTGGCGCCCTTCGATGGGGTGATTTCCGTGCGTTTGAAGGAGGAGCAGGAGTGGACAAGCGAAGGGCAGCCTATTCTGGTGCTGCTGGTTCTCAACCCGATGAAACTGCGGGTGGAGGCTCCGCAGCGGAGCGTGGTCCTGATCAAGCCCGGGCAAACAGCCACGGTCACGGTGCCGGGGTTGGAGGGGGAGGAATTTCAGGCGAACGTGCTCCAGGTGATTCCGCAGGCTCAGACCGGATCCCGAAACTTTCCGGTGCTTCTGCAGATGGACAACGGGGACGGACGATTGTCGGCGGGAATGTATGCCAAGGTGCGACTTGAGATTGATGAAAAACCGCGGGTCCTGACGATTCCGAGGGAGGCGATCCAGTACCGGGAACAGAAGATGGTGGTTTACCGGGTTGACCCTGTCGTCGAGAAACCGGGTTCAGGCGACTCCACGGAGAGGGATCCGGAGGCTGCGGTGAGGCAGGATTCCACGGCGGTGGAAGTTCAGGTGACTGTTGTGAAGGAGATGCAATTGGAACTGGTGATTGAAGCCAGGCAGAGCGGCGAGTTGTGGGGTGGGTGCGAAGTGGTGGTGATGGGAGGGAACCGACTCACGGGTGGGGCCCCGTTGCATCGCCTGAATCCTGGGGCGCCGATTGTTCGAGCCAATTAACTGAGGTAGATGAAGATTATCGATATCAGTGTACGCAACGGCACGGCCGTTGTGGTTGGAATGATCCTGGTGGTGTTGTTCGGGTTGGCGGCGTTGACCCGGATTCCGATCCAGCTCAACCCCACGACGGACCGGCCGGTGATCACGATCTACACGGAGTACCCGGGTGCGGCCGCCATGGAAGTCGAATCCGAGTTGACGCTTCGCCAGGAGCAGCGCCTGGCGACGGTGCAGAACCTGCGGAAGATCCGGTCCGAATCCGAGGAGGGCCGTTCGAGGATCGAGCTGGAGTTTGACTGGGGAATCGACAAGGACGTTGCGCTGATCGACATCAATACCAAGCTGGCCAGCGTCCGTTCCCTGCCCGAGGAGGCCCAGAAACCGACCATTTACGCATCGAATTCGGACGAGTATGAATCGGTGATCCGGATCACCATTCAGAGCGATTTGCCGGTCAATCAGGTGCGCGAGATTCTTGAGGAGACCATCGGGCCCCGGCTGGAGCGGGTGGAGGGGGTCGCCACTGTCCGCTGGTGGGGAGGGGCGCGCCGCGAGATTCAGGTGTTGATTGATCTGGCCGCCCTGGATTCTCGGAACGTGACGATCGGCGAAGTTCAGTCGGCGCTCAGGCGTGAAAATCAGAATCGGCGCGGGGGCGACATTGAGGGGGGGGACTCGCGCATGCTGGTGCGCACCGTCGGGCAGTACACCAGTCTGGACGAGGTCCGGCGCACGGTGGTGAAGAACGGTCCGGACGGGGTGATCCGTGTGGAAGATCTTGCGGAAGTCGTGGACGGATATGAAAAGCCGGACTCGGTGGGTGGAACCATGGGCAAGCCTTCGGTGTCCGTGAGCATCGCGAAGATGACCGGAGCGAATACGATTCTGGTAACGCGCCGGATTTCCCAGGAGGTGGAACGGATCAACCGTGAGAACGAGAAAAACGGGCTGAATCTCTGGATCAACTACGATGCTTCCGAGTACATCTGGGCGGCGATCTTTCGGGTGTTGCGCAATCTGATGTTTGGTGCCGCGTTTGCCACGGTGGTGCTCTACCTGTTTCTCCGGTCGCTGGTTTCCACCTTCTGCATCGCGATCACCATCCCGCTCTGTTTGATCGGCACGTTCGTGCTTCTGGCGGCTTTTGGCCGGTCGGTCAACGTGATCTCGCTCGCTGGTCTTGCTTTTGCGGCGGGCATGGTGGTGGACAATGCGGTGGTGGTGATGGAGAATATTTTTCGTCACCGCAAGGAGCATCGGGCCAGCTCCCGGGAATCGGCAAGAAGGGCGACGCACGAGGTGTGGGCACCCATTTTGGCTTCGTCCCTGACGACCCTGATTGTTTTCCTGCCCGTGCTCTTCATTCGCGAACAGGCCGGCCAGTTGTTTCAGGACATCGCCTATTCGATTTCATTCTCCGTGATCCTGTCGATGATTGCCTCGATCACGGTCATTCCCATGCTTGCCAGCCGGTTGATGGGAATTCGGGGGGGGGACGGAGCGCATGAGGTGGATTCCGGGAAACTTGATGATCCGGCTTCCAATGGAGGGATGCTGGGGGGCTTCGCACGGATGGTGCAGTCGTTCTTTTTTGGGGTTGTCAGCGCGGGCCTTGTATCCAAACCCAAAAGGGCTCTGATCTTTGCGGTGGTTTTCGGAGGGTTCCTGCTCAGCCTGACTCTGGTGCCACCGGCTGAATATTTGCCCCAGAGCGAGAATGCCAACGTTCGGGGGCAAATCACGAATCCGACGGGCATGAGTTTGGAAGGGGCTCAGAGGCAGACCAAGAAGATCGAGGATTTCATCATGTCCGAGGTGGATCATTTGTTTCGAATGTTTTGTTACACACGCCGCAGCGGATCTTTTTTTGGGGTCACGCTGGAGCCTGAGTTTGCCACGGCGGAGAACGCCGACAAGGTGATTGCGGATCTTGAGGCTTATGGGCGCAAAGTGCTGCCTTCGGACTTCCGGTTCAACGTGAGCCGGGAATCGGATTTTGGATGGCGCTCGGAAGGCAAACGCATTGAGCTTGATGTGACGGGGCCGGACATGAACCTCCTTCAGAGGATGAGTCTGGACCTGGAAGACGAGTTGAGGCGGATGCCGGAGGTCAAGGAGGTCCACAACTCTTTCGCTCTTGCGAATCCAGAGCTTCACGTGCTGCCGGATCGGGAACGTCTGGCGGATCTCGGCATGACGTCGCAGGACGTTGCCAACGCGGTTGAGACCGTTTTGGAAGGTACGCGTGCCTCCTATTACCGCGAGGGGGGCAAGGAATACGAGCTGATTGTAAAGGCCCGCGAGGGCCAGGTGCTGCATACGGATGCGTTGCGCAGCATCCTGATCGCCACTCCGAACGGTGGCACGATCCGATTGAACGAAATCGCCAGGATCGAGAAGCGCATGGGACCCGAAGAGATTAATCATATCGACAAGGAACGCGCGCTCTCGCTCCGCATTGACATTCAGGAGCGGGTGGCCCTGCAGACTTTCATCCAAAAAGTGCGCTCGGAGATCCTGGCACCGTTCCGAGCCGGGATCACGGACCGGTACGGCGTGCCTTCAACAACCTACCGGGCGGAGATGTCCGGGACTGCGGATGACCTGGAGCGGACGATGCGGGCACTGAGTGGATCGTTTCTGTTTGCGCTGTTGATCTCGTATCTTCTGATGGCTGCGTTGTTCCAGTCGTTCGGTTATCCGCTGATCATTCTGTTCTCGGTGCCCCTGGCCCTGACGGGTGGAATTCTGGGAATCTGGGTGACAGGCGCGGAGTTCAACGTCATCACGATGCTCGGGTTTGTTCTGTTGTCCGGGATCGTTGTGAACAACGCGATTCTTCTGGTCGATTTTTCGCTCCGGTGCGTGAGGGAAGGCATGGAACTGCACCTGGCGGCCCGGGAAGCGGTGCGCGTTCGCATGCGTCCGATTTTCATGACTTCGATGACAACCGCGATTGGCATGCTCCCGCTTGCTTTGGGCAGTGGAGTCGGCATGGAACTTTACAGTGGATTGGGGGTTGCGGTGGTTGGAGGCATGGCCCTGTCCACGTTGTTCACGCTGATCCTGATTCCTCTGCTGTTCGCCACCGCTCTTGAGTTCCGGGGCTGGTTGTCCGGCGTGGTTTCGCGTCTCCTGCGCGGGGCGCCCTCCGCGGCCAATCTGACTCCGGTTCGAGTCGATAAAGCCGGGAGGTAATCCGGGTCTGGGGACGGGTCAGGAGGATGTGCCCTGGCGCCAGAGTTCGAAGTGAAAGAGTGCCGCCACGGCCAGAGAGTGGCGAATTCGTCCCTGGGCCACCAGTCCCGGGATGTCCCGGATCGGCACCAATCGGGTGATCAGATCTTCCGTCCGATCGAACTCGGTGGCGTGCAGGATACGGCAGTCTTCAATAAACACCGTGAAGCAGGTGTTGTTCATGATGGCCGGATTGGAAAAGACCTGGCCGATGATTTTTCCCTGAGTGCCGCTGTAGCCTGTTTCCTCCCGTAGTTCACGCTGAGCCGTGTGCTCGGGGGATGTATCCGTGGAATCCATGACTCCACCGGGGATCTCCAGCTCGACGGTGTTGGAGCCGTGCCGGAACTGTTCCACCATGACCAGATGCCCGTCGGCCGTCGTGGCAATGATGTTCACCCAGTTGACACATTCGATGATGACGAAATCGTGGTCATCCCCCGTGCGCGGCGAGCGTTTGATGTCTTTCCGCACTTGAAAGATTCTGAAATCTCCCGCCGGTGCGGAGCTCAGGGTGGACCAGGGTTTGATCATGTTGGTATGGATCAACTGTTATCAGGCTGTGGGGTGCGTCCGTTGCGGCAGGGGGAATCCATGGGACATGCCTGGAGGGATCAACGAATTCCTTTTTCCGCGGCTGCCCAGCCCTGTTTAAACAGATTCAGGAGGTGCATGAGGGACTGTTCGTAGGTTCGTCCGGTCTGCTGCTCCAATTGTCGGGCACGCTTGTCCAGTTGCGCGGCCATCTCCTCAGATTTCTCCTGGGGACAACCCAGGGCGGTGAGAGCGGCTGCTATTTCGGGGTGGACCATCGTTTGTGGAATCCAGAGGGATTCTTTACAGGGTGGGTGAACGGCTGGGTTCAACCCAGGAGCCGGAGGGTGGAGCCTGGCAGCGCGTTCGCCTGGGCCAGAATGGCAACGGCGGACTTGGCGAGGATGTTGGATCTCGCGGACTCGGTGCTGTCCCTGGTGATTGTGCCATGGTCCATCCGGGCGACGATTTCTTCGCCGGTTTGACAGAGTTCCTGGATATGACTGCTCACCTGCGTGCGGAGGGAGGTGATGGCTTTCAGCGCATCGCGGATGGAGCTCGAAGCGTCGGAAGCGGTTTTCCCGTCGGCGATCCCGGTTTGTTTGGGATCGGCCGGCCTCCCGAGGTAGTCATGCAGAGGAATTCTTCCGAATGTGACCATCTCCTCCGTTTCAACCATTTCCCCGACTTCGAGGGTCATCTGCAGGGCTGCGTCGGCAAAGATTCCGATGGTATCAATCATCTTGGATTCGATGGCACGAATCCGGGTTTGCAGCTGCACAAATTCATCGCCGCATTTCTGACGGTCGGTTTCGCTCTGACCCTCCGCCTGGGCCTGTAAGGAAAGTTCCCCCATGCGTTGGAGCGATTCCTGTGCCTTGCGCAGGAACGCGTCTTCCGTCTGGCTGAAGGAGATGGCGTTGCCGACGGTCAGATTCGCCGTGAGCAGATCGCTGTGGGACCACGAGTGGGAACCGATGGAGACCGAATTGTCCTGCGGTTTTTCTTCCTCCTGGGGAAGGGGATTTCGTCTGCCTGCGGAGCGAAACCAGTTTTGGGAATGGAAAGAGTGGGAGTTCGGATCCGTTCCGACCGTGGCCCCAAGGCTAGAGTAATTTTGTTGAATGATCATAAGACAAATCCATTTGTCTATCCTTCAAGCGGCATCCATGCCACTGGGCGACCTGAGGCCTGAAAGCTTGTGAGGCTTTGCCCCGGACTTTCTGCCGGTCGCCATACTTAGAATCGGCGGTTTTCAGGATTTCTTTAGGAGAAAACGACCGTATTAAAGGCATTCCCTCCCCGCATAGCCGGTGTCCAGGTCATGCCAGAACTCAACATCGGCTTCGCTCTTTTCCCAACAGAGAAAGACCTCTTTGCCGCCCACAAAGGCTGGGAAATCGATCAACCCCCGTTCGATGTCCTTGAGCTGGATCTCTCCCCTCTCAAATTCTCCCAGAATCTCCTGAAATCCGATCATGGCCCGGACCCAACTGCTGACACGGTCCCCGCCCAGATCAATGCCGCTCCGGAGCACCGGCTTGAACTCGCCGTCCAGGCGTCGCACCTTTGCTCCGAGGTGTGAGAGATCCTCGAGCCATTGCCGGATTTTCGGCAGCAGGGCGGTGGCTTCCTCGCGGGTGTAATGTTTGGTAAACCGGTGGCTCATGGACTAGGGGTTGGTCTTCTCCACCGGCGTCAGGGAATTGAGTTTCGTGCGAACCTTCGGATCCTCCTCGGCCTTCAGTGAGTTTTCCCAGGCCTCCCTGGCGGCGGCATGGTTGCCGATCAGGTGTTGGATATCCCCGAGGTGATCGAAAAGCACCGGATCGGGTTCCTCGGATTTTTCGATCGCCTTGAGCATGGGAGGCAGGGCTTCGGCGGGTTGTTTGAGCTTGAAGAGAACCCATGCAAGACTGTCCAGATAAGCCGGATTCTCGGGTTGCTGTTTCAGGGCTCGTTCAATCAAATCCCGAGCCTGTTCGAGTTGAATTCCGAGATCCGCCCACATGTAACCCAGGTAATTGAGCGCTTCGGTAAAATCGGGTGCCATTGCCAGGGCCTTCTGGAAATACTCGGCAGCCTGTGCGTGGTCCCCGCTGCGTTCGTAAGCCGATCCCACCTGGAAAAAGAATTGCGGATTGAGTTGCACTCCCCCGCTGGTGCCTGCTTTTGCGATCAGTTCCGCGGAAAGAAAATGCCGGACCGCATCGTTAAATTTTTGCTGGGCGGCCGCGGTCATTCCCGAATAGAGCTCGAGCATGAAACTGGAGTGGAACCGTGCCCGTGCCCGTTCGAGCACTTCGTGCGAGAGGTCGGGATGGCGCGCCATGAGGTGGGCTCTTGCCAGGTCGTAGTAAACGTTCTCAAGGCCGGGTTCAAGGGTGAGGGCACGTTCCAGATAAATCACCGCGTTCGTCAGATCGTTCGAATCCAGCGCGAGCATGCCCAGGAAGGCCTGCGTTCTTGCATTGGTCGGGTTCTGAGCCGAGAGCTCCTGCAACTGTTCCATCGCCTTTTGGGTGTTGCCTGTCTGCAGGTAGATATCGGCGAGTTTGCTGCGGATCAGCAGCATGCGCGGGAACCGTTCCAGGAGGCGAACAAAGGCGACCTCGGCCTTTTCGGGGGCACCGGCTTTGAGATACCCGTCACCCACGCGCTGGAGAATCACCGGATGTTCCGGGTCCTGTTCCATCACGCGGTCGAGCAGTTTCGTGATCCGTTGCCGGACGACCTGGGGGGGGATCAGGCGGGATTGGCCGTACCGATCGTTCAAATCCGCCAGATCGAGGAGGAATTCGGTGTCGACCGAGATCCGACGGGCAGCCTGGTCAAGGACAGCCACGGCGTCGTTGGTCCGTCCGTTCTGGAGGTAGATGTGGGAGAGGTTTTGGTAGGCTCCGAGGGAGTCAGGCAAAAGGTTGATGGCCTTTTTGTCGGCTTTGATCGCCTTGTCTGGTTGATTGGCTTGTCCGTAGGCCAGGCCCAGCCATGCGAACAGGGTGCCCGAGGCGTCCTTTCGTTTGGCTGACCGCTCAAGCAGGGGGATGGCTTTGTCCGGTTCCCCGGCACGCAGGTGACGGCGGGCCGTTTCGATCACGACCGGCTCGTAGGAGAGGTCCTGATTGGCTGCCTGGGAATAGTGATCCAGCGCTTCGACCTGCCGCCCCTCCAGGTCATAGCTCAGGGCGGTCGCGAAATGCGCGACAGCGTCGACCGCAATATCGGATTGGGAGTCAGTCGAACCGCTCGGGGATTCGGTCCCGGAACGGTTGCCGCCTGGAGCCTGGAGCCCCTGCGATGGCGCAGCACAGCCGCAAAAGGTCAGCACGGCTGCGACCAGAAGCGGCATCCAATTGGATATTGGCACCCGCATCACAGTTGTGAAAACCGCCGCAGGCTTGATGAAGCGACTGCGACGGAGATATGCAACTCCTCTGACTGACAAGCCCGGCGTTACTTCTGCCAGGTGCGCTTCTTGTGGCGGTTTGCACGCAAATGCTTACGCCGCTTGTGTTTGTTGATCTTCGTTTTCCGTCTTTTTTTCAGTGAACCCATAAAATTGGTCTCAATCTAATACACCACTTTGTTGAGGGGATACTCGATAATCCCCTCCGCACCGGCGGCTTTAAGTTGCGGTATCAATTCCCGAACCACATGTTCGTCTATGACCGTTTCCACGGCCACCCAACCCTTCAGGCTGAGATTCGAGATGGTTGGATTACGCAATGCTGGCAAAGAATGCAACAACTTTGCCACATTCTTCTCCGCAATGTTCATTTTTAATCCCACTTTGGCTTCGGCGTCCAGCGCCCCTTTGAGCAGCAGGGCCAGGTTTTCGATCTTCTGCCGTTTCCACTTGTTCTTCCAGGCGGCATGGCTTGCGATCAATCGCGGAGTCGATGTGAGGAGTGTGTCGATGATTCGTAAATTGTTGGCGCGCAAAGAGGAACCCGTCTCCGTGAGCTCGACGATGGCGTCAACCAGCTCGTGGGCCTTAAACTCCGTGGCACCCCAGGAGAACTCCACTTCTGCCTTGACTCCGTGCTTTTTCAGGTAGCGCTGGGTCAAACCGACCACTTCGGTTGCGATCCGTTTGCCTTTTAAATCTTTTACCGATCGGATCTTCGAATTCTCCGGAACGGCCAAAACCCAGCGGGCCGGTTGACGGGTGGCTTTGCTGAACAAGAACTCCCCGACTTCGTGTACGTCCGATCCGTTCTCCTGAATCCAGTCATGCCCGGTGATCCCGCTGTCCAGATAGCCATGCTCGACATACCGGCTGATCTCCTGTGCCCGGATGAGGCGGATCTCCAGTTCGTCGTCGTCCACAAACGGCTCATAGGATCGGCTGCTCACGCGGATGTTGAATCCGGCCTTGCCCAGCTTTTCAATCGTGGCCGCCTGCAGGCTGCCCTTGGGCAACCCGAACCGCAAAACATGTTTCTCCTGCTTCTTCATTCGTATGGGTCTACTCTTTTCAACGCATCCAGTTAGAGCTGGGCGCGTCACCGGGCGATAATCCGGCTCTTGCGTCCTGCCACCTTCAAGGTTCCCCGGGCCAGCGATTCAATCGTCTGGGGATACAGGACACGTTCGGCCTGCTGAATTCGCTCGTGCAGCGATTCGGCTGTGTCGTCTTCCAGAATTCGCACGGTGGCCTGGGCGAGAATCGGCCCGGTATCCACGCCCTGATCAACCAGGTGGACCGTGCACCCGGTCACTTTTACCCCGTAATCGAGCGCCTGGCGCCAGGCCTCGAGGCCCGGAAAGGACGGCAGCAACGAGGGATGAATGTTGATGACTCGCTCAGGATAAGCGAGCAGAAAATCTCCCTTTAGAATTCGCATGAAACCCGCCAGCACCACCAGGTCCACCCGAGCCTCCTGCAACGCTCCGATGTAGGCGCGCTCTGCGGCGTCATCCAGCTTGGTTCGAAACCTGCCGGGCGGCAGGACTTCGGCCCGGATGCCGCGTTCCCGGGCCTTGTCGAGGATTCCCGCTCCGGGCACATCGCTCACAACCACGGCGATTTCAGCCGGATAGCCTGCGACCGCGCACGCATCGGCAATCGCCGCCATGTTCGATCCCTTGCCGGACCCCAGGATTCCGAGCCTCAGTTTGGAAGTCTGTTCCACTCCCTATAGATAGTCTGAGACCGTTGAAGCTCACAAGGACAATCCCGGATCTCTCGTGCTTGGGAATTGTTTCCCTGAAGAGGCGTGGCATAGTTGGTCGAGATCGAGGGCTGTGTTTTGGTCGTGCCAAGAGGCGTCGGCAACGCCGCCCCTGAAACAAATGGCGGCCCCATACCCAATCCGTTCCGAACACGAAGAATCGCGCTGGTTGAATTCCGGCGATCAATTCTTTGAGCGGACCCTGGCTGCAATCGCCGGTGCGCATTCGTCAATCTGGCTGGAGACCTACATTTACGCGGTCGGCTTTCCCGGGAACCAGATTCGTGACGCGCTTCTGAGTGCCCTGGAGCGCGGGGTGGAAGTCAAGGTGCTTCTGGACGGCTGGGGATCGCTCTTTCTTCCAAACCATTTCTGGGACGGGTTGGCGGCTGCGGGTGGAGAAGTCCGCTGGTTTAATCCCCTCAGCCTGCATCGCTATGGCATCCGGAACCATCGGAAGTTGCTGGTTTGTGATCGGACAACCGCGTTTGTGGGAGGGATCAACATTGCTCCGGAATGGGCGGGCGATGGTGTCACCCACGGTTGGCGGGATCTTGGTCTCGAGGTTCATGGCCGCGTTGCCGAGGAGCTCGGGGACTCTTTTTTTAAGATGTTTCTGATGGCACCCTTCAGGCACAAACGGTTTCTTCGGCTCCGGAAAACGCCGCTCCGCAAAACGGTGCGCACGGGTGAAGGATCGGTTCTGCTCAGCGGACCGGGTCGTGGTCGAAACCCGTTCAGCGAAGCGATCGTGAAGGACCTGGCCGTGGCGCGATCGGTCAAAATCCTCGCCGCCTATTTCCTGCCATCCGGCGCGATTCGACGGGCGCTGATCCGGTGTGCCCGGTCCGGGTGTCCGATCGAGATCATACTGGCCGGACGATCCGATGTGCCCCTGGCGCAACTGGCCAGCCGGAGGCTCTACCAACCCCTGCTGCGGGCCGGTGTGCAGATCCTGGAGTATCAACCCCAGATTCTGCACGCCAAACTGCTGGTGATTGATGACACCGTGTATGTTGGTTCGGCCAACCTCGACCGACGCAGCCTGCAAATCAACTACGAGCTGATGCTCCGGATTGCCAATCGGACCCTGGCCGATCAGGCGCGTTCGTTTTTCGCTGCCGATGCGGCGGTATCCCGTCGGATCGACCCGCTCACCTGGCCTCAATCGCGCAACCTCTGGAGCAAACTGCTGGAGCGGTGGGCGTTCTTCCTGCTCACGCGGCTTGACCCCCTGATTGCCCGGCGTCAGCTGCGAAACCTGCGATGAAAGCGATCCGATCCGCACGACCGTCTTTCGGAGCAAAACTTTGACAGCGATTCCTTTGTCCGTATGCTTCGCCAAATGCGCAAAGTCACGGTCCCTCTGGGAGATCGCAGTTACATCATTCATGTCGGAACCGGCCTCCTTGCACGCCTGGGCAGGGAGTGTTCGGGCCTGGGGTTGGGGAATCGATGTGCGGTGATTACGGATCAGAACGTCGATCGCCTGTATCGAAAAGAGGCAATTCAATCACTCGAGTCGGCCGGTATTCGGGCTGACGTCATCTCGATTTCCCCGGGAGAAACCGCCAAGAGCCTCAAGTCCGTGCAGGCCTGTTACGATCGTCTGGCTGCCATGCGCCTGGAACGGGGCTCGTTCATTCTCGCCTTGGGCGGGGGGGTTGTGGGGGATCTTGCCGGATTCCTGGCCGCGACCTACCTCCGCGGCGTTGGCTTCGTTCAGGTGCCGACCACGCTCCTGGCTCAGGTCGACAGTTCGGTGGGTGGCAAGGTCGGGGTGAACTTGAAGGCCGGGAAGAACCTGGTGGGTGCCTTTTATCAGCCGCGCCTGGTGCTCTGTGATCTGGACACATTGGACTCACTGCCCCTGCGTGAGCATCGTGCCGGACTGGCGGAGGTGATCAAGTACGGGATCATTTACGATGCCGCATTATTCCGAAGGTTGGAGCGGGATCTCGACAAACTTCTGAAAAAGGAAAAAGCCGCTCTCGGGAATGTCATCGCCCGGTGTTGTGCCATCAAGTCGGAGGTGGTGGGTCAGGACGAAAAGGAAGGGGGGCTTCGGGCGATCCTCAATTTCGGCCATACCATCGGTCACGCGCTGGAGGCCATTTCCGCTTACGGAAAACATCTTCACGGCGAAGCCATTTCGATCGGGCAGGTGGCTGCCGCGCGCTTGTCGCGCGAGCTTAGCGGACTTCCCCCTTCGGAGGAACTCAGGGTGGAACGATTGTTTGCCCGGGCAGGTTTGCCAACCGGGATTCACCTGTCCCAGTTGCAGCGGACCCGGTTGTTTGAGGCCATGCAACTGGACAAAAAGGTCAGCGATGGAGAGGTGAAGTTTGTATTGGCTGAAAGGATTGGTCGGGTTCGATACGGACTGGGGGTTCCCTCCGATCGAATTCACGCCGTGTTGGATTCGTTGTCTGCCTGAGGTTCCCGCCAGGGTGGCTGAAAGGTTCGTTGCGGTTGAAACGATGGAGCGGGGGCCACCCGGTTGAGTGATCTCAGGATCCTGGGGAGCATTGGAAAACGCCTTCGAGCGACCCATCGAAGAGACCGATTTCTATTGGCGGTTTGGGGTCTGGACGATACCGTCTTTACCCGTGCGACCTTGGGGGATCCAGGATTGCCCTCGGAACTTATGATTCTTGTCATCGATAATTACGATTCGTTTACCTACAACCTGGTGCAGTACCTGGGAGAGTTGAACGTCGAACTGCAGGTCCATCGGAACGATGAGATTCAGCTGGACCAGATCCGCGAGTTGAAACCGGATCGGATCCTGATTTCGCCTGGACCGTGCTCGCCTCGCGAATCTGGTTTGTCGAACGAGATCATTCGCACCTACGGCCCCGAGATCCCTCTCTTCGGTGTTTGCCTGGGCCATCAGTGCATCGGCCACACCTTTGGTGGGGAAGTGGTTGTGAATTACAGAATGATGCACGGGAAAACCTCACCCATCCGTCATAACGGGGAAGATCTGTTTGAGGGAGTGCCAAATCCATTTCTCGCGACACGGTATCATTCCCTGATTCTCAAGAGGGACACACTTCCCGATTGTCTTGAGATAACCGCTGAAACCGACGAGGGCGAGATCATGGGGGTGCGCCACAGGGAGTTGCCCATTTGGGGGGTGCAGTTCCACCCGGAGAGCATCCTCACCGAGAGCGGGCGTCTGATCATGCAGAACTTTCTGAAGCTCGGTCGCCCTCAGCCTGCCGCCTCTTCCTGACCGTCCAAAGCCCGGGCTTCCAAATTTAATGGACCCTCTGGACCGTTCTCAGGAAGCGCTTTTCGTAAGCCATGAGTGAGGCAGCCGTCACAAGGGATCCGAGCGCCATGATCAGGTTCACTTCCCCGCCAGCCGTGAAGTACATCGTGAACGCCCAGATGCCGAATCCGAGACTCAGTAAGAGGGACGCGCTGATAAAGATCAGATGAAACGCCTTGAGTGACATGATATCCTTTGGCGCTGTGGGGCGTCAGTCTGGCTCCTGACCAGACACCCCGGTTTTCGTTTTGGGCCGTGCCGACTTCCCAACATGGGAACCGGCACCTTGAATCCGGCAACCGAGCCAGCCTCTTGGGAGGAGGTTACCCGTTGTTTATGTCTCCCACACTATCCTTGAAATTCAGAAAATTTCCACAGGCAGTTTCTTGTTGTCCGTGCATCGTTCGCCCGGGAACGATTCCTTCTTCGCACCGGCTCGAACCGTGATGATCTCCTGCTCAAGATCCAGCCCCTCAGCCGGAGCAATTCCATCAGGCGTGGTCCCCCTCCAAACATCACTTGAGCCATCAGCCGTGATTGCTCCGGTAACTCTTTGAGCAGTCTTTTGATCTCGGGACCCGTCAGCCATACCGGCAGCTTCTTCTTCGCCTTCGCGCGCAAATGGTCAGAAAAATCCCCCAACTCCCGATCCATGAACTCCCGAGCAGACTCGAACGTGACCCCGACTCGAGCCCTCTGGCAATAGCCCAAATACCATCGGATGGTGATGACATGACTTTACCACACCCCATCTGGTAAACCGCTGGCTTCCAACAATATTTCCCATCCGTCAACCTGCAACGGCCCTGCACCGCTGTCCTCTCCACCACTCATCTCGTCACCCACAACCGCCGACACTTCCCGGGACTTGATGCATTTGGACTTTCCGTGCTGAGGCAGAGCGATTTTCTGCGTATTTTGCGGCCATGAGGACATTGTCGATAACCATTCCAGATTCTGTCCGCGCGCGAATCGAGGAATTTGCGCGAGAAGACGGCGTATCGGTCGATGCCTTTGTCGCCTCGATTCTCCAGCAGGGCGTTGCTGTCGCGGAGGCGGATTCCTAAGTCCGCAGGCGAGCGGGACGTGGAAGCGCGGGGCAGTTGTTGGATATTCTCGATAAAGCGCCAGACGTGGAGCCTGAGCCGCATGATCGAATTGCACTAACAGCGAACAAGGCGCTGGAGTGACGCGCTGTCGCGCCTCACTCAGCTTTGCGTTCGCCGAAGAACTGCCATCCGATAACGCACGCCCACACTTCACGATACCGGTGATGGCAATCCATCCCGGCATCGGCCAAGTTCATCCTGCTTAAGCCGGGTATCATCTCATCCGCGGCGACTGTTTCATGTTGATGCGTATATTTCTCCCAACCTGACTGCGCCTCATTCCGTGGCACGGCGGGGAAACAAAAACAGAAGGGTAAAAGTATGAAGAACATCAAAACACTCGCAGTCATAACCGCGCTCGGTCTCGCCGTGTGCTCGTCCGCAATCGCCCAAGGCCGCCCCGGCGGCGATAAGGGTCAACGTCCAGTCGGCGCTCAGCAGCCTCCGAAAGATGCGGCCTTTGCCGTGGCGCACATCGCCGAAGCCTACCCCAAGATTGCGCCGTTCGATGCGAACAAGGACGGGCAGCTCGATGCAGACGAACGGCTCGCCCTGGGACAGGCGATGCGCGATGGCCAGGTCGAGGGCCCGGCGAATCGTAATCCCGGGGGTGCCCAACCGGCCCACCCTGGAATCATCATCCAGCGTATTGCCAGCCTTTATGGCGTCGCCTTTTGGTTTGACACCGATGGAGATGATTCGCTGAACGAAGTGGAGCAGGCCGCGCTGAAGGGCGCGATCGAAAAGGGAGAGGTGAAACGCCCGGGCCTGGGCCGTGGTCGTCCCTTCTAATACGGTATCCCCGTTCAGTTCC
>JAIPJX010000035.1 GCA_021733945.1 Verrucomicrobiota bacterium | reverse complement strand
AAGAAAGTGGAGATTTAAGGTCTGACCGGGCAGCAGGCTGGCAAGACCGCCGGGGAACAGGAAACGTTGCAGGCCCAGATCGCCGCCCTGACCCAGGAGAGTGCCGCACTGCGGAAGAAACAGCTCCAGACGATGGAATGGAAAGCGATCTGGGGAAAACCCGCCATTTTTGCGGGGGCCGTGATGATCCTGTTTGTGGCGGTGTTCACCGACAACCGCAGGAAGACGGCTGCGGCCTGATCGTGGCCGGGGTCGGCTTTCTCAGAGCTGGGGCAGCAGCTTCAGAACCGCCTCTGCGGGCCGGGCCACGACATGGGCGGCGATGAGGGTGCCCAGGCTGCCGACCTTTTGTTTGCCCGCCTCGACGGCGGCGGTGACGGCTGAGAGATCGCCCTGGAGGACAACGGTCACGTAGCCGCCACCCAGCTTTTCCTTGCCGACCACCTGCACATCGGCCGCTTTGCATGCGGTGTCAATGGCTTCAAAGACGGCGGTGAACCCCTGGGTTTCGATGAAGCCCAGAGCGGGGGGATTCTTTTGATTCATAGATGAACGTTTTGCGATGTTCCGGGCGGTGCCCGGAGTTTCAGTCGGAGATTCTGTGTCGAACACGACATCCTGCTGGATCAGAGCGTTGAACTCGTTGCGGGAATGCAGGCCGGGTTGCGCCGCCGCGGCGGGTTGGCTCAGGAGAGAGGAGACGGGGCGTCCGCCCATTTGTTCGGCAATGCGGTGTCCGATATCGAGGGCGATGCGGACATCGGCGATCGGGCCGGATAGTTTGACGCAGACACCGTAGAAATCGTTGAGCTCGACCTGGAGAACCCGCACGGTGGCGTTCTTGAGCAGGGTGTCGATGGCCACCATGGCCGGGGTCAGGCCGGTGGTTTCGAGCAGGCCGAGGGCCGGGTTCACAGGACGCCTCTCCTGCGCAGTTCTTCAACGACACCACCCACGATCTGGCTCAGCTCCCTTTCCTTCTCGGAGTTCCGGCGCACGGGGCATCCCTCGGCGGGTGGTTGCACATAGCCAAAATCAGCGAGCAGACAGTGCAGCACCTTGCGCAGTTTTTCGCGGTCGACCTGCTGGGTGCTGCTCATGGGCTGGCGGCTGTCGCCCATGGCAAAACCGCGCAAGGTCACGGCCACGCGGAAGCCCTCGGGAAAATCGGCCGAATACAGCATGGAATCGAAGAGCTCAAGCAACCGGTACTGGAGTTTCATCGCCTGGTCCAGATCCCGTTTTGCGGTGAGATCAAACAGCATGCGGGTGAGTTCGGGCACCACACCGCTGGTGGCATGAGTGCCTCCGTCGGCACCGATCAGAAGCATGGGGACCAGCACCGCCTCCCATCCGGTCAGAAACGAGAACTCGGGACGGGACGGGCGTACGGCTGCGATCATGCGCATCATGAAGGCCAGGTCACCGGAAGAGTCCTTGATTCCGACGACGCGCTCAAACTCAGCCAGTCGCTGGATTGTTGGCACGTCGATCGGGCTGGCAAACATCGGAATATTATACAGAGTGACGTCGATCGGACTCGCCAGGGCGATTTCCCGGAAGTAGGCATAGACTGATTCCGGGCCGAGCCGGTAATAGAAAGGCGACACGATGGCCACCGCCCGTGCGCCGAAACCGGCATACGCCTCGCACGCCGCGATGGTTTCGCGGACATTTGCTTCGGCGGCCCCGGCCAGAACGGGAACGCGTCCGGCGGCCTGATGGCAGACGATCTGTACGATGCGCCGCCGTTCCTCTGCGGTGAAGCGGATGAATTCGCCGGTTGATCCGTTTGGATATAGCCCGTGAACGCCCCGGTCGATGAGCCAGTCGACATAACGGCGGAGCTCTGATTCGTCAATTCCGCCCCTGGAGTCCAGGGGCACCATGTGGGGTGTGAGGATCCCGGTGATTTTGTCGGCCATGAGAAGGGAGCTTATTCCACCTGCGGCAGAAATCGTCAAGTCCGGATGCGTCTTGGACAAAGAGCTTCCCATTTATTCAGCCAGGTCCTAGCTTTTGCCAAAGCTGATGAAAGGTTCGTTCGGTTGATGCCGGGGTGCGGATGTGCGCTGATCCATCCGGGGGAATCGCCTTCGAAACAATTCACGGTTATCCGTGTTTGAATGGGATGACGTTGAGTCCATCGGAAACAGATTGATCAAGAATGAAAGAGACTTTTGATAAAACCCGTGTGATCGGGTGCCAACTCATGGCGGGGTGTGTCCTGATGGTCATGCTCGTGGGATGTGGAGGAGACGAAGCCGGGGTGGTGTCGCAGCAACAGGTGGAATTGGATGGACTCCGGGCTGAGCGACGCGAGGTGGACAAACTTCGGGCTGAGAACCAGGAGCTGGACCGACTCCGGCGAGACAATGCGGAAGCCGAAGAATTAAGGCGATCGGTGGGCGAGATTGCGGCGATTCGTGCGGAGAACGAAAAGATGCGCAACGATCTGGTGGTGGTGCAGAGGGACGTGAAACTGACCAGACAGCAGATTTTGGAGGAACAGGCGGCTCTTGCGGCCGCACAGGCGGCCGGGCAAGGGGTTGTCACGGATCCGAACGCTCCCGATCCGGATCTTCCGATGGAGAACGACGAAATCTGGGTTGACCCAAGAATGCTGGGCAAGCTCTTTCCTGATTTCGATTGGGAAAAGATCCAGCGCACGGAGCCGATCGCGATCAGCCAGTTGCTGCAGCAGCAGGGCATTGTGTTGACCAACTACCAGCAGTTGGTGGAAATCGGGATCACGAACTACACGATCAAGCGGCAGAAGGCTGCACCGACCGAGCTGCTTCCACAATAGCCCCGGGAAACGGGCGTTAAAGAGGACACCGCAGCACCTGAAAGGAGCGGCAGAGCACTTCGCCCCAGCAAAGGAGCGCTTCATTCAGCCGTCGGCAGGCGCGCAGGGGTATGCCGAACGGTATTTGACAAGCGGAGCATCGAAGCTAGCATGCAAGTCGATCGTTTGTTGAAAGAAACGGAGCAATTATGAGCTGGAAAGAGACACTGGCGGATCAAATGCCCGCGGATTGGGCGCGAGAAATTGAAGTTTTCGAGGCCCAAATGGAGTTGCGGCGCGAGGGCAAGCTCGATGAAAAGATTTTTGCGGAGTCCCGCCTGCGGCGTGGTGTGTATGGCCAGCGCTATGACAACGGGCACCGTCACGACGGCGTCGAATCTCAGACATTAAACTTTCCCGCCGCGCCTCTGACCAAGGGACCGGAGACCATGTGGGATGCGCCGGGCATGGTGCGCATCAAGATTCCCTACGGAGGTGTCACGCCGGATCAGATGGACGTGATGGCGGACCTGGCGGAGGAGTATTCGGATGAAATCCTGCATGTGACCACGCGCCAGGATTTCCAGCTGCACTTCGTGCACATCGAAGACACTCCCGACCTGATGAGGCGCCTGGCGGCGGTGGGCATCACGACGCGGGAAGCGTGCGGGAATTCGGTGCGCAACATCACCGCCTGTCCGATCGCAGGGGTTTGTCACGATGAATCGTTCGATGTGACGCCCTACGCCAGTGCGACGATGAAATACCTGCTCGGGCATCCGGATGTGCAGGATTTCGGCCGCAAATTCAAGGTGGCATTCTCCGGATGTCAGCAGCACGCCTGCGGACTGGTGGCCATGCACGACATGGGTGCGATTGCGGTCAAGAAGACCGTCGATGGCGTGCAGAAGCGAGGGTTCTCCCTGCATGTGGGCGGCGGCTTGGGCGCGGTGCCGCATCAGGCGAAGGTGATGGAGGAGTTTGTGCCCGAAGAAGAGCTGTTGCCGATGTTTCAGGCAGTATCCAGGGTCTATGCGAGACTGGGTGAGAAGAAGAACCGCGGTCGGGCGCGCATCAAGTTCCTCATTGCCAAGCTGGGCATTGAAGAATTCCAAAAGCTCGTGCGTGAAGAGCGGAAAGTACTGCCCCACGACGATCGGTGGACGTCTTATTTGAAAGACGTGCCTTCCTACCGGGAGGACGCAGCCAAGGAAGGTTCGTCCCTGAATGGAGCCGGGCATCCTGAAGGATTTGACGATTGGTCGCACACGAATGTGTACCATCAGCGGCAGAAGGGGTACGCCGTGGTGAGCATCACGCTGCCGCTCGGTGACATGACGTCCTTTCAGGCGCGGGAACTGGCGAAGATCACGCGGCGTTATGTTGGGGAGGCGCTTCGGACCACGGTGGAACAGAACATGGTGATGCGCTGGGTGAGCGAGGCGGATCTGCCTGCCGTTTATCTGGAGCTCAAACGCATTGGTCTGGGACAAGCCGGGGCTGAATCGATTGTGGACCTGACGGCCTGCCCGGGCACGGATACCTGCAAGCTGGGCATTGCCTCATCGCGGGGTCTGGCCGGTGAATTGAGGGGACGGCTTTTGGCGAAACGTGCCCAGCTGGATCCGGCTGTGCAGAAGCTCCGGATCAAGGTCAGTGGATGCTTTAATTCGTGCGGTCAACATCATATATCTGATATCGGTTTCTACGGAAACAGCCGTTCGGTGGGCAGCTACAAGGTGCCTCATTTCCAGGTCATCCTTGGCGGTCAATGGGTCGAGAACGGCGGTGCCTACGGGTTGGCGATTGGTGCCATTCCTTCCAAGCGGGTTCCGGAGTTTGTTGACCGGATCACCGAGCGTTTTGTGCGCGACAAGCTGCCTGAGGAATCCTTCCAGGATTTTACCCGCCGAATCGGCAAGCTCGAGCTGCGCGGCATGCTGGACGACCTGATGAAGGTGCCGGCCTACGAGCAGGACAAATCCTTCTACTCGGACTGGGGTGATCCGAGGGAATTCACCATGGGCGACATGGGTGCGGGCGAGTGCGCCGGTGAGATTGTGTCCCTGGTTCAGGTGGAACTGGCGGCAGCGGAACGCGAGGTGTTCGAAGCGCAGCTCGAAATGGAAAAGGAGAATTATCCCCTGGCCGACGAGCGGGCCTATCATTCGATGCTGCAGGCGGCGAAGGCGCTGGTGAAAGTGCAGTTCCTCGATGTTGGAGAAGATCCGGCGAGCATCGTCAGCGAGTTCAAAACCCGCTACATTGAAACGCAACTTTTCAACGATCGGTTTGCGGGTGGCAAGTTCGCGAACTATTTGTTTCAGCGATTTGAAACGACGCCTGTGAAATTCACAAGGGATTCGGTCCGGCAATTGATCGAGGAAGCCCAGTTGTTCATTGAAGCCGCCTACGCCTGCCAGTTGCGGTTGTCCGAGAAGAAAACGGCCTAAGGAAACGCGACTTACCATGAATCCAAATCGAATCTGCGTAAAACTGTTCGCCGCCGAAACGCCCGCCGCGAAAATCCTCGATTGTGTGCCGGTCTTTCACAAATGGATCCAGAAACGGAATGTTTCCGGTCACCTGTTGATTGATGTAGCGGATTACAGCCATGTCTGGCAGGGGCCCGGGATCATGCTGGTGGCGCACGAAGCCAACTTCAGCACCGACCAGTCCGCCGGTCGGCTCGGGCTGCTGTACCAGAGCAAACGGCCGATGGAAGGTGATTTTGAGGCCAGGGTTGGTTTCGCGATTAAAGCCGTTGCGGCTGCCTGCGTGCAGTTGGAAACGGATCTTCCGGGCAAGATCAAGTTCCTCGGAAACGAGATTCAAATCAGTCTCAACGATCGTCTTGCGGCTCCGTCCGATCAGGAGGCTCTCAAGAGCATGGAATCCGAACTTACCGGTCTGTTGGCGAAACTTTACCCCGGAGAATCTCCGACTGTGGAAGGTGTTGCGGACGGTAAAAGCCGTCCGACGATCACCGTCCGGAGTGCTCAGCCGATCGATGTGAAGACGCTGCTCGAACGGTTGGCGTAGGTTGCGGTGGTGGCTACACCGTTTCGACGATCGCGGTGGGTCCGCTGAAACCAATGATCCGGATCGGACTGTCCTTGGGGATGAGATCCCCCTGGGAAATGACGTCCAGGACCGTATTTCCGAATTTTCCCTTGCCGCTGGGGCGAAGCACGGACAAGGCGACTCCGGTTTCCCCCTGCCGGAGCGAACGATCTGAGTTGGCGAGAGAGACGGAGGCTTCGCCGCTCACTGAACTGGATACCAAAAGGCCGTAGAGAGCGGTCTTGGGCAGCACGCGGCTCAGAGCCCAGATGGCAAGCAAAGATCCGAACACGGCCACGCTCAGGTTGACCAGGATTTGCTGGACCGGAATCCGAACACTGATGCCGGAGGTGGGCATCGATGGCAATCCGGGATAGACATCGACCATCGCCATGATGATCGATGCGAGCATGAGGGTGATTCCGGCCAGACCGAGGAGAACCGTGCCCGGGAAAATAAACAACTCGGCGATGCAAAGGATGACTCCCAATACAAACACGGCGGCCCACTCCGCACCGGACAAACCGGCGATGTACCCGCCAAAGAAGTAAATGGCGAAGGCAGTCAAACCGACAATGCCGGGCAACCCGAAACCGGGTGTCTTGAATTCGACATAGATGCCGACGATGCCGATCAGCAGGAGGATGGAGCTGATGGCATTGATCCACATGGCAAGCCGTTCCGCGCCGGTTGGTTTGATCTCGATCCGTTCCGCCCCTTCAAACCCGAGCCGGGCGATGAGTGAATCGATGTTGTCAACCGTGCCGGACGAAAGCAGGGGTGCGGCTGAATCGCCGTATTCCTGTTCCGCCTGAACGTTTGTCAGAGTCAGGATCTGGCCCTTCTCGCACAGAACCTGATCGCCGATCCTGAGTTCCTTGGATTTGTCGATCATTGCTTCAACGACATCGACGTTATACCCGTTCTTTTCAGCACTCGTGCGCACCAGGGCCTGGATTCCAGAGGTCATTTTGGCCTCCATTGTATCGGAGATCTCCGCTCCCGGACCCGTGGGTCCCATGAGAATGGGGGCAGCTGCGCCGATCACGCTCTGCGGGGCCATAAAGATTTGGGCTGTTGAAAAGGCGATGAAGGCCCCGGCCGAGAAGGCCTTTCGGTTGACATAGGTCGCGGTTTTTCCAGGGAATTGCCCCAGGATTTCGATGATCTCCTCGGTTACATCGACCCGACCGCCATTGGTTTCCATGTCCAGCAGCAACAGGTCCGCGTCCGCTTCGATGGCGGCCTTGACGCCGCGGCGAACGAGGTAAACCAGCGGGGGCATGACATCCTCCCGGATCGGGAGAATAAAAACCCTGGGACTGACCGAAGAGGAATCGCTACCGGCCTCTGCGCCAGTGCAACGCAACCCGGATGGAAGCGTCCCGAACAACGCAAGGAGGAGAATGAACACTTTCCGCATGAAACAATGCTAGCTCACTTCCGGTTGGCCCGCAAGGAGGCTGTCCGGCCAGCGCCGCCTGGCCTGAGGCAGTGACAACTTGGTCTTGCACCTGCAACACGAAGTTGTCACTGGGGCGAGGGGCGGTGGAGGTTGTGTCAGGTCCGGTGGTTTCGGCGGTTTGGATCAACTGTGATCCTCGCGTATCCTCCGCTGCTTGCTGATGACGGAAGCTTCTGGCTGACACACTGAGGTGCCTTCGGATGAAGAGAGAAACGCTGGAGCCCGCTCACCGGGACGGTTCGCGCTACCTTCCCCCGTCCCCCTCCGGTGGTATGGCGAACCGCACCGGTGAGGCGGTTGAGCGAAGGTGAGTTGAGCGGCTCAGCGAGGACACTTCGCCCTGCCATTTCAGTTCTTAAACGAATGGCAGTGCGGTTCGCGCCACCTTCCCCCCGAGGCAAGGGCGGCAGGGCGAATCGCCGGTTCCTCTCACCAGGACGCTTCGCGCATTCGTTCCTGGCTCTTGAGCGGATGGTCGCGCAGGCATTTACCGCCACTGACCTTCGACGATCTCCTGCAGGGCGAGCTTGAAGGGATCCAAGACCACGTGCTTGATCCGTTTGCGTTTCCAAGTGTAGGTGATATGGACCGAGCCGTCCCGGGTCTGGATGACCGCAGGATAGGAGAACTCGGATCCTGGTTCATTTTCGAGAACCAGTGCGCCGGACCAACGTTTGCCGTCCGCTTTTGCAACAGCGACGTTGAGAACGCCGCGACCCTTTTGGGTGTGATTGTAGACCAGGAGCGATCGGCCGTCGCGGAGCATGACCGCGTCGATTCCGCTGTTGGGGTTGGGCAGTTCGGTGAAGGTCATTCGGCCCCATGTTTCACCGCCGTCTTCGGACCAAGCCTCGCTGATCCGGCCCTGTTTGGTTCGGCTTAGAACCTGGATGGAATCGGATCGGTGCACGAGGATGGTGGGTTGAATGGCGGCCATCTCCATGGCGCCGTTGAGAGGCTCTGTCCGCGACCAGGTCTTGCGCGTCGCGGAAGCCAGCTCCATATGCACTCTCCAGCCCGCGTTTTCGGTGCTCGATCCGGAAAGCAGGGTGCCGCTCGGAAGCTCGACAGGCTTGTTGCGGATGGGGCCGAGCATGTCATTGGGCAATCGTTTTGGTTCCGACCAGGTTCGTCCGCTGTTGGAAGATTCCATCCACATGCCCCACCAGGTGCTTGGACTTGGGCCGACCTTGTAGAAGAGCAGCAGCGGTCCGACCCGTGGCTGAAACAGAACCGGATTCCAGCAGGGATACCGGATACGCTTGTGGTCGTTGGCACCATTGACGACTTCGACCGGATCCGACCATTCGCGGCCATCGTGCCGGGAGATCCAAATCCCGACATCGAGGGCCCCCTCTTCAGAGCCTCCGAACCATGCGGCCACCAGACCGCCGCTGGTTTCGGCGATCGTGGAAGCGTGGCAGGAACGAAACGGGGCTTCCTCAAAAACAAACTCGGACCGCACAAACCCGGGTTGTCCGGACAAAGTGCCTTGGGCGGACGTGTTGCTCGGGATGAGTCCGAGCAGAACCACGTACAAAAATAGGTTTCGAAATATTGTTTTCACTGGCTTCCAACTTATATGAAACAGGTGCGCGTGCAAGCGACTGTTTGTGGAACCCTTCCGGGCCCTAAGGTTTCGGGGCGGTGATCATCGGGAAATCATCCGTGCGAAACGGAGTGGCGGGCAGGCCTTCCCGGTTCCAGAGGTTCACCACCGGGTAGTCGGCCCAACCAAATCGAACGGCAACAGGTTCCGTCACTTCCGGGCTTCTCACCACCACACGATCATTGCGAATCCGGGCGGTGGCCGGGACAAATCGCCGATCGGCCCCTGCGATGGTGAACCCGGTCAATTCGTCTCCATGTGCCTCCAGGCCGCTTCCGGTGTGATCAAAGCTCAGGATCACCCGATTGTCCCGGACGCGCATGCCGGTGTAAACAGGCCCCGAGTACACAATCTTTTGTCCGTAGGCAATTCCGCGCGCCGCCACGGCAAGCCGTGCGCCGACGGGCTCCTTTTTGGTGGGATGAATATCCTCCTGCTCGCCCACGTCCGTGATGACAGCCATTCCGACTTTTGGAAGGATCTGGGTGGCCAGGAGCTGAGCCTCGCGCAGTTCGGCCCAGCTGCTTTCAGCCGGTTCCGGTTTGATCTTCATGAACGGTGCCAGCTGAACCGCGAGAAATGGGAAATCGCCCAGGCCCCAGTCACGGCGCCAATTGCGGATCATGTCTGGAAACAAGGTCCGGTACTGATGCGCGCGGCCGGCATTGGATTCGCCCTGATACCAGATGGCACCCTTGATTCCAAAGGGGATCAGCGGTGCAATCATTCCGTTGTACAGCTCCGAAGGTTTCCAGTAGGGCCCGTTTGGACGTTTGGCCTCGGAAGTTTCACCCCTGCTCGCGAGCGCCTTCTGTTCCGCATCGAATTTGGTCAACGCTTCCTCGTGGCGGGCGACGTTGGCACGGTGGGTTTCGAGGATTTCCGCACGGTATCGGGAATTGCCCTCGAGCGTCTGCTCGCTCATCCAAACCTCGGCGGGTGAGCCGCCCCAGGACGTATGAATCAAGCCGATTGGGACTCCGAGTGATTTCTGCAAATCACGACCGAAAAAATAACCCACGGCGGAGAAGTTCCCGGTGGTCTCCGGCCCCGAGACCTGCCAGCGCGCCTCCAGATCCGAAGCAGGTTTCAGCGCCTTTGACTTTTTAACGGTCAGAAGCCGAAGCATCGAATTTTCCGAACCGGCAATGGCTTGCTTGTGATCGAAACTCCGGCTCAAGGGCCATTCCATGTTTGATTGACCGCTGCAGATCCAGACCTCTCCGACCAGGACATCCTCGAGTTGAACAACGTTCTTTCCGGTGACCTTCAACACATCCGGGCCGCCGGCTTTGAGCGCATTCAAATGGACCATCCAACGGCCCTCGACGGTTTTCGTTTCAATGCTCTGTCCCCGGAACTCCACACGCACGGGTTCCCCTTCGTCCGCCCAACCCCAGACTGCAACCGGGATGCCCTGCTGCAAAACCATATGATCGTTGAACAGTCCGTGCAGCCGCACATCGGCCCGTGCCGAAATTCCCAGGAAGAAAGCTGCGGCCAGTGCCCGGATTGTCGATTGGAAGAAGGCGGTGGAAAGCCTGGAATTTCGATCCCCCACCCGAGCGGATTTCATGAGCGTGGTATTGAACGGACCTCGGCGTGTCGTGTGCATGCTCCAGTCCAATCGAACGGGTGCAATCCGTCAAGACGACAAAGAGCCTTTCGCCGAAGGGCTCGGGATCCTTCTGCGATTCGTGAAGGGTGGGGTGCAATCGAGAGCCGCGAAACGAATCCCTGCGGCCGACAACCTGGAGCATTCCGATCTCGGGCTCCCGGTTCGTCGTGTCTGACGGACCGGGATTGTTTGTTGTTGAACGTATCCATTGCAAGAGTCCGGAAGCACGATATACTGTCTCCAGCCTGACACGAATTTGAGAGCACTGATTACGACACGAAACGAGCGAACCGAGCGCGTTTATTTGGTGGGAGTGGATCGGAAGGGTGGCAACAGTATTGCACCCGACGAGTCCCTTCTGGAACTGGCCGAGCTATCGGCGACGGCGGGTGGCCTCGTGGTCGGAGAGGGAATTCAAAAGCTGGAAGCGCCCGTGGCGGCCACCTTCATCGGGTCGGGCAAGGCCAAGGCGTTTGCCGGAGAATGCAAGGAACGGGAGGTGGACACGGTCATCTTTGATGAAGAACTCTCGCCCGCTCAAAGCCGGAATCTGGAGAAGATTTTCGACTGCAAGATTCTGGATCGCACCTCGCTGATCCTGGATATCTTCGCTCAGCGCGCCCGCACCCGGGAGGGAAAATTCCAGGTGGAACTGGCTCAGCTCCAACATCTGCTTCCCAGGTTGACCCGATATTGGAGCCATTTATCCCGGCAAAAGGGAGGCATTGGCATGCGAGGCGACGGTGAAACCCAGTTGGAGACCGATCGCCGGCGGATTCAGGTGCGGATCGAGAAGATCACCATGGAACTGGACACCGTGCGCAGGCAGCGGGAGACCCAGCGCCAGGGACGTCAGAGGAGCCTGTGGCCGCTGGCTTCGATCGTGGGATATACCAACGCGGGAAAATCCACCATGCTGAACCGGCTGACGGGTGCCTCGGTCCTGGTGGAAGACAAGCTTTTTGCGACACTGGACCCGACCACGCGCCGACTCCGCCTGCCGAGCAATCAAAATGTGCTGGTTTCGGACACGGTAGGTTTCATTCGCAAACTGCCCCACCGGCTTGTCGAGGCGTTTAAGGCGACGCTCGAGGAAGTGGTATGCGCCGATCTCTTGATTCACGTGGTCGATATCAGTCACCCGCAGGCTCTGGAACAGATCGAAGCGGTGAATTCCGTGCTCGAAGAATTGAATGCGCAGGGCAAGCCCACCCTGATGGTGTTCAACAAGGTCGACCGCCTCAGCCGTCAGAGCGCCCCGCACTGGCACCACGAGCGTTATCCGAATGCGGTCTCCATATCGGCGACGCAGGGCATTGGAATCGATGCGCTCCTGGTGGAATTGGGTAATTCCCTGAGGCCCTGCCGTGATTTTCTCATATTGAAGGTGCCGCACGAAGACTCTGCTGTCATGGCCCGGCTCCATTCCGTCGGTGAGGTTGTGGAATGCGACTACGACGGCCCGGTCGCGAGCATCAAGGCGCGGGTGCCACCTCATTTCCGTTCCGAATTTCAACGGTTTATAGAGGGCTAGACTGGAAACCGGCACGGTTTTCCAGCTGACCCGCGGTTCGAAAAACGTCCGGTCACTGCCGCTCTGACCGGATTTCAGGGAGGCGGACAGATGCAGAACCCCGACCATATCCGGATCAAGGATCTTCCCGACAGCGAACGACCCAGGGAACGGCTGCGCCAGCTCGGTGCCGAAGCGCTGCGCAATGCCGAACTGATCGCCATCCTTCTTCGCACGGGGCTCAAGGGTCGATCCGCCATCGCAATTGCGGAGCAATTGCTGGATCGGTTCGGTTCCCTGGCCGCGCTGGCTCAGGCTTCGATCGGGGATATAGAACAGATCAAGGGGATTGGACGCGACAAAGCCGTTGCGCTCAAAAGCGCCTTTACCCTGGCCCGGCGCATGGCTCAGGAGATCGGACGGGAAACACCCCAACTGGACACACCCGAGCGGGTGGCAGATCTGCTCCGGGAGGAGAATCGATTGTATGAAGTGGAACATTTCCAGATCGTGCTGTTGAATACCCGACGCAGGTTGATCCGGATTGAAGAGGTGTCCAGAGGCACCCTCGACACCATCCTTGTGCATCCCAGGGAGGTGTTTAAGCGTGCGATTGCTTCGAACGCCTCGGCAATTGTTTTGGCGCACAATCATCCCAGCGGGGATCCCAGTCCGTCGGATGCCGACATCAAGGTGACTCGCGATCTGATTCGCGCGGGTCAACTGCTGAAGATCGAGGTTCTGGATCATATCATTCTGGGCCGCTGCACCGATCAGCGCAGCAAGGACTACGTGTCCCTCCGCGAACTGGGCTATTTCTACGGTTAGCAGCCCGTTAAAAAAGTAGGAGCCGACGTCAGGAGGCTCTAAAATGCCTGAAGATGAAACCAGAGTCTCGTGACCTCGTCTCCTACAAGATCTGGATTTTTTAACGGTCTGTCAGGCATACTCGATCCGCGAAGGAGTGCCGGGCCAGTGCGCAGGATGCGTAGGCCCAAGGCGTCCAATTTCCAGCTCCACGCTTGAGCTCAGCCCGCTTCTTTTCTATGCTGCCATCGCAAATGAAGATTCACCCAACCGCAATTGTACATCCCCAGGCACAGGTGGATTCTTCCGTGATCATCGGCCCGTTTTCCGTGGTCGATCCCGGCGTGGAAGTCGGGGCCAACACGGTTATCGGACCTCATGTCCACCTGACCGGCATCACACGGATCGGATCCGGCAATCGGTTTCACGCGGGGTGTGTGATCGGGGATTCCCCCCAGGATCTAAAATATGCGGATGCTCCGACCCGCCTTGTGATTGGAGACCACAATGTATTCCGCGAACATGCCACGGTGCATCGTTCGAACAGCCTCGAGGAAAACACGATCATTGGATCGGGTAATTATCTCATGGCGCATAGTCATGTGGGACACAACAGTCATGTCGGCGATCATGTGATCATGGCCAATGGAGCGTTGCTGGGAGGGCACGTCACGGTCGGTGATCGAGCGGTTCTGTCGGGTCACTGCGCCGTGCACCAGTTCGTCCGGATCGGAACATTGGCGATGGCTCAAGGAGGATCCAGACTCAGTGTGGATCTGCCCCCGTACACGATCGGGGCCGGGCTCAACGAACTCTGCGGTCTCAATACCATCGGACTCAGACGCGCCGGTTTCACGCAGGAACAGAGAACGGAATTGAAACGTCTTTATCGCGCGTTGTTCTATGCTCGATCCCGGTCCTCCTCTGCTTTTGAGCAGATGCTCCTCGAATACCCCGGAGGTGCCGCCCACGTGCTGATCGAGTTCCTCGCGGCTTCGAAACGAGGGTTTTGTTCCCACCGCACGCGGCGGTCCTGATGGTCCGAACCCGCACTCCACGACGCTATCGCGACGAACTGGGCGGAGATCGGAGCACACTCACGAGGTAGCCTGCCTCGCGCTGCGAGGCACGGTCGGTCGCAGCGCGATCGACTCCACCCAGTCCACCCGGGAAGGTTCACCCGGGGAGGTTCATTTGGGGAGGGGATCGACCCTTCGCCAGATCATGCCTGTCCTCTGCCGCTTTCCAGCGCCTTGGCGGGTCCAAAAGCGGCAGACTCTGCCCTGCACTCCACAGGGTGGGTTGGTTTCCCGGGAGACGGGGGCAAAGAAAAACCCCTGTCCAGCGTGAGCTGGACAGGGGTGTGAAAGAAGCGGTATCGCTTAGAACTTGTAAACGATGTTCGCGGCGACGGTCACGGCGTTTTCTTTGCCTGCGAAGAGTTTCTCACCGTTCACAGCGTTGTCCCAGCGAACTTCAGCGCGGGAAAGAACGTTCGCCCAGAGCGAATAATCCAAGGTGCCGGTCAGGGAGAACAATTCTTCGTGGCCAGTGCCGATGAGACCCCAGATGCCGTCATCGGCGTTGGTGTAATCGGCGCGGCCATTCACGCGCATCTTCTCGGTGACCTGGTAGGAGAGATACCCTGCGACGGCATAAGCCCGATTGTCTGCCGCTGCACCCGTACCGGAGAGGTCATTCACGTAGTCATAAGCCACACCAAGAGCCAACCCCTCGATCGGAGTCGGAACCGTTGCGCCAGCGTAGTAGCTGGTCGTGGTCTGAACACCGGTTTGACCCAAACCGTTGACGACACCCCCGTAGAGGGTTGATCCGGCGAGGAAACCGAAGCTTTCAGGAGCCGTCAGCACCAGTGAACCCATGTAGGTCTTCTGGGACTCCGCTGCCCCTGCGGCGCGGCGGTTCACGCCCGTGCTCCAAGTATTGGCCACACCCGCGCTGACACCGATGTTCTCGGTGAGCTGGTAGCTGGCCAAAACGCCCGTGTGCTGGAAGGGCTCAAGGGCGAAACCGTAGCTGCGGCTGTAGTTCGGGTTGCTCGGGGCGTTGAACAGCTCGTAACCGATGACGGTTCCGAAGGAGCCCACCTTAAAATCGATTCCGTTTCCAACCGGGGCGCGCAGGGCGACATATGCGTCACCGAGACTCAATTCATCGGTGGCGAGCGCGGTGTTGAAGTTCGCGGCGTCAGGTCCGAACATCAATTCGGCTTTGTAACCGGCCGACCAGGCACCCTCGTCCACTGCCTTTTCCAAGGTCAGGTTCACGAGATTCAGGCTGAATCCGTCAAGTTTCTGAGCGCCGTTCGCGGCTGTTCCGCCGTCGTAGGAGCGACCCACGATCCCACCTGCCGGGTTACCGGTTCCGATGTTCCACATCGCGACGGTATCCACATAACCACTCAGGGTGGTCTGGGAAAGGGCCGTCATAACCTGATGCTGGGCTTCTTCTGCCTGAGCGTTTGTTCCGAACGTGACAACACCTGCTGCGGCCAAAGCCAGCGTCCATTTGTTAGACTTCATTATAAGTTCCTCCTGCGATTTTTGTTTTGTGCGTTTTCAATGAGTACAATCGGGCAAATCCAGTTTGCCGCGACCACCAAAAAACGGTGCAATTAGGCTGAACCGTAGAGATAAAAAATCGTTTTGACAACAATTTTTTTTGTAACCTTGGATCCCCCCCAGGGGGCGTGTTGCTGACGCTTTGCAATGCCCCGCGCGCGCAGCGCCAAAAGGTTGGATCATTCTCCTGAAGCCAGGGACAGAGAAACGCCCATTTTTCCGTGTTATTCTGGATTCCCTGGAAGGCGATCGATCGGAATGGCCTTAAATTTGCGGGTGAGTTGGGTGATGGATTCCTCGACCCCAAGACGTTCGAGGCTGGAGGCGCCCACAAATCCGACCGCGTCCGAGTGCTGATTGATATAGGCGGCATCTTCGGGTGTGCAAATCGGTCCTCCGTGCGAAAGGAAGAACAGATCGTCCCGGACTTCGCGGGCGGCCTGGATGATTCGATCGGTTCGTTCCGCCGCTTCGTCCAGGGAGCAGGCCGCGCCTGTGACCCCGATGGACCCGCCGATGGTTGTGCCGACGTGGGCGATGATGGCGTCCGCCCCAGCCTCCGCCATCGCCCTGGCTTCGTCGGGTTGGGCCACGTAAACAATGGAGAACAAATCCATGCGCCGGGCCAGGGCAATCATCTCAACCTCCTTTTTGAAGCTCATGCCGGTTTCTTCCAGAATCTGGCGGAACTGGCCATCCACGATGCAATGGGTTGGGAAATTGTTGACGCCCGAGAATCCCATTTCCTTGACCTTCTGCAGCCAGTGCCACATGCGCCGGCGTGGATCGCTGCCGTGCACCCCGCAAATCACGGGGATTTCTTCGACAATCGGCAGAACCTCGAACTCTCCGATCTCCATGGCCACCGCATTGGCGTCGCCGTAAGCCATCAGGCCGGCGGTCGATCCGTGTCCAGCCATGCGAAACCTGCCGGAGTTGTAGATGATGATGAGGTCGGCCCCGCCGCGTTCGATGAATTTGGCGCTGATCCCGGTGCCGGCACCCGCCGCAAGGATCGGCTGGCCCTTGGCGAGCGTGGCGTTGAGGCGCTGGATGACTTCTTCACGGGTGTAGGGATTCCCTTTTCCGGTCCATGGGTTGGGCATAAGCAGTTGGGGCGGTTGACGCTTGTTGTTGGATCAAATTGCGGATCGCAATGAACTTCGGATTTTTGTTGAAGAAAATCAACCCCGGCACGGTCCAATGTTCGGGGTTGACCCATGCTCAAACCAGAGTAATCTGAAGCCAATTACCATTCAGTCTCGAGAAAATTTTAAGCGTCTTATGGAACAAAACAGCAATCTACCAATGGCCGGCGGTGATTCACGCCGGGATTTCATCAAGAAAGCGGCCACAACCGCTGCGGCGGTGGCTTCGACCGGCATATTGAAAACCCCGGTTTACGGCCAGAACCAGGCCCCGTCCACGGGACGCGTGATTGGCGCGAACGATCGAATCACAGTCGGGTATGTGGGGATTGGTGGTTGGCCGTCGAACTGCCCCGGCATGGGACTGGCGCACGTGCGGAGCCAGAAGAACAATGCCGCCGAGAACAACGTGGCTCAGGCCGCGGTGTGTGATCTTTATTCGGTACGAAATGACCACGCCAGGGAAGTCATCGGCGGGAATGATGTCAAAGCATACGACAACTATGAGAAACTCCTGGAGCGCAAGGATATCGATGCGGTGGTCATTTCCACCCACGACGTCTGGCACGCCAAAATCTCCATCGACGCGATGGAATCGGGCAAACATGTTTATTGCGAGAAGCCCGTGACCCGGTATTTGCCGGAAGTATTCCAGGTGCATGATGCGGTGAAAAAGACCGGCAAGGTGTACCAGGCGGGCTCGCAGGGTTGTTCGGCGGCGGCGTGGCAACGGGCGGCAGAATGGATTCAGGACGGCAAGATTGGCACACCGGTTTGGGCGCAGGGCTATTACAACCGGAACAACCCGAAGGGCGAATGGAATTACAGCATCATTCCCGATGCGGGGCCGCAGAACATCAATTGGGATTCCTGGCTGGGTCCGGTGCACAAAAAGATCCCGTTCAACGCCGATCATTTCTTCCGCTGGCGCAAGTTTTATCCGTATTGCACCGGTCTGCTGGGTGATCTGGTGCCCCACCGGCTTTTCCCGCTGATGTTGGCGACCGGCAATCCCGAGTTTCCGAAACGGGTTGTTTGTGTCGGAGCGCAATTGGTCAACTCGGATGAAGGCACGCCGGGTGCCTTGAAGCGCGAGGTGCCGGAGCATATCGAACTGATCGCCGAATTCCCGAGCGGCTTCACCATCATGATTGTTTCCAGCACGGTCACGGCGACAAGCCCGGGGTTTGTGATCTACGGACAGCAGGGGTCCCTCAACATCGGGGATCAGGGCAACCGAATCGAACTTGTGCCCGAACGTCAGTTCGCCGAAGAGATCGATCCGGAGGCGCTCAACGGCCTGACACCGCATGAAGACGTCGGGGTCCATGAAAAGAACTGGTTCGACTCGATCCGGTCCAACAAGACACCCAACGCGAACATCGACCTGGCCATTCGGGCGCAGACGGTCATTTCATTGGCTGAAATGTCCAATCGCCTGAACATCACGTGCTTGTACGACGAGAAAACGCGCAAGATCACGACCGGCGACGGCCGGGAAGTCGAGCCGTTGAATTACGGAGTACTCCAAAACTCCTAGGAGGCGTCGCCGGAACAACGAATCGTTTTGCGAGAGGGTCTCGCGGGGATAACCTGCGAGACCCCTTTTTTTTGGATTTTCCAGGGCAGATGATATGGAACCTGTAAGAGTGGCGCGCAATGCCATGGCGACCCGCTTCGAAATCGCCCTGCACGGCGAGAATCCGGTGGCGCTGCGCGCTGCTGCTGAAGAAGCCCTCGAAGAGATCGAGGGGCTCGAATCCAGACTCAGCCTGTTTCGGGCCTCCAGCGACATCAGCCGGGTCAACGCGCGTGCGGCAATCGAACCGGTACGGGTCCAGAGTCAGGTGTTCGAGTTGCTCAAGCGGGCTCAGCTTTGGCACCGGGAGACATCCGGTGCGTTCGACATCACCATTGCGCCCCTGATGCGCTGCTGGGGATTCCTCGGTGGCTCCGGGAAGATGCCGGATCCGCAGGCGATTGAGGAAGCCCGCAGGTTGGTTGGAATGGACAAGGTGGTTCTGGATGAAAATGAGTTTACAGTGCGGTTCACCCAACCGGGCATGATGTTGGATTTGGGAGGCGTGGGGAAAGGGTATGCGCTGGAGTGTGCCGTTGAAGTATTGATCGAGGCGGGAGTGACGAGTGCGTTGCTGCACGGTGGAACCAGCACAATCCAGGCATTGGGTGCGCCGCCCGGTGACACCGGATGGAAGGTCGCGATCGAATCCCCCCCATCGGGTGATCCATTGAAGCCGGTCCCGCAGTTGCAGGAGGCAGCTTCCGAGGACGCCTACGGACCGCTCATCGCGGTGGTTGCTCTCCGCGACGAAGCGATGTCCGTATCGGGGGTGCATGGCAAGTCGTTCACCGACGGCGGCACAACGTATGGGCATGTAATTGATCCCAGAATTGGCCGACCCGTCGAAGGGGCTCTGCTCTCGGCAGTCGTGCTGAAGTCAGCGACGGACACGGACGCGCTCTCGACCGCACTGCTGACGCTCGGTTTGACTGGGTGCGGCGATCTGGTCGGGAAACTCCAGGAGATGCGCTATCTTCTGGCTGGAGCG
The DNA here is from genome assembly GCA_021733945.1 of Verrucomicrobiota bacterium. Taxonomy (GTDB): domain Bacteria; phylum Verrucomicrobiota; class Verrucomicrobiia; order Limisphaerales; family SIBE01; genus JAIPJX01. The sequence continues at coordinate 17,923 of JAIPJX010000035.1, read as the reverse complement.
CGATTGCCTTCGGGGGATAGCCCGATACTGCGCCGGGGGATTTGAGGGTTAGAAAAGGCTGGACCGAAGATTCCAGGTATCCACCAGCTCCTCGGGGAGTTCGGCCAGGAACCGGGATCGGCGCTGAAACATTTCCCCAGAATTCCCAGCCGTCATTCGGACGGCGGGATAGCTCAAATAGAGGTGGTCCATGGCGCGCGTCACTGCCACGTAGAACAAACGCCTTTCTTCCTCCTCAAAATCAATTCGATCCATCGACCGAGTGGACGGAAACAGGCCTTCACAGAGCATGATCAGGAAAACCACCGGGAACTCCAGACCCTTGGCCTGGTGAATGGTGGACAGTCGGATCCGTTCTTCGGGTTCCTCGGCGGCCGCTTCGTCCTCGGATTCGGTGTTCGTGACCAGGGCCAGCTGGGTCAGAAAATCATCCGTGGTCTTAAACTGAAGCGCAAAGGTGGACAATTGCGCGAGATCTTCCTGACGCGACCTGAAATTGGGGAATGTATCCTGAAGATATTCGGTATACCCGGCCTCAAGGATGAGGTCCACCATGGCGCTGGGTTGATCCTTCAGATCTTCAAGCTGCGAAAGGGTGGCGCTGAGCTGGGCCCAGGCGGCCTGGGCTTTCTTGGGTGCGAGCCTGGCGCAGCCTTGAACCACCGGCGCAAGCGGCTGTGAGTTCAATGGTGCCTCAGGGGTATCCTTCGCCTGAATGGCCGACCAGAGTTTTCCGGCACCCTTGCCCCCGATGCCAGGCAACAACTGAATGATCCGTTTGAAAGACAGTTCGTCCGCGGGATTGTGGATCCATTTGATGTATGCGGAGACATCCTTGATGTGTGCCTGTTCAAAAAACCGGAGACCGCTCGTGATGGTGAACGGGATTTGGCGTCGGGTCAGTTCCATCTGCAGTTCCAGCGCGTGGAAATGCGAGCGGTAAAGCACTGCCATGTCGTTCAGGCTGATGCCGGATTCACGCAGTTGAAGCGCCCGTTGCGCCACAAACTCCGCCTGTTGCCGGCCGTCTTCGCAGCTCGCCACCACGGGGCGTTCCCCGGAGGGGCGGACGGCTTTCAGGACCTTGGCATACTGGCAGGTATTGGATGCGATGGCGGCGTTGGCGAGATTCAGGATCTCGGGGGTGCTTCGGTAGTTGGTTTCGATCCGGTATACCTGTGCGCCCGGATAACGCTCGGGGAACTGGAGAATGTTTTTAAAATTGGCACCGCGCCACGAGTAGATGCTCTGCGAGTCATCGCCCACCACCATGACATTCCCGTGCCGTTTGGCCAGCAGGTCGATCAGATCACTCTGCAACCGGTTGGTATCCTGATATTCGTCCACCAGAAGAAACTGAAACCGACGCTGATACAGCTCCAGGAGATCCTCATTCTCCCGAAGCAACTTTAACCAGAGCGACAGCAGATCGTCGAAGTCCATGACATTCGTCTTCTGCTTGCGGGTGGTGAACGCGCGGGCCACGGTGCTGATTTCTTCGCCGAACGGTTCCAGATATTCGTACTGCTCGCTCAGGATCTTGCTCAACGGATCACCCGTGTTGATCTCGAGCGAGAAGAGATTGGCCAACACATCTGCTTTCGGGAAGCGCGAGGCATGTTCGATCTTCGTCTCCTCAATGCATGTTTTGAGCAGCGCCCGGGCATCCTCGCGATCCAGGATCGTGAAATCGGGCCGGTAGCCCAGCCGATCGGCGTGTCGTCGGAGAATCCGGCTGCCCACCGAGTGAAAGGTGCCGCCCCAAAGCAGGGAAAGACCGCCTTCCAACAGGTCGCTCACCCGCCGCATCATCTCACGAGCGGCTTTGTTGGTGAATGTCAACAGGAGGATGCGATCCGCCGGAATGCCTTGTTCGAGCAGATAAGCCACACGATAGGTGAGCGTGCGGGTTTTGCCCGAACCGGCCCCGGCGATCACGAGCGAGGGGGCGGGGAGGGCTGTGACTGCGGCGTGCTGCTGTTGATTCAGCTCCTTCGCGTAATCGATGTGGAATTCGACCGGCGGACGGAGGTTCTGAATGACGTAGTCTTGAGCCACGCGCTGAACCTAACTCATGGCGATGCGGGCTGTCGATGCTGCGAACAACCCAAAATCACCATGCGGTCCGGCACCTGAAGGACGCGAGGGTGGACTTTCAAATGGCGTTGGCGGCAGTCACCTCTTTGACCCGGAGCAGGTTCTGTTCAATCTTTTCGATGTACCAGTTGGGTCCATCGGGATAAGGATGGTTCAGATACTGATACAGGCCGCGGAAATCGTTCGTGATCCGTGGGATCACGTAAAAGTTCCAGAATCCAGGAGTTTTCTCCATGAGATCCTGCGCACTGGAAAACACCATGCGCGGAGTCGGGTTGTCCGCATTGAACCTGTCGGACTCGGCAAATTCCTCGAAGAGAATCGGAAGTTTCTCCACATAATCGTCGGCAGCCATCTGCCCCAGCAAATCCGCCGTACCCAGGCTGTATCCCAACAATCGTTCCTCTTCGGCCTGAAAAGGAACCGCATCGAGCTTCACATTCACGCCGGTGCAACGAATCATGTTCTGCACCGCATGGATGTCCTTCTCACAGAATCCATTCTCGCGAAGCAGCCTGCCGGCGAACTCCGCACTCCGGGTGACATGCACCAGTGTGTACTTGGCACCCGTGCCTTCCGTGTCGTCGTCGGTTTTGAGGTAACCCGTGTCGTGCAAAAGAATGGCCAGCAGGCTGAGCCGGAAAAGACGCTCGGTGAGTTCCGGCTGCGCTCCGGCCAGATGCCAGCCATGCAACAGCCGTGTCATGCAGAGCGTGACCTGCATCGTGTGCTCCAGATCGTGGTATCTGGCGTCAATCGGCAGGTAGTTCCGATATTTCCCCGAGAAACAATTGGTCGTCCAAAAAAACGCCTTCGCGACGAACGTCTTGTCTTCAGAGGGAAAGATCGCTTGGTGGGATGCCTGCACTTCGGCTTCCACCGCCGCAGGGTCTTTCGTGTTCACCACGGGGCGCATTTGCCTCTTTTTACCATTCCGCGAAAGATTTGCACGTTTTTTTAATTGCCGGTCCGAGGCTTCGCCCTGATGGATCCCAGCTGTGAGCAACGGGTTCCATCGTGCGGCAATCAGATCCCACTCCGGTTACGGGCTTGTCCGGCCTCTCGCTGCGGAATCGGTCTGAGGATTGCATTGACGTATCTGTTCCGAAAACGCTTGGATAGAGCTGACCATGTCGAATCGAGAAAAACCGGAACCAAACAGCGATCCCAGCTTCAAGGCGAAGTCGCGCTCCACCTGGGAGATCATTTGCCGGGTTGCGGTCTACCTCCGACCTTATCGATGGATGGCAGCGGGAACCATTGGGTGCGCCATCTTGTCGCTTCTTTTTGCGGTCACCTACCCGAAGCTGACCCAGTTTGTCATCGACGACGTGATTGGTTCCCGCAACACCGGGATGCTGACGCCCGCGATTCTGGCGCTGATCGGTGCGTTCCTCCTCCGCGACGCGTTCAACGGCCTCCGGATCGTGATCAACAATCGGTTCGAACAGAATGTCATTTATGATATGCGCGAGGATGTTTATGCGCGGTTGCAGCGTCTCCCGGTTGGATATTTCGATCAACGCGCGTCCGGGGATCTGATGACACGGGTTGTCGAGGATGTGAATTCGGTGGAACGGGTACTGATTGACGGTACCGAGCAGGGAACGGTGGCGGTGCTGAGCATCGTCGGGATCCTGGGAATTCTGCTCTACATGAATCCGGCGTTGGCCATGGTGTCCCTGATCCCGATGCCGCTGCTGTTCGGAGGTGCCGCCTGGTACACTTTTACAGCCCATCGGCGATATCGCGCGCAGCGCCGGGCCGCCAGTGCGATGAACGCTCTCTTGATGGACAATCTTCAGGGCGTGCGCCAGATCAAGGCGTTTGGACGGCAGGAACACGAGGATCGGCGATTTGGAGAGCGGGCGGAGGATCTCCGTCAGAGCACCCTGGGGATCATGCGGGTCTGGGCGTTGTACTCTCCCGCCATGAGCTTTGCGGCGTCGCTGGGCATGGGATTGGTGCTTTGGTACGGCGGCAAACTGGTGCTGGACGGCGTCATGACCGTTGGTGAACTGGTCGGATTCATCATTTATCTGGGGCTCTTCTATGAGCCTGTCAGCCGGTTGCATTCCCTCAATCAGATGATGCAGGGTGCCCGGGCGGCGGGAGAACGGGTCTTTGATATCCTGGATACTCCGGAGGAACGCTCGGAAAGGCGGGATTATCGATCGTTAAAGACACCCATTCGTGGCGAAATCGTCTACGATCGGGTTCAGTTCCAGTATTCCAACGACAAACCGGTTCTCAAGGATATCTCTCTGAAAGCCGCACCGGGCGAGATCGTCGCGTTGGTCGGACCGACGGGGGCCGGCAAATCGACCCTCGTCAACCTGCTGGCTGCATTCTACGAGCTCAGTTCCGGCACAATCACCATTGATCAACAGGATATCGGCGGGATCTCCCTGACTTCCCTTCGCGAGCAGATCAGCGTGGTGAGCCAGGAAGCGTTTCTCTTTAACGGGAGCATTCGGGAGAACATCCAGTACGGCCGGCTTGACGCGGATGAAGAGTCGTTGTTCGCGGCGGCGCGGGCCGCCAATTGCCACGAATTCATCATGCGCCTGCCCGAGGGTTACGATTCCCGGGTCGGCGAACGGGGAGTCAAGCTGAGCGTTGGCGAAAAGCAGCGGGTCAGCATCGCAAGGGCGCTTCTCAAAGATGCACCGATTCTGATTCTCGACGAAGCAACCGCAAGTGTGGATACGGCCACCGAAAAGCTCATCCAGGAGGCGTTGGAACGGTTGATGACCAACCGCACCAGCTTTGTCATTGCCCATCGGCTGAGTACCATTCGCAAGGCGGACCAGATTCTGGTCCTTCGCCATGGCGAAATCATTGAGCGGGGAACCCACGAATCGCTCATGGCCCGGGACGGTCTCTACGCCCGGCTGGCCAGGATTCAGAACACCACCTTCATTGAAGAAGGATTTGAGCGGCTGGAGAATGAATTGGAGTCGGCACCCGATCCAACGTGACGGACGCCCGGGATCATTGAAACAACCATGAAAACCCATTATTTGGCATGTGATCTGGGCGCTGAAAGCGGGCGCCTGATGTTGGGAACCCTTGACGCGGGTCGACTCTCTCTGGAGGAGCTGCATCGTTTCCCGAACACCCCGCTTCGCGATGGCTCTTCGATGCATTGGAACATCCCTGCCCTCATGAACGAGATCACGGAGGGCCTGAAAAAGGCAGCCCGGCTGCCGGTGCGCATTTCAAGTTTTAGTTGCGACACCTGGGGTGTCGATTACCTGCTCTTCGACGCCCAGGGCCGGGTGATGCCACCCGCGTATCATTACCGGGATCCGAGGTCCGAGGCCGGAGTTCAAAAGGTTTTTGCAAGGATCGACTGGAATTTGATCTTTGCCGAGACGGGCCTGCAGTTCATGGGGTTTAATACCTTGTTCCAGCTGGCGGCCGAAACTCCCGGACGCCTCGATTCCGCCGACAAAATCCTCATGGTGGGGGATGGATTCAATTATCTGTTGTCCGGCGTTGCCCGTGCCGAACAATCGAGCGCGAGTACGAGTCAACTCTACGATCCGCGTACCCACGCCTGGTCTGAAAAACTGCTGGAGACAATGCAATACCCGGCGCGGCTCTTCCCTCCGATCGTGCCTTCGGGCACACGCCTCGGGCCGCTCCGGGATGAAATCGCATCCGAAACGGGACTCCGGGATCTGACCGTGATCGCGGGGTGTTCCCACGACACGGCGGCGGCCGTCGCAGCCGTGCCCGCGTCCGGATCCCACTGGGCCTACATCAGTTCGGGCACCTGGTCTCTCATGGGGGTGGAATCCGTGGTGCCGATCATCAACGACACCTGCCGCGAGCTCAATTTCACCAACGAAATCGGTCATGGCGGATCGGTTCGCCTTCTGAAGAACATCATCGGCCTGTGGCTTGTCCAGGAATGCCGACGCACCTGGGCCGCGTCGGGTCGCGACCTGGGCTACGCCGAGCTCGCCAATATGGCCGGAGCCGAACCGCCGTTTGTCTCGCTGATCAATCCTGCCGCCCCGCGTTTTATTCCTCCGGATCACATGCCCGAGCGGATAGCCGCTTTCTGCCGGGAAACGGGGCAACCGGTCCCCCGGAATGAAGGTGCCACGATCCGGTGTGTGCTCGAGAGTCTCGCCCTCCTCTATCGTCAGACCCTTCGCCAGGTCGAACGGATCACCGGCAGCCGCATGCTGCAGTTGCATATCGTTGGGGGCGGCAGCCGCAATGCGTTGCTGAATCAGTTTACGGCCAATGCCGCCCAGACACGCGTGCTTGCAGGTCCCACGGAGGCCACGGCAGCCGGAAACATCCTGGTCCAGGCCATCGCCCTGGGTCATCTGCCCAGCCTCGCCGCAGCACGGAGGGTTGTGCGGGACTCCATGGAAACGGTCGTTTACGAACCCGTGGATACAGCCCCTTGGGCCCAAGCCTTTGATCGGTTCGAAAAGCTCGCTTCCAGCGCCCAGTGATGTCTGAGAAGTAGGAGCCGACGTAAGAAGGTCCACTTCTTCAACTGCCGACCAGGGTGGAGTCTGTCGCGCTGCGACAGACAGGTGCCGCGTCCAGCGGTGCAAGGAACCCACCCAGCGCGACAGACTCCACCGAATCCTGCTACTCCCCCGTCGAGCGGGGTTCAGTGCCGGGCCTGCATTCGTTGGGAATCGAGCAGCATGCCGGTCGTCTGCCGCAGCCGGTGGCTGATATTGCGGCAGAGTCTCCACAAAAGCGCAATCCCAGCCTTTTCATACTGCGAAATGATCGATTCGAAACTCTCGCGGGATAGAACCAGGATCCGCGCCGATTTTTCGAAAGCCGCACTCGCCGACCGTGGTTCCCCGTCAATCAGCGCCATCTCACCAAGCAGCTTTCCCGATCCCGCAGTTGCGAATTTGGACCGGACGGAGCCATCCTCGGTTCCCTTCGAGAGGTCTGCGCTCCCACTGACAACGATGGCCATAAAATCGCCCGTGTCCCCTTCCGCGAAGAGCACGGCTCCGGCATCCACAGCGTATAACTTAAAATGTCGGCTCAGAATCGCGACTTCCTTCCGTTCGAGATTCTCGAAAATGGGCAGGCTTAGGAGCAGGTTGGCGATGTCCTCACTGGTTGCATCCGTCGCCAGCCGGATCGAATTGGATCGGTCACTCAGATGATTTGCTGTATTCATAAGCCGTTGTGCATGTAAGTTTTTCTCACCACCCCATCAGAACAGCAACTGTTGTGCCAGCTGCAATATTGCCAAAATGGCCCTGCGGCATGGGATGGAGCCGGGTGGAGTCTGTCGCGCTGCGACAGACAGGTGCCGCGTCCAGCGGCACAACGAACGCACGCAGAGCGCCCATAAGCGAAACCAAGGTGACATACCGGGACTGTCCGATGGACGGGGTTGTCGCAGCGCGGTCCTTTTCCGGAATCACTTTTCCGGAATCCCCTTGCATGTTCCGCCGGGTCTGAACCAAATGAGCCATGGGCTGGAATCTTCTCCTCTGTCTTCTGATAATCCTGGGGTGGTCTGGGATCGACCACTCTCGATCGTCGTCCGCTGCGGTTTATGATCTGCTGATCCGGAACGGAACCCTGTATGACGGCAGTGGTGCTTTTCCCGTGGTTGGCGATGTCGCGGTGAACGGGGATCAGATCGTCAGCATCGGTCCGTTGGCCGACGCCCGTGGCCGGACGGAAATCGATGCCCGCGGTCTGGCGGTGGCACCGGGCTTTATCAATATGCTGAGTTGGGCCACCGAGTCGTTGATTGCCGACGGACGTTCCCAAAGCGACCTCCGGCAGGGCGTGACGCTGGAGGTGTTTGGGGAGGGTGTCTCCATGGGACCGTTGAACCGGACGATGAAACGGGAAATGGCCTCCGAACAGGGCGATGTCCGGTTCCCCATCGAATGGACGACCCTCGACGAGTATCTTCGTTTCCTGGTCGGACGCGGTGTGTCGCCAAACATTGCTTCGTTCGTGGGAGCGACAACCGTGCGCATCCACGAGTTGGGCTACGAGAACCGGGCTCCGACACCGGGGGAACTCCGGCGGATGAAACGCCATGTCCGAAAAGCCATGGAAGAGGGGGCTCTGGGATTGGGATCCTCCCTGATATACGCACCGGCGTTTTACGCCGGAACCGATGAGTTGATCGAACTGAACCGGGTGGTGGCTGAATTCGGTGGCATGTACATCTCCCACCTTCGAAGCGAAGGAAACGGGTTCCTCCAGGCTCTGGATGAATTTCTTACAATCGCCCGGGAGACGGGTGTCGCGGCCGAGGTTTATCATCTGAAGGCCGCAGGCCGGTCGAATTGGCCCAAGCTGGACGAAGCCATCGCGAGAATCGAATCCGCCCGGGAACAAGGCCTGAGGATCACGGCGGACATGTACACCTACGTCGCCGGTGCCACCGGACTCGATGCAGCCATGCCACCCTGGGTACAGGAGGGCGGCTACACCAAATGGGCGACCCGACTGAAGGATCCGGTCATTCGCGAACGAGTGAAACGCGAAATGACAACACCCACCGATCAGTGGGAAAGCCTCTACCTCGCCGCCGGTTCACCGGAAACGGTGCTCCTTGTCGGATTCAGGAACGAAGCCCTCAAACCGCTCACCGGAAAAACCCTGGCCGAGGTTGCCACGCTGCGGGGTCGGTCGCCCGAAGAAACGATGATGGACCTTGTCATCGAGGACGGCAGTCGGGTCGAGACGGTCTACTTCCTGATGTCGGAGGACAATGTGCGCAGGCAGATCGCCCTGCCGTGGGTCAGTTTCGATTCGGACGCCGCATCCCTCGCACCCGAGGGTGTGTTTCTCAAATCCAATCCGCATCCCCGCGCCTATGGGAACTTCGCGCGTCTGCTCGCAAAATATGTCCGCGAGGAACGGGTCATCCCACTCGAGGAAGCGATTCGCCGTCTGACATCGTTTCCGGCTTCCAACCTGAAACTCGATCGTCGGGGTGCCTTAAAACCCGGGTTCTTCGCCGATATCGTTGTTTTTGATCCGGAGACCATCCAGGACCACGCGACCTTTCAGGATCCCCATCAATACGCCACCGGAATGCGGCATGTGTGGGTGAACGGCACCCGGGTGTTGAGGGACGGACAACATACCGGTGCCACCCCTGGACGCGTGGTTCGTGGTCCTGGCTGGAAGCGACGCTGATCCGGGTCACTCGCCCGCCTCAGGCACCTCCGGAAGCCGGTCAAGATTCCCTCGAAATTCCACGAACGATGCGTCCGTGCCGGTGGTCGTCACCCCGCCCGAAAATTTCGGTATGTAACTCTTTGGATTCATGCTACTGTCGGGAAGAATTAACATTGATCGAAAGCTTTTGTGAGAATTTCAACTCTATTTTCCGGCTTTGCAGTAGCGATTTGTTTGGCATCCACGCCCTGGGCGGACGAGGTGAAGACAACGGCCCCGGCGGCCGCGGAAGCAGCTGTAACGAATGACAGCGGGCACCTTTCCTTCGTTGCCTATGCCCCTGAAACCAGCAAGATCCTTTTGGATGTGCGATCCCGTCCCCACCAGGACCTCAGGATCGGGCCGAACGATCCGAACATCGCGTTCCTGACCTCGGCCATTCTCGAACAGTCTCATTATACCAAGAAGAAGATGGACGACTCCATCTCGAGCCTGTTTCTGGATCATTACATCGACATGCTGGATTATCTCCATCTCAATTTCTTCCAGTCGGATCTCGCGGAGTTCGAGAAATTTCGGAATGAGCTCGACGACCTGACGGAGAAGCGGGGAGATGTTACTCCCGCCCATCTCATCTTTGCCCGACTCCTGCAGAGGGTCGAACAGCGGGTCGAATTCGTCGGCAAGCTGTTGACGACCGAGGAATTTGAGTTCACCGGTGATGAACGTTACAACCTCGACCGGCGCAAAGCCGCTTTTCCGAAAGACATGGACGACGCCCGGAAGCTTTGGCGCACCCATCTGCGATATGAAATCCTCCAGGAGAAACTGAACAAAGAGAAGCCGGAGGAAATCGCCAGCAAGATCGCGCGGCGGTATGCCCGTCTGTTGCGGACGCTTCAGGATTACGATGGGGACGATATTTTGGAGGTCTATCTTTCCGCTCTGGCGCAGGTGTACGATCCCCATTCGGATTACATGGGTAAATCCGCCTTCGAATCGTTTAATATCGGAATGAAACTTTCCCTGTTCGGCATTGGTGCCCTGCTTCGATCCGAGGACGGTTACTGCAAGATTCAGTCCCTCGTTCCCAACGGCCCTGCCGAGAAGAGCGAAAAACTGAACCCCAACGACCGCATCATTGCGGTCGCCCAGGGTGACGGGGAACCGGTCGATGTGGTGGACATGAAACTCAACAAGGTCGTGGACCTGATCCGGGGCCCCAAGGACAGCGAAGTGCGCCTGACAGTCATTCCGGCGGATGCCGCCGATCCATCCGTGCGCAAGGTTGTGAAAATCATTCGCGACAAGATCAAGCTCGAGGAACAGCAGGCCAAGGCAAAGCTGATCGAAACACCCGCTCAGGAGGGCAGGAACCATGCCCTCCGGCTTGGAGTGATTGATCTGCCTTCCTTCTACGCGGAGTTCGATCTCGAGGGCGCTGCCGCCGATCCGGAAAACCGAAAAAGCACCACACGCGATGTGGAGAAACTGATCGCCAAATTGAAAAAGGAGCATGTCGACGGCCTCATTCTGGATCTGCGCCGCAACGGTGGCGGTTCCCTCGAGGAAGCCATCAACCTCACCGGGCTCTTCATTCGCAAGGGTCCCGTGGTGCAGGTCAAGGACTATGCAGGAAACGTGTTTGTTGATGAGGACACGGATGAAAAGGTGGTGTACGACGGACCGCTGATCGTCCTGACGAGCCGGTTCAGCGCCTCCGCATCCGAGATTCTCGCCGGTGCCCTGCAGGACTACGGCAGGGCGCTCATCGTGGGTGACTCCTCCACCCACGGCAAAGGCACGGTACAATCGTTGGTGCCCTTGAAACGGCATCTGCGTCCAAAGGGCTCGGACTCAAAAGACCCCGGTACGGTGAAGCTGACCATTCGGAAATTCTACCGCGCGAGCGGGGAATCAACCCAGCTGAACGGGGTGACTCCGGACATTGTGCTTTCGTCGGTGAACAATCACGCCGACGTCGGTGAAGCTTCGCTGGATCGGGCCATGGAATGGGATACCATCAAGAGCGCGAGCTACGAAAATCTCAACCGGATCAAGCCGATCCTGGAGGAGCTCAAAACCCGGTCCGAACAGCGGACCCGGAAGGACCAGGATTTCGCCTATCGTCTCGAAGACATCGAGCAATATAAAAAGAATCTCGCCGATCGAAGCGTCTCTTTGAACGAAGCCGAGCGTCACCTGGAAAAGGACCGCCTGGATGCCAAGCTCAAGGCGCGCCGGGAAGAGATCGCCGCGCGTCCTCCCACCCGTGAGACGGTCTATGATCTGACCCTGGAGCTGGCGGACAAGGAAGGATTGCCGGAACCCATCGACAACGAAAAGGTCGCAGAAGAAGCCGCGAAGGCTGCCGCAGCTGATGAGGAGTCCGATGGCGAGCCGAAAGTGACCCCCATTGATGTGACGCTCAAAGAGGTGAAGCGGATCCTGGTGGATCTGATCGAACTTAGGACGGGCAAAACTTCGGTCGCGGCGGCTTTGAACAACTAACGGATTGGCACAAACTGCGACCGCCTACCGGGAGGCCTTCAGGGCGGAAAGATAGCCCGTCGCGAGGCCGACTGCCAGGCCAACGCCATGCACCCAGTTGGCGATGCCTGGAATGATCACCAGACAGGCGACAAACCAGATCATCATGAAGGCCATCGTGTTGGGGTGCAGGAAATATCCCGAACCCGGGTCGAACTTGCCCTTGACCCAGATGTACCCCAGGAGACCGTAAACCACGCCGGACATTCCACAAAAGGCGGGGCCGGTCATGACATACTGCGCCAGATTGGAGGGGATGCTGATGGCAACCACGAGCAAAAGCAGTCGCACCGCTCCCTGCCTGGCTTCCACCATGCTGCCCAGATCCTTCAGCCATAGAAGATTGAAGACCAGGTGCAGGATCATTGGCATCGGAGCGTGCACCAGAATGGGTGTGATCAGCCGCCAGATCTGACCGTCCCGAATCTCCGGCAAACCGGTTCGATAGTTGCTGATGAAGAGAAAATTCCAGAAATCCTTGTTGCTCCCAAATTCGCGCGCGGCCCAAACCAGCACACACAATCCGATCAGCACCTTGGTCGCGCGGCCCATTCCGTAGGCGGTACTCTGGAAGAGATCCTGCCTGAGGAACTGGCGTTTCGCCGCCTTCTCATCGTCCCGTTGCACCTGTTTGCGCAGATCCTGCGCCTGCCGGGCGAGCGAATCAAACTCGGGGTCTCTGGGCGTTTTCTGGAACCTCCTGAGATACCCGCCGGCCGTTTCGAGATCATCCTCGTCAAGCACCCAGATCATCCAGGAACCGTCCCTCTCGGATTCCATTTCACACCGGATGCCTTTCACAAACAAATAGTCTGTAAACAGGCGTGCGTCGTCTTCCGTGCTGATCTGGCCAATCATCCTCATAGGCTGAAAGAGAATAGCCGTACCGGTTTGACGCCCGGCGTGCAACTCTCAAATCGGTGGGACGCGAGACCGGGCTTTTCTTTCGCGGGAGGCTGGGCTAATGTTTCTGAAAGGAACTTCGGGTTTATGATTGAAGAAACAATTAAAGAGCTTGAATCACGGCTGAGCATGGCTGATTCAATGGGCGAGGGTCAGAAGGCCGAGTTGCTTGAGCTGCTGGCCAGCCTCAGATCCGAAGTGGCGCAGCTTTCCACCACCCATGGCGATCAGGCCCGGAGTATTGCCGGGTTCACACGGGTCTCGGCGCACGAAGCCATTCGGAAAGAGCGGGACCCGAAGCTGATCGAACTGGCCGTCACCGGATTGGAAACGTCGGTGGCCGGGTTCGAAGAATCACATCCCAAGCTGGTCGAGGTGGTCAATCGGATCTGCGTGACGCTCTCCAACCTCGGAATCTGATTCCAAGGGTCAGCCGGATCCGTGATCGGATCCACCGTTCCGCAACTTCAGCGCGGGTCAGCGACCGTTGGATCCCTCGGTGATCTCGATCAACCGATCCACCCCAACGTCCTTGAGCACGTCCGTGCCACCGCCAATCCACTTCACTTCGATCCGGTCGATCCGGGTGCGATTCCCAAGCCCGAAATGCGGGAGTGCCCCGTAGTGGCTTTGATATCCGCGGCCACTGTGCACTTCGTCAAACAGAGTCAGGTTGCCCGCCACCAGTTTGATCCCCGCGCCGATGCCGTCCCGGTTGCTTCGGGTGCCCCTTAACCGGATCTGGACCCAGTGATTGGTTCGTGGACTGTCATTCCGCAGGACCGTGGGTCCGGTGCGCGGATTGAGAATCAACGCATCGATGTCGCCGTCATTGTCGAGATCATCAAACGCAGTCCCGCGGCTGCTGCGGCGGACGGCCAGACCGTCTCCGGCCCTGGCGGATAGATCCGTAAACCTGCCCGTCCCCGTATTGCCCAGCAGGATGTTCGGGGCTTCGTACCGGGTGGTGTCGTCCCAAAGCTCCACATTGTCCTGGAGATGACCGCAGGCGATGAAAAGGTCGCGATGACTGTCGTTGTCAAAGTCGATCATGCCAACCCCCCAGGTCACCTCGGGATACGTGCCGGTTCCCGCCCCGGTCGTGCGGGTGACGTCCGAGAAAAATCCGTTCCCTTCGTTCCGATACAGGATGCCCCACTGTTTCTGGTAGGAGGTCATGTAGAAATCCAGGCGGCCGTCGTTGTTGTAGTCACCGCATTCCACGCCCATGGTTCCCATCCCGACGCCGTTGAGATCGTAGGCCAGGCCGGACAACAGACCGACCTCCTGAAAATGCCCCGTGCCGTCGTTCTGCCAGACGTAATTGGCCATGGCATCATTGCCCACCACGATGTCCGTGTCCCCGTCCCCGTCGTAGTCTGCGCAGACAACTCCCATGCCCGTGCCCTTGATCGCGCCGATGCCGGACGCGGTGCTGATGTCGGTGAACGTGCCGTCGCCGTTGTTCCGGAACAGTGTCGAGGGAACCGGACCGTAGAGCATCGGCCCTGCGTAGGCCGGTTGACCGTTGACGCTGCGTCCCTGGTGCTTCGCCAGGGTGAAATCGCAGTAGTTTGCGGCGAACAAATCAAGGTCGCCGTCGCCGTCGATGTCCAGGAAACACGCGCCCGCCCCGACTTGATCGCCGTTCCCGACACCCGCGCCCGCAGTGACATCCGTGAAGGTGCCGTCGCCGTTGTTCCGATACAAAAGGTTTGGACCGTAATTGTTCAGGTATAGATCCGGATGGCCGTCGTTGTTGTAATCACCGACACACACGCCCAACTGGTAAGCGGCAGTGTTCAAACCCGCCTCCTGCGTCACGTCCGTGAACCTCCAGTTGCCGTCGTTCCGGTAGAGCGCATTGCGCGGGGGCGTCCCCGTCGCCGGTGCCCCTGGCAATGGAGTTCCGTTCAGGAAAAACAGATCGATCCGACCGTCGTTGTTGTAGTCGAACGTCGCCACACCCGCCGCGACGCTTTCCACAATGTACCGCCGACCCGAGCTGCCGTCCGAATGAACAAACCGGATGCCCGTCTGCTGGGTGACATCCTTGAACTGGATCGGTGAAGGCTCATCGGCGGCTCGAACCGGGGCTGCCGCCACCAACAGCAGGATGATTCCCATGGGGACTCCGGGGTGTCCGGGGAGCTCCGGAAACTCCCTTCCTGCGCGGTCCATGGGGCGAGACGATCGTTTCATGGCCGGGATGCCGGAGTTGCCAATCCCCTTCCTTCCTCAATCAGAACCAGCTGGTCGACGCCCACATTGCGAACGGTATCCACGCCGCCTCCGATCCAGCGGACCTGAATCTCGTCCACCGTGGAGCGCCGGCCCAGACCGAACTGCAGGCGTTTGCCGAAGTCGCTCTGATAGCTCCGGCCGCTGTGCACCTCATCGATCTGGCTCAGATCGCCGCTGCGTACGGTCACACGCGCGCCGATGCCGTCCCGGTTGGATTTGGAGCCGCGCAGTTGCACCTGGAGCCAGTGGTGATTGCCGGTCGAATCGTTCCGGAGCACGGTGGGGCTGCTCCGCGAATTCAGGATCACGCCGTCCAGGTCCCCATCGTTGTCGAGGTCGTCAAAGACTGCGCCCCGGCTGCTGAGCTCGGGCTTCAAGCCGTCGCCGCATTGATCACTCACGTTCACGAACTTTCCCTGTCCGGTGTTTCTCAGGACGATGTTTGGAGCGTTGTACCGGGTGGTGCTGTCGAACTGCTGCACATTGTCGATCAGATGCCCGCAGGCGATGAACAGGTCCCGGTGTGCATCGTTGTCCAGGTCAATCATGCCGACTCCCCACTTCACATGGGGGTAGGTGCCGGTTGCCGCGCCGGTCTGCCGGGCCACGTCCTCGAAGTAGGCTCCCCTGCGATTCTGGAACAGGGTGCAGAGCTGGCGCTGGTAGGGCGTGATGTACACGTCCAGCCAGCCGTCGTTGTCCCAGTCGGCGCACTCCACTCCCATGGATCCCTGCACATTGCCAAACGCATCGTAGGCCAGACCCAGGATCGCACCCACTTCCCGGAACTTGCCGGTGCCATCGTTCTGCAGCACAAAATCAGGTCTCAGATCGTTCCCCACAACGATGTCCGTGTCTCCGTCGTTGTCGAGATCCGCGGCAATCACGCCCATGCCGGCTCCCCGCAATTCGGCAATGCCGGAGGCCACGCTCACATCCGTGAAGGTTCCGTCGCCGTTGTTGTGGAAAAGCACGTTCGCTGAGGACGGATAATGCAGGGGTCCCACATACGCGGGAAATCCGTTCATGTGCGAGATCTCGTGTTTGGGGAACGTGAATTGTACGTAGTTGGCCACAAACAGATCGAGGTGGCCGTCCGCATCGATATCGAGAAAACAAGCGCCGGCACCCACCTGATCCCCCGCCGCCACTCCGGCCGCCCGGGTCACATCCGTGAAGGTCCCGTCCCCGTTGTTTCGGTAAAGGAGATTCGCCCCGAAATTGTTCAGGAAAAGGTCCGAATCCCCATCGTTGTCATAATCCCCGACGCAGACTCCCAAATGGTAGGCACCATCGGTCAGGCCCGCGGCCTCGGTCACGTCGGTGAACTTCCATCCTCCATCGTTTCGATAAAGCGCATTGCGCGGAGCAGGTTTCGCCACCGGCGTCCCGGGCAGCGGAGCCCCGTTCAGGAACAGAATGTCGATGCGTCCGTCGTTGTTGTAATCGAAGGTCGCAAGACCCGAAGCAACGGTCTCCACAATGAACCTGTTTCCGGCGCTGCCGTCGGTGTGCACGAATTTAATGCCGGTTTGCCCCTTCATTTCCGTGAGCTGAATCGGGCTGTTTGTTTCCGCCGCGGCGAGTGTTGTCGGGAGCAGTCCCATCAATAATACAAGCGACCAGGCGCGTGCGGCACCGGTGGAGGCGGTGTTTCGCCGGGGGAAAAAAGCAGGCGACCCCGGGGCCCGCGTTCTGGGTAATGCGATCACGGCTGTGGGGGTGTCCGGAGCTGCTCTTCGAGCTGCTTGGTTCGCGCGTCGTTCGGATTCAACGCCAGGGCCCTCCGGATGGCGTCCAACGCGCCGGGTCGATCCTGGTTTTGCGCTCGTGCCACGGCCAGCCAGTAGTAGTGGGCGTCGGTCGGATCCAGACTCACGGCTTTCTCGGCAAGCAGTCGGGCCTGATCCAGCTTGCGATTGGTGCGCAGGTAAAGTTCGGCCAGGGCGCGGAACCCTTCGGGCCACTGGGAGTCCAGCTGTTGCACCCGTTGGAAGGAACGTTCCGCGGCATCGAACCTTTCCAGCCGGACCTGGAGCCGGCCCAGAAACAAAAAATTCAGGCTGTTTCCGGGTTGTTCAGCGGCGAGCGCTTCGAAAGCCCGCACGCCTCCCGCCAGATCGCCGGACTGCAGGTAGAGCGCCTCCAGGGTTGAACGGTACATCGGGTTTGCGGCGTCCAGCCCGGCCGCACGGCGGTAGAGCGCAGCGGCTTTCGGCTGTTGTTCGTGCATCCGGTGGATCTGGGCTGCCCCGAAGAGGGTTCGGGCAACGGTTTCCCGCACCATCGGCAGCCCCGTCAGGGTGTCTTCCTGAGCGCTGCGATCCGTCAGACTTTTCCGGTCTCCGGCTTCCAGTTTCCCGAACTGTTCCCGGTGGCGTCCCGCTTCCTCCGTGAGTCCCAGGCGCTGGCAGGCGGTGAACAGTCCGAAAAATGCCTGCGTGTGATCGGGCAATCGTTCGATGGTTTGTAGAAACGCCTGTTTTGCCTTCAGAAAATCCCCGGCCTGCATGTGGGCCTGACCCAGGAGATACCAGCCTTCGCTGCTCGCATCGGGAAGGCCTACAGCTTGTTGCAGGGTCCGCACCGCCTCTTCGGTCCTGCCAAGGTCCATCTGCGCGCGACCCAGTCGATTCGCCACTTCGGACGTGGCCGGACCGCGTTTGAGGGCCTCGATGCAAAGCCGGATCGTCTCTTCGGGATCCCCCTTTTCATATGCAATCCGCGCCAGGATGTCGTAGGCCTCCACCATGTCCGGGCGCAGTTCCAGGCATCGCTTCAGTTGCGTCCCCGCTTCGTCGGATCGGCCGGTGTTATAGAACGCGGATCCGAGCAATGCGTAGGTGAGCGGATCGTCCGGGTATGCAGCCGCAACTTCCCCCGCCACGGTCACCGCTTCCTGTTTGAGGGCTGCAGCCTCCTCGGCCGGTGACTTTGCAGGCGCTGCCACGTTCGCTCCCGGGCCGGGAGGGGCCGG